>NZ_JAMYLZ010000021.1:0-103165 GCF_040318315.1 Mesorhizobium sp. M1227
ATATCATCGCGTCTCCCCAAAGAAAGCTTGACCCCAGCACTCCGGTGCTCAGGTTCTCCTGGCTGCCGGATGCGCACGTCTGCGGTCTTCACCGGATGCGTACTCATTTCATTGATGAATCAATCTAGGATTGGCAAGGAGGTGCTTCACCTACAACTTGCTTTCCGGATTTCTGCGTCAGTACGAGAGTTCCGAAAAGAGCAGAATGACCTTGACGTGCCAGTTGCCTTTGCGGCGATCCGTTGACGCACACGGGCATCTCGTCTTATGCGTCAAATGTCCGCTGTCGAAACACAGCGCTGAGATCGCCGGCGCTGTCGTCGCCGTGGCGCCCAACCAAGGCGATGAGAGTTATCGGCAGCTGGCAGAGGCGATTCAGCCGCATCTAAGCGAGAATGTATCCTGCCGGATTTCGACATCATCGACCTGGCTGGAGACGAGGCGCCCATAAACATGCTGGTGCTCGAGGCCCTAGTAGACTGGGCCGACCGGGGAATGAACCCACTTATCGGTATGGGGGCCATCTATGCCCTGGCCAAGGCAACGCTACCGGAGTTTCGCCGGGGAGGTGCATCAAGCGCGCCGGAACCACTGTAGCCGCTCTTCTTCCGACAGCGCGCCGGGCCAGGTGGTCAGAACATTCCCGCGCCCGGTCACCTCTCTTACTCAAGTTCACCGAAAACAGGCCTGTACAAATCAGATCCGCCGGCGGATCCCCCGAGGGGTGGCTACTCGCCTTGAAAGTCGACAATGAGTTCACTTTCAGACTGCGGTTTGCGCAAAACATTCAGGGTCGGAAGCACCTTCCGGAGCTTCGAATGCGCTTGATAGACATCCACATCACGTTGCAAATTCAGCCAGAACTGCGCGGTGGTGCTGGTTACCTGGGCCAGACGCAACGCCATCTCAGCCGTTATCGCCCTGCGTCCGTTGATGATCTGGTTCACTGAAAACCGCGAGACCTGGAGTGCCGACGCCAGTTTGTCTTGGGTAATGCCAAGCGGACCAAGAAGTTGGTCACGAAGAACCTCGCCCGGTGCTACCGGAGGCGCTGGCACGTAGCGACTCTGCTGGATCGTCATGCACCGACCCTCCATTCGGTCAGTGCCTCTCGAATTTGATTTCGAATGGCCCCTCCCCCTCGACCCAAACAAAAGTAAGATACCATTTGCCTTCGACCTCGACACCCAGCCGCCCGGGCGCATTCTTGAAGCGCAGGATAGGTCCGAAGATTCCAACGTCCTGCAAGCCGCGTGCGGCCACGAGCGGCCCCAGAATCTTGTGCGCCTTCACTGAAAGATGCTGATCGAGATGCGGTGCGAACCGCGTCCAGTAGATTTCTTCCGTAACTTCGTCTGCGAAGCGTTCCATGTTCCAACCTCCGGGGGGCCGTGACAAAAGCCGCGGGCACCCGATCGGCGCCCGGGCGTCGATCGATGGAGGCTGGAGGAGGTGTGCCGGTACGCAGCTGAAACGTCAGCACCCATTCGCGAGTTTGAGGCGATGCCAAGAGGAGCACACCGGCCGGTCTGTACTTCCATTTGATCCGGATCCGGCTCGCAATTTCCTGTGTCAGGGAACAGCGTATGTCGGTGAGCAGGGAAGTGCTCGGATACTCAGGGAACTCATCGATTCTCGTGAGCAGCGTTTGAAAGATCTCGCGAATGGCACGTTGGGAAAGCGCTTCTTCCACCAGCCCGACGGATGTGCGCGACCGGTGTTGTCCATCGATTACAAACAGCCTGTCGATGTCGATCGCAGCGATGCGTGTCAGGATTTCCGCGGCGCTCGGGAACGAGTCCTCGGGCTTGGCGCTATCGATGGACGACTGGACGAATTGTGTGAAACAGAACGACGGTCCGGCCGACCTGAGGTCGTCCGTTTGTCGAATGATGTCGAAGAGCTTCCAGAACTGTCGCTGCGACGGTGCTGGGGCGTCCCGATCAAGCCAGGACGTTAGATTGCCCCGGAGTGACGAGACGATATCGGTGCCAATCCAGTCGATCTGGGCACGGCGGGCAGAAGCGTCCAGGATGAGCGCAGACGTGGCCGGCTCGTCCGGTTGGAGGGCTGAACGAACGCGATGCTCCACTGAAAGCGGTCCCGCGTTCGGAAGGCCGGGGTAGATGTGGGGGGCTAGCTGGTCGGCCCACTGTCTGATCGCTCTATCCATTGTCATGGTGTAATGCGCATCATTACACAATGCAAGCCACCCGTTTGCCAAAAGCTGTGAGGGCCGGTTGGCCATCACCGCGCTGGCGGCAATGGTGACAATCCGACGTCCGCGGGCAATCTTCACCTTTTGGAGACACCGGCGTCCATCGCGGAACAGGCGTCCGACTACACAGCGGCCTGGGCGACGTTGGAAGCTTCTATCGCAGCCTGTACCTCGGCATAAAGTTCGGCGTTGATCTCGCTCGCATCGATTTCGACGATCAAAGCGAATCGAACCGACCTCTCATTGGGATCCGGGATAGCTCGCGTCTTCCACCATCCCGCCACTGGGTGGACGGCTAGCAAGTTGCGACGGGCGAGATCGGAAGCCGGACAGGTCAGCTCGTCGATCTGCAGCGAGCCGACGTCGCGGCGATTGCGACCGAACGTCCAGCCATCATTTTCGTCGATGGCCGGCCCCTCGGGTTCCTCTTCGACCTTGCTGATACGAGCAATGAACGCGGCCCTGTCCTCATTGGGCCGGTTCAGCTTGAAACGCAGATTGTGAGATGCGTAGCGAAACTTGGAGCCTCGGGCCGGCTCGGATGGGTTCGGCGCAATGAAGGTGCTGAGGGCGACTCTCAAGGTAACGGGATGAGCGATCAACGCACGCAAGGCCTCGACCGGCCACGGCAGCTCGAACAACCGCATCTCGTTGTGCACGTGATCCGCGCCGCCTGAATCGCTCTCACGATAGGGCGTGATCCAGTCTTGGACGATCAACGTCAGGGCGTTGGAGGCGCTGCGCCGGGCGCGCTCCATGTCCGGCACGCCGTAGCCATAGCGTTTGAAGAGCGGACCGTAGTGGCCTTTGCCGGGATTTACAGGCAGATGCGACCGCATCTGGGCATTCCATCTTGCCGAGGAAACGAAGAGGGCACGGATCGTCTCCGGCCAGAGCTCTGGATAGTCCGACCACAATTCGGTAATTGCCCTGGCAGCAAGTGCAGTCGCGGCGCTCGTCTCGCCCACAGTCGTGAAGGCCCGCAGCGGGTATCGATGATCGGTTGTGAGCAATGAAAGAGCGGAATGCTTCATCGGGGGCGGCGGACCGTTGACGACCCAGTTGCCGCCTTCCATCACCACGTCCGGCTTTATCGGCCAGTGCGAGGACCAGCTTGCGGTTCTCGAAGATGGCGCAAGGTCACCCACCACCGCAAGGGGAGTACCGGGCTCACCACCCGGGAGGACGTCCTTTTCCGTGTAGGCGCCGATGCAGATCGGATTCCATGCCTGCGCCGGCGACTCGACCTCATTGTCGGGATGATCGGAGGCAGCGAGATAGTCGTTGTTACCAAATCTGTTCTGGTCGCTGTTTCCAGCCGACACGAGAAGCAGACGAGGCGTCGCGACGTGTCCCGACACGCCAGCCGTAAGCTGATCCAGTTCGCTCGACCACGATGTCGGGGCACCGTCATGTGGGGAGTCGTCCTCGGTCGTGCTGGCAAGAGCAAATGTCCGGCGTCGAACGCCTGCCGTCTCAGCAGCGTTAACGCCGGCCCGCGTCATTGCCCCGAGAAGGTGATGAGGATTGTGACCTGCATCGGGGATGATCTTTGCCGATTCCAGGCGATGGCGAAGCTGGATCGGCAGCATGGACTGAAGCGCCGGCGTCAGATCGCCGAACAGGGATAGCCCGCCCAGCTGTGTGCCATGGCCGATTATATCCTCGATCCCCCAAGCGGGATTTGCGGCGTGCCTATCCGCTACGGCAAGGGCTGGTTCGATCAGCGGATGTGAGCGGCTGACACCTCGATCGAGCAGGGTCACATAATTCGGGTCATCGATTGCCTCATAGGTCGTCCGGCCAAGGAGACTGTCGACCCACTCGGCCTGCTCGTCCGGGTCCATCGCATCAAAATAGTCGGCCGTGACGGTGGGCGCGGCCAGAGCGCGTACGCCGGCAAGACGCCGCACCGCCAACGCGAGCGCGTCACGTGTGGCTGTGGTTATGACCACCAGGTCTTCTGGAAATTCGAGCCGATCGCCGCCGATCGCAACACCGAGCTCTGGCGCGTCGGCGATGAACGATTCCGCCTGCGTCTTGTCGAGCCAGACCTCCCACGGCACAGCTCCATTCTGATCTGGAAATCGTTGAGGCGGACTGCGCCACAAGGCTCGCAAGCCGGCCTCGACGATGGCGCCGATGCTTTGAATCAGGTCGGCATTGTATGGCCGGCCGGATTTCCTGTCCTTCGCAGCGAAATCCTCGACCTTCCGCCGTAGTTTTGCGACGCCGTCTTCTGTTGCGAAGACGGTCGCGCGCCCGGGTTGATTTGCTGCGGGCCGCGGCGGCTCGCTGCGGAGAAGCGTCAGATCGCTGGCGTTGAGGCCTGACGTGACCATCGGTTCGCCCGCCCTGCCCTCGACCTCCAGATAGACACCTGGAAGCGAAGCGGCGCTCACGTCGGGCAGATGATCCAGAGCATTGAGAAGCGACTGGGCGTGCGCTGCCCTGTTGGCGACGTTACTTGGATGCTTTGCCGACCCGCCGCCCTTTGGCCTGAACGGGTTTGCGGCGGAGATTTCGTTGAGTATGAAGTGCCTTCGGTCCCTGGGCATGCGTTCCGGCCCCTATGCTGTGCAGCGACCGGCGGCGCTCTAGGGACGCGACGATGGCAGCCGTCCTGATCTCGTTCGAATTTCCCAGGACCGCCCGTCTTGCGGCATCCTCCCCTGCAGCCACCACATCGGCCGTCGACAGTCCGTCCGCATGTTGCACTACATCGTTCCAGTTTACAGCTTCGACGCCGAACCCGCGCAGCCGCCTGCGCATCGCCTTTCCGATCGCTTCGGCATCTGGCAATTGGTAAGGGAGCACCAGGTCGAAGCGGCGCAGGATCGCTCGGTCCAGGATTTCCGGCAGGTTTGTCGTTGCCACGACGATCGATGGCCCCGTGTTTTCGTCCAGGAATTGCAGGAACGAGTTCAGGATTCGCCGAGCCTCCCCAATGTCGTTGTCAGATCCGCGTGATGCGGCCAGTGCGTCGATTTCGTCGAACAGATAAACGCCACGATTGGTACGGATCGCGTCGAAAATCAACCGCAGCTTCTGAGCGGTCTCACCCATAAACTTCGTGATCAGGCCGTGAAGGAGGACCGTGAACAGCGGAAACTTCAGTTCCCCGGCGAGCGCCTCGGCAGTCAGGGTCTTTCCCGTTCCGGGTGGACCGGCGAGGAGCAGCCGACGGCGTGGTCGCAGGCCCTTTTCCTCAAGCCTCTCGGTCATGCGGGTTTCGGTAACGATGTGGGTCAGCTCATCGGCGATGTGGACCGGCAAAATCAGGTCGTTGAGCCGTGTCGTCGGATAGCTGGCGCTAAGAAATCCGGCCAGGTCGCCGCGCGGTGCAACGATCGGGGTGGGTACAACGCGCGTTGGCTTTTCCGGCTGCTGACCCGCCTCGGCCCATTGCCGCAATTGCTCAGCCAATCGCCCATGCCCTTTCTGTTCCTCGGCGACCGCTAGCTGCATCGCAAGGTCGAAGAAGCGCTTCTCGTCGCCCTCGGCGTGGCTCTTCACAAGCCCTATCAATTGTTGTGCCGATGCCATCGCAATTACCTTCCCGTACCCCCACCGACACGACCATGGCAAATCAGCGCCCGCGGCCAGTTTATAGGCAGATTTCCTTAACAGACCAGCATGCCGAGCCTCATCGACAAATGGTCCACTTATAATTTGCACATTATGCTGCCGGTTCCCGACAGTATCGCAATCGCGCTCTGGACGATCAATGCGCTGAGATTGAGTCCAATTATGCGATCCCTCAGCCCTTATATCGTCCCCTGCCCGTCATTTCGCGCAGCCCAAACGCGCCGATCAGGTCGAGCGCGCCCTGCCTACGGGGCGCGCCATGCGGTTCCGCTGCGGCCGCCAATTGCGGTGACACTGGTACAGTATGCTCATCATCTCGTCCCCTATCGGATCATATTCAACGTACCGAGGGCGCTTGTGCTGCTTGATCACATAGTCGATCGCCGAATTGACCGATCCCTCGTCGGCGACGCCCATTTCAAGGACCTGCAGCGCATGCCCTTCAGCCTTCGCAGCTTCGATGAGCTCTCCTTTGACTCCGCTATTTCTGGGACGTCGCGCATGGTCGCAACCACCGAGCGATCCAGCCTTGCCAGCTCCAATACCGTCAGTTTTCCAAAAAACTGCAATCTTGCGTGACCTTCATCGACATGCGGACGCGTGCCGCCCCTCCCTTCCGTCTAGCGAAGGACCCCAGGCGGCGAGACCGGACGCCGTGCGTGGCGCAATCTGTTATCCGACGAGCGGCGAGATCGCGTGGATTGTCCCGCCGTGATGGGGTCCTCTATTCGTCGAGCGCGGCGCTGGCGCCATCATCGTCGATATCTGCGAACCCTGGGATGATGTTACCGGCGAGCAGCTTCTCCTTCGACAGCAGCCCGGCGTCCTCGAGCGCCTCGAAATCCGGCAGCTGGCGCAGCGTGTCGAGCCCGAACTGCGACAGAAAATTGGTCGTCACATAGGTATAGGGCGCTCCCGGCTGCGGGCTGCGCGGCCCCGAGGCGATCAGCTCCTGCGCGCGCAGCACGCCAATCAGGTCGCGCGACACCTCCTTGCCGAAGAAGCCCGACAGCTCGCCACGGGTGATCGGCTGAAAATAGGCGATACACATCAAAACCAGCGCCTCCGCCTGCGACAGTTCTTTTGCCCCCTCGCTCGCCGCGGTACCGAAGGCGGCGCGGATGGCGTCGCCAAAAACCTTTTTGGTCCGGTGCTGCCAGCCGCCGGCGACCGCGACCAGCTCGTAGGGGCGGCCGGCGAGCTGGGCGCGGATGTCGTCGATGATCAGCTCGATATTGCAGTTTTTTCCCACCACCCGCGCGAGGACACTGCGTGTCACCGGTTCGCTGGCGGAAAAAATCACCGCTTCGACGCGGCCCATCCACTCGCGCCAGCGCAGCTCGGCCGGCAGATGTTCCAGCTCGGTATCCAGCAAAGCCGGCTGAACGTTTGGCTTCCGGCGGGCAGACGCTTCGCTCATCTCTACAGCCCGAACAGCCGGAATGTGGGGCGGCCGGAGAGCTCGCGCACGGCATCCAGTTGTTGCAGCCGGTCGAACAGGCGCCGCGCCGCAAAGCGCGACAGGTTTTTTGTCGACAGCGAGCCGGAGACGGCGTCTTCATTGAGCAGTGTTTGGATCACATCGCCCGCCCCCTTTGCCCTGAGCTGCGGTGTGACGGCGATGAGCCGCTCCGCACGACGCGACACATCGGCGGCCAACCGGCAGGCGCCGGCCGCGGCCGCAACAAGCGCGACGCAAACCGCCCGCTCAAAATTCTCGTCCCCGGGTCGGATGCGGCCGCCGGCATCGCGGCGAAAAGCCGGACCAAAGGCCTGCGCCATCAGCAGCGGCAGCGGCCGCGGCCAGCGCAGGCTTTGCGCCAGCACCAGGTCGGCCAGCCACCACGCAAGAAGCTCGCAATCCGGTCGCACGGTGACCACGTAAGTGGCGATCGCCGCGGCGGCGAATGGCGCCGGCCGCTGCGACTCCGCTAGGGTATTGACCTCCACGCAAAGCGTGGCCAGCGCCGCGCCATGCAAGTGGAGTCCGAGCATCTCGACGATCTTTTCCAAACGATCGGCGTTGGCAACGAGCGGCTGCACGGAAAACTGCCGCCAGGCGCCAAAGATGGCGCCGGCGGGGCCGGGTTCGGCGCCGGCCGGGCGCAGGTACCAGGCGTCGCGCAGGGCGGCCTCATCTTCTGAGCGGCCGGCGAGCCGCATGCTGGCGGCGGCACAGCGAAGCGCCAGCCGCTGCCGCCAGGCCCCGGGCCAGGCAGGCTGTCCCCGGGCGAGGCTGTCGAGCGCGCTCAGGGCGGCGCCGGCCTGGAAGGCGGCGCCGGCGTCGCTCGGCGCGCCGCCAGCGGCGAGCGCCCAGGCCGGGACGGTCGGCGGCGCGGTGGGGCTGGCGGTCGCGGGATCGAGGCGAATCATGAATTCGAGGGTAAAGTGCCCGTGCGCTTTTTGCCATAAATTTCACGTCAAAACGCACAGCCTGTCGCTTATGCATAACGATTGATAATCTTGCATTGTCGGTAGCTTAGTCCCTTGTCATTGCCCACACACGGGCTGCAACCTCTCGATCCTCGCTTCAGACTACTCCCCAGGCGCGAAACCTTCCCCTGCCCGTCATCTCGCGCAGGCCGAGCTCGCCGACCAGGTTGAGCGCCCCCTGTTTTGTCACTTTTAGCCGCTCCTGGATCATGCCCGTCGAGACGAGCCGCCGCGACAGCACCAGCTCGACCAGGTCGGGCAGTTTCGAACTGGCGCGGCGGTCGCGCAGCCGCCGCTCCATCTGACTTTTTGCCAGTACCAGCCGATCGTGTTCCTTCAGGCCAGCCAGCGCTGCGTCGTGAATGGCATCGAGCAAGGCGAGCAGCCGATCGCCGCGATTGCGCGCCCGCCGCCGCTCGCGCGGAATGTTTTTGGCGCCGAGATGCAGGCAAGCGAGATGGTTGGCGGCGAGACCTTCCTGTCGCAGCAGTGCGGCCACGAGCAGCGGCCCGAGCCAGGCGGCATGCTGCAGCACCTCGATGTCCGACCAGGCCTCGAGCAGGATTGCGGCGCGCAGCACCGACGGCCACTCCCGCGTGTCGGCGACAACAACCTGCCATTCGGCCAGCCGTTCTTCTTCGTCCCAGTCGAGATCGTAGATCAGGCCGTTTTGAGCCTCCGGCCGGTCGTCCGGGGGCGCCGCTTTCGCCGGCACGTTGGCGCCATTCAGAATCCTGGATGAGCGCGCCAGGACGGCATCGATCTCGGCAAATTCTTCGGCCAGCAGGTCGGCCTCGGCGTCATCGCGACCGTCGGCTTTAACGGTGCTGCTTCCAGCCCCCTCCCCGTCCCGGCTTTTTGGCCCCGAGGCCGGCATGGCGCCGCCGCGGCCGGTCAGCGCCAAAAACCCGTCGCGGCTGAGCGCCCAGTCCGGCTTCTGCGCAAAAATCCGCCGGCGGGTTCGCAGCACCGCGTGCGCCCGGGTGAGTTCGTGGGTCGGTGTGCGAATGTCCATGTGGGCGTCGTGCAGCACGAGGTCCTCGAGGTGGACGAGTTCGCCCTCAAGCCAGAGCGCGGAAGCCGCGTCGGCAAAATGCTGGCGCTCGACAAAGCCGTCGCGGACGGGAGAGCGGGCGACCCGCTCGTCGAGGCGGACCAAAACCTCGGTCGCGCGGGCAACCGGCCCGATCAGGGTGTTCAGGGACAAGTCGCTGATGTCGTAAGCCATTGTTTTCATGATGGCTGATTCGCATTAGTCAAGCTAGTGAGGTTATCACTGGACTTACGTCGTGTTTCTTCGGGAAGAAAAAACACTATCGATAATGACCTCATATCGGGACTGTACAGCGCTACGCCCTGGGACGCTCAGGATGCCGGAAAACGTTGATTTACCGGCTCATCGAAGCGGCAGGAGCGATGTAAAGGGCGGCTAGAGACGTTTACAAACGATCGTTTGTTGATATCTTCGGTGTTTGTACAAACGCCAATTTCCCATACTGAGAGACGCCGCAAATGGCCCGTGAAGCGCAAGATCGACGCTCCGGACGACCAAGAGGCCGGCAAGTCGGCTACGCGCGCGTGTCGACGGACGAACAAGCGACGGAAGCGCAGGAGATTGAGCTGCGATCGGCCGGTTGTGACGTCGTCGTTCAGGAACATGGATCCGGTGCGTCGAGAGCTCGCCCGGCCCTACTGCGGTTGATGAGCGACATCGGCGCCGGCGATGTCCTGGTCGTCGTGCGTCTCGATCGCCTTGCGCGCTCGGTCAGCCATCTTCTTCAGGTGATCGAGGATCTGACTGAGAAGGGCGCGCATTTCCGATCTCTCCGAGATCCAATCGACACGTCGACGCCACAGGGCATGTTTTCGCTACAGGTACTCGGTGCCGTTGCCCAGCTCGAGCGTGCGCTTATTTCGGAGCGGACAAAGGCCGGCATCATCGCTGCGCGATCCAAGGGGCGACTGCCAGGCAATCCTGGTATCCGGGAGCGCAGGCCCGAAGCCCTGGCGAAAATGACCGCGATACAAAAGGCGGCTTATGGCCGACGGCTACAATCAACTATGAACCAGTGGCTTCCGACGGTCCGCCGGATGCGACCAGACCATAACTGGGACGACATCGCTCGGGTCCTGAAGCAGCGCGGCCTCGACTGGACGCCTGAACGACTGCGGCGGGCAGTGAGGTGGCTCGTCACCCAGCACCTGGCCGAATCCACACTGCTAAAGCGGGCGTCTCCTCTGCCTCCCGAAGATCGCCTGATGACTCTTGTGGCAGGGATTTCGCAGTCTAACCCAGACCTGTCGCTCCGCGACATCGCTGGCCAGCTCGAGCGCCTGCATGAGCGAACCCCACGAGGAAGCGCAAAATGGTCTGCCTCCTCAGTCAAGAACCTACTCGATCGAGCCCGCCGGCTTGGACTCGTCGCCGAACTACCCGCGAGCTGACCGTCATCCCGCTGCACAACAGTCCTCAGTTTGCGGTCCCTGGCTGACGCTCGACATTCCCGAGCCGCTTGTACGCGGCCCAGGCATCAGCTGGAACAGCGCTGCCGGCCCGCGTCAGCCAAGCCGCTCGATCGGTTTCGGCGAGTGAGTTCCACCACACCATTCCGGCGGTTTCATCGGGCGTCGGTTCCTGGTCGTGTTGGTTTTTCATGCCTTCGATGCTCTCATAAGACGCTCGTCCCGACAAGCGCTGCAGCCACCGTCCACGGATCGAAACCCGCCCGGCTGATCATGATCCGCGCCCTGGCTTGTCGAGGCTGCGGCGCAACGCGTCGCTGATTTCCAGCCGGGATTCGGTGCGCACAACCTTGCCTGCCGCCTCCAAATCGACGGCAGCGGCTTCAGCTCCGGTTCCGGTCGTCTTCGACGCGTCAAGCTTGGCCCGCAACAAGGCCATCACCATCGGCCAGACCGAGAACTTTCCGACCTTTGCTCGATCTGTCAGGCTGCGCAAATAGCCGCCGGCGCTGTTGATCTGGTCCTGCCGCTGGTAGATCGCGGCAATGGTAATCGCCGCCTGCTGCTCACCCATTGCCGTTCGCGCTTCCTCCCAGGCGCTCGGGCTGACGCCCATGGACGGTCGGGCAACCTCGGCCGCGGCCAGAAATTCACGCCAGTTGCGGATTCCGCCGCCGCCCTTCACGAGCCAAAGCATGTTCGGGCAGGCATCCAGCACGATCCCTAGCGGCAGTTCGCGTTTCGGTAGGCTCCGTACGTTGTCGGTGTCCGCAACGTTGCCGCCCGCTTCATCTTTATTTCCAGGGCCGGTTTCAGATTCAAATTTAGAGTCTGGTTTTGAATTCTGTATGTGGCGCCCATTTTGGGACTCATTGGCGTCCACTTTCTGTGTTTTTACAAATGATTCCAATGCCTCACGCACTTCAGCCCAAAGGCCTTCAAGTTCTTCGGCAATCACCTCGAGAGTCTGCCTAGGTGCAGTGCGTGGTATCTGACCAACAATCGCCTGGTAGGCCTGCTGAACCCTGCCCCAGTTCGCCGGCACGCCTTCCTCAATGCCGGTGTCGATCATCTTGACGATATCACGTCGGCATATGGTTAGCCGCTCCTTAACGAGACGAAATGCCTTCTTCTCAGATCTGACCGCATCCGCAAGATCCTTGAACTCCTCAGCGCGCGCCACGATCGGCGAGATGTCAAAGCCATAGGCTTGCTTGATCTCGCCCGCCTGCCCTTTCCGGGCGAAGCGCTTGCCATTTGGACTGTCCCGACGGATGATCAATCCACACTCGACCAGAACCGCCAAGTGTCGCCGTAAGGTCGTTGGGGGCATGCCATTGGCGCGGCGGATCAGCTGCTCGTTGGATGGCCATACAACCAGCTCGCTGTCGCCATAAAGCGTCGTGTCCGGATGGAACGACAACAGCGCGTCGAGAATAGCCAAAGCGCGATCAGTGGCGCCCAGAGCGATCCTGGCGTCCTTGATATCTTGGAAGACATGCCATTTGTGGACGGTCGCGTCCTTCGCCATGGCCCTTGCGGTGACTTGGCTTGAAATCATGCCAAGCGTCATCGGCCGCCGCCCAAAGGGCGTCGTCGCAATATTCGTCTCCATTTTCTTTCACCCTCGATTAGGCAAAAGAAACCTGCTCGCCAAAACGACGCCAATGACTCTTGACAGTGATTCGTGGAGATGCGATTCTCAGAGTGCTTAGTTCAGAGAGAGGCTTCCACGGCTTGCCGTTCGGGGGCCTTTTTCTTTTGCGGTTTCAGACTCCTTGTTTCGTGATGGACTTCCGAAAGGCCTCAAACAGGTCGTCCAGTTGTCCGGCGATAAACGCTGCGAAACGCGATCCTTCAGCCTCTCCCACGGCAATCATGGTAGTTTTTCCGTTGTCTTTGAGGCTGACGCTGACTGTTTTGTCTGGAGCAGCCCAGGATTTCATAGCAATCTTGGGCTTTGATGGCTTGGCCGGACCCGCAGCTTCTTTGATCGCATTTTGATCCGATGGAAGCGTCTCAAGCAGAATAATGAATCTGTCGTCGGACGTTGCCTCGCGGAATTTGTTTTTGCGAATAAGATCGAAAGCTTTTGCGAGTGAGCCGTCTATGGAATAGCGGTTCGAGAATTCCTGCCATCGTCCTCGACCAATCCCGGGAGCTTTACCAATCGATTGCAGTATCTCCTTGTCTACCGATGAGGCGATTTTGATCATCTCGGAGACATGCGATTTTCCTGTCGACAGCGAAGCGCAGATGGTGTCCCGTTTGTATCCCGCTTCCTGCTGTGCAAGCGCAAAAGCGCACTTCTCAATGTATGAAAGATCCTCTCGAGCGGTGTTTTCTTCGCCTTGGAAAATGACTGCTTGTTCATCAGTTAACTCGCGGACGGCCGCTTTGAATCCGATCCCGAGCTGCTTAGCTGCCGCTAATCTTCTGCGACCATAGACGATTTGAAACTCGCCATCCTTGCCTTGTACTGGCCGAACCAATCCAGGCACAATTTGACCGCGCTCCCGCATGGATTCAGTGATCTCAGCAATGGCGGAAATCTCGTAGGCGTCATCATATCGATCGGTGATAGACGACGGCTGTATTTTGTCGGGATCGAGTTCAATGATCTGTTCGCCTGACTTCAGTAACTTGTCGGCGATATCGCTACGCTCTTGCATTTGGCGAACACCAGCCGCCACCTTCATCAGGTGCGGCGATGACGTGCGGCGGCTGACGCCTTCCTCCGAATTGTCCTCCCCGAGTTGCCCCAAAACAGCAGCAAACATGCCCTTAGAATCTTTACGGCTCACTGTTCACGCCTCCATGCCATTGTGATGAGGCTTTCTATTTCCGCGTTCGCGGCATTGATCGATTCGATTGCACGATCATAAGTTTTAGGTGCCGAAAACCTCGATCGTTGCACTTCATAGAGGCTCTGCTTCCAAGTGAGAGCGTCCGCAACCGCAGTGGATTTGGAGACTGAATTCAGAAGTAAATCCTCGCCAAACACTTGGCGCATTAGGGCCTGCATGTTGGCTTGCGGGTGGTCGTTGGCCTCAAACTTTGTGATGAGGAATTTGGCGAAATCCCAACGTGCGCCTGCACCAGCCTCATCCAGGATTTGCATATAAGATGCGGCCAGCTCCAAAAACTTCCCTGTGGAGTCGACATCGAGCATGTGCGCTGGGACCGGGATTAGGACTCCGGTAGCGGCAGTGAGCGACGAAAGCGTCAGGAAATTGAGTGACGGCGCACAGTCGAGAAGAACGATGTCGTAGCTATCGACGATCTGTTCGAGGGCCTGTGACACTCGAAGCAGAAAACTGGTTCCACCGCTCTTGCGCATCTCAAGGGTAACGGCCGTTTCGAATTCTGTCAGCTCAAGACCGGCGCAGATGACGTCGAATCCGATGATATGCGTCTGATGAATAATCTTTTCCGTTGGCACCGGATCATCAAACCGAATCGCTGAGTAAAGGGTGTCACCTTCTCGGTAGTCAAATCCGGGTAACGCTCCTTGCAGACTTGTTAACGACGCCTGGGGATCCATGTCGACTGCGAGAACGCGATATCCACGTAGTGCCAACCAATGACCCAAGTGAATAGTGGTCGCTGTCTTGGACGATCCACCTTTGAAGTTCGTGATCGCGATGATCTGGCAATCCTCGCCTTTAACACGACGAGGATTGATCCATTTCTTCCGTGCCTTTTCCGCCAGGTGCATCCGAAGGTCCAGCACCTGCTCCACAGAATATAGGCGCTTTCCGGTGGTCGTTGTCTCTGGCTCAGGTCCCTGCCCTTTTAAGGAGACCTGTCGTATGTAAGCTTCGGTCACTCCTAGCAATGCTGCCACTTCCGTCGAAGTGAATTTGCGCATGGTACGAATCGCATCAGGAGGATACTGAGCCAGCGAAAGATTGTTGAGTGCCTTCTCGAGTTTCGTCGAAAAGGTATTCATGAACTGAAGGCTACTTAGATGCCGCGTCACCGAGATTCTCCTCTTGCACCCAGCGCCTATTGATAGCGACTGTGGTTAACAAGCTGTTAACGCCACGCCAACTACGCCAACTTTTCGAATTACGCGGTTTTTCCGTTACTGGAGGTATGCCCGATTCGGAGAATTCGAGCAAATGGACACAGGGCAGTTCCCAGCTGGGAACTTTTCGCTATCGCTGGCTTCCCTGTGCCGTAAAAGTTGCGCATCAGGCATTGAAAAAGACAGCTATGAAGTTGGTCACGCAGCATGGGGCACGGGCGAGCCCCGTTTCCCGTTTTGTTCTCGTAGATAGTCGACGTTGGTGTACCAGTTGGCCTCGGGCTTCCGCGTACGGCGGCGAGCAACCTACAGAAGCGCAGGTAGGTTTCGGCGCATGGAAAGATACCCCCACATTGGCGCGGCGGCGAAATTCCCGTTGTGAAGGAGGCACTGAGCTCGCGCAGTTCCTAGGGGAGTCACCATCCTTTGCGTCCGAGACGATGGGTTGTGTTTGTGATGCAGCCATGCCGCGCCGCTTCCGATGTCACTTCGGTGATCGCCCCCAGGCTGACAAGTTAGACGCCCCACGGCCCCTACCCTGCAGCGAGGCATTCCTTCCGGGCCGAGCGACTCTCGCGAATGGCAACTAAGCGGCTAGGATCCGTCGCCAAGCGTACCACGCGATTTGACAGCAATCAGCACTGTTTGGCACGTGGGGGTCCTGTCCAGGCGCACTTTCCTCCAGCGTCGTGGAAGAGGCTCCTGCGTGTCGGCGAAGGATCCTGGAGACTCATCGAAAGCAAACTTCTCGCACAACCCGTACTTTGAGTTCCCAGCTGGGAACAGCTCTTCAAGTTGGAGGCTTGCGCCGCACCAATAAACCTTAGAAACCCATCAACTTGATGGTTGGATCTGTGGCGCCGGGGTGGATTGGCGCATCCAGAGTCACCTGCGGCTGGGGGCGTACCGCACTCTACAATCCTGACGCCTTAGTAAGATTGACGCGGAAGCGATCGCGCCGGCGCTGGTATTTGCGTGTCATCTCTGCCGAGGCGTGACCAAGCTGCTTCTGCACGTAGCGCTCGTCAACCTCGGCAGAGGACGCGAGGCCGGCACGCAGCGAGTGGCCCGAAAACTTTTGGCCGCGCTCGCCCTCGGAAAGATCACCGCGCACGCCGGCGGCCAAGGCCGCGCGTTTGACCAGCCGCGCCACCTCCTGATCGTTGAGCCGCTCGGCGCCCACAGCTTTGCCCTGCCCCGTGACGCGGCGGAAGAGGGGGCCATGCGCGATGCGGGCCAGCTTCAGCCAGGTCTGCAGGGCGACGACCGGGCAGGTGGCATCGGACGAGCCGCGGCCAATCTCGACCTCGCGCCAGCCGGTCTTGCCTCGCAGCGTAACCAGGACGCCCTTGTCCGGGAAAATTCAATCCAGCCGCAGCCGTCCTCGGTTTCATCGCGCGCAACATCGAGGCCCACGATTTCGGAGCGGCGCAAGCCGCCGGCGAAGCCCAAAAGCAACATGGCGCGGCCGCGCAGTCCGCGCAGCGTGCCACGATCGAGCGTTTCCAGCATGGCGACAAGATCGTCGCGCAGGATGGCTTCCTTTTGACGAGGAGGGGAGGCGTGTTTATTGCGGATACCGGCGAGCACGCGATATGCCGGTCCTTCCGGTCGAGCGATTGACCGCGTTGCGTATAGTTCCAGGTCAGCGACGACAGGCGGCGCTCAATGGTCGACACAGACTTTTTGTCCCGTTCCGATCCTGAGGCCTGGGCTGTGATGTAGAGGCCGACGACTTGTGGATCTGGCGGCAGCGGATCAAACGCCTGGCGCCGGCACCAGGCGCAAAAATGCTTCCAGTCGGCGGCATGGGCGCGACAGGTGTTTGCCGAACTCGCCGCCTCGACGTAATCGCGCGCGCGGTCGGCCAGCTCTTCGAGATGCGCAGGCAGTGATGCTTGTCGCGAGTCGAGGACCCGCGTGGGAGGGGAGGGAGCCTCATCCGGGTGCCCCATTTCCATGACGACGTCGACAATGTCAGGCAGGTCGCTGGTGTCGACCGCGTCGATGGGCGTCATGAAATTACGGGGACTGCCCATCGAAACTCTCGATCATTTGAATGCCACAGTGGTGCGATTGTGAGAGCCCCAACGTGCGACCAAAGCGCCCAATTGTCCACCGCGAGGTGCTTGACCAATAGCTCCCGAGATTTGCGCCGGACGCGTACGACCACACGCTGGGTCGTGCTATAGCATGACCGGGCGACGGACCATGTCCGATCCAGTGTTGACCCTCCTAGGGCCCTCTTTCTCAGTGCCGATCCTTGCCTTCATGTTCAACATCCCTTATGTTTCGTTCAACAGGAGAATCCAGGATGAGCGTACGTGGCGCAACGGCAGCCGAAAGCGAGGAGCGGATCGCCCACACCCGGAACCGTCTGGTGCTTGAGCAGGCGAGGGCGGTCGGCCTTCTCGGCGCGGCCAAGAACACACGCCTTTCCGGCAGGGTGCCGTCGGAATTGATCGAGGCGGCAAAGAAGCGCGCTCATGTGACCTCCGACACTGAGCTGCTGGAGCTCGCCTTGTCGCGGCTGGCCCTCGAGGACGATTTTGGCGCCCGGCTCGTCCGCCGAAAGGGCAGCATCTCCGCAGACATTGATCTTGGCGTTTGATCTCGGGAGCGCACTGCGTTCCCTCAAACCACAGCGGCGTGCCGGGGGGCTGGAACGGCGGCCGGATTCCGCTCTGTCCTGGGCAGGGGACCAGCCGCCTGTCGGCGGTGCATTGCTTCTTGACACGACCGTCTATCTGGATGTCCTTCAGGGCCGCACGCCCAAAGTGGTCGATGACCTTCTGACCTATCGGCTCTGTCAGCACTCGGCCGTCTGCCTTGCCGAGCTCAGCCACCTGTTCGGCCGGCTCGAGCCAGTGCACCCCACGACGAAGTCGGTCTTGAAAGTGGTTGCAGGCACGATTGAAGACATCCCAGTGCGCCGGCTGCATGCACCCGACGCCACAGCCTGGGGACGCGCCGGCATGCTTGCCGGTCTGCTGTTCCGGCTGAGCCGTCTGCCGAAAGGGGAGGGGCATGAACGCCGCTTCCTCAACGATGCGCTGATCTTTCACCAGGCCGGTCTGCTGGGCGCGACGGTCCTGACCGGCAATGTTCGGGATTTCGACTACCTCAACCAGCTTGTTCCGTCGGTGCGTGTGATCTTCTACCGGCCGGTGACAGACTTGCGCCCGCAGGGTTGAAAGCGTCTGTGGCAGATATGCCCGTGCACCGTGATCGTCCACCCTCCGGCTGTGGCGATTGTCGCGCACGTTCTTGCCGAGCGTTCCGACGCCGAGCTGCTCGGCTAGTGGTTGGCCGACCTCGTGATGGCACAAAAGCTGGGTTGGGCCAGGTCAGTGCCTCTTTTGATGGCGCAGCTCTTTACGCCGGCTTCCGCACCAAGGACGGGCGCGCGGTCGGACCAAGAATCCGGCCGGGGGAGCAGAATTTTGAGGCGATGAAGTCAAAGCGGTGCAGCACCCCGCTCTCGCCTGCGTCTACGAGGCCACTGTTTTGCGGCTAGCCTTACCTGGAGGGAACACAGGCAATGGAATTGCTGCAAAGCGGCCTGACGCTTCGGATTACAGAAATCCTTGTGCGCTCATTATTTCGATGCGCATTTTGCCGATGACGGAATCGATGAATGCAGAAACCGCCAATGGCAGATGAGTCCGGCTGGGGTAGACGACACTCATGGAGAGATTGCGGCGCGCGTATTGCGGCAGCACCGGCACCAGTCGGCCCGCCGCGAAATCGGCCGTCCCTGCGATCGGAGCCAATGCGATGCCGAGACCTGCAATTGCCGCCTTTCGGATCGCTTGCGCGGTGTTCGCCATCACGCGGCCGGTGACCGTCACTTCTTCCTCGACCCCGTCGGGGCCCTGCAGATGCCAGGTCGTATAATCCCTGGCCTGTGGCACAAACAGGCAGTCATGGCGGGTCAGGTCCTGCAGCGTGGCCGGCGTCCCGCGCGCAGCGAGATAGGAAGGGCTGGCAACAAGTCCGACTGACCGGCTTTGGATCTTGCGCACGACATGGTTGGGACTGCGCGTCTGCGTGCCTCGAAACGCGACATCGATGCCCTCTTCGATAAGATCGACAGTGGCGTCGCCTAGGACGAACTCGATGCGCACCTGCGGGTGCGCGGCCAGGAATTCGGCCACCCATTCCATCTTGTAGAAGTCGAAGAAGTCGGCGGGCATTGCAACACGGATCAACCCCCTGGGTATTCGCGCGCCAGCAATCAGATCCTCTCCCGCTTGTTCGAGTCCGTCTACGGCCGCGGCGCTGTTGCCGTAGAGTTCATGCCCGGCATCGGTGAGTTTCAGCTTCCGGGTCGATCGCTGCATCAGCCGGGCGCCGAGTTGTTCTTCCAATTCCTGAATGCGCCGGCTGACCGTATTGGCAGGAATCCCCAGGCGACGTCCGGCCTCCGCGAAACTGCCGAAGCGAACAACCTGCACAAACAGGCCGATGTCGTTGAGGTCGAGCACAGTTGATATTCCTCCAAAAAATGGGGGAGTTAAATCCAATATCCCCATCTAATCAACCAAATATGTGGTGACCACCTTTCGGGGACAGCGGGAATTGCAGTCCAGTCCCGTTGCTTCGATCAACCGGAATGGAAACGTCATCATGGCAAAGAACCCGCATATCGGCATTATCATCGGCTCGACGCGACAGGGCCGCTTCAGTGAGCGTGCGGCTGCGTGGTTTCACATGATTGCGGCTCGGCGTACGGATCTCAGCTTCGAGACCGTCGACCTGCGCGACTACCCGATGCCGCTCTTCGATGAGCCGGCATCGCCGGCCTGGGTGCCGCCAAAGGACCCCGCCGCGGAACGTTGGGCGGCAAAGCTGGCCGAGCTCGACGGGTTCGTCTTCGTGACACCCGAATACAATCACGGTTACAGCGCGGTGCTGAAAAACGCGCTGGACTATGCCTTCCAGCAATTCAATCGCAAGCCGGGAGCCTTCGTCGGATATGGCGGCGTCGGCGCCGCACGGGCCATCGAGCAATTGCGCCTGGTTGCCGTCGAGCTTCAGATGGCGCCGGTCCCCAAGTCTGTGAACATCGGCATGGCCGAGTTCCTTGGCATCTGGCAGCAGGGCAAGGATTTCGCGGATTATCCGCATCTCGAACAGGCGGCGGCCGCTCTGCTGGATGACCTGTCCTGGTGGAGCCGAACGCTGCAAACCGGGCGGCAGGCGACGTCCGCACAGGCGTCGCTCGACTGAACGCCTGACCCGCCGCAACAGGCCTTTGAGCTTCAGGTCGAACGAACATGTGCTTTTCGTTCGAGCTGGAGCGGACTGCGGACGCTCTTGGAAAGATTGCCATCATGACCGAAAACACCGCCCCATCCCCGCCCGATCGTGGTTTCGCCGCGTTTGTCGCTATGATGGCTGCGCTCATGATGCTTGGGGCCCTCGGCCTCGACGGCATGCTGCCAAGTCTCCCGACGATTGCGCACGATCTTGACATCCGCTCACCCAACGCGAGCCAGCTGGTGGTTGTGGTCTATGGCTTGAGCATCGGTTTGGGCACGATCGTCTACGGGCCATTGATGGATCGCTATGGCCGCAAGCCCGTGCTGCTCGCCGGCCTCGTAGGGTTCGCCCTGTCCAGCGCCCTTGCGGCGGTCGCGACGAGCCTGCCAATACTGCTTGTGGCGCGCACGCTTCAGGGTGTGTCGATCGCTTCGGCCCGGGTCGGCGCGGTTTCGGTGATCCGGGACCGCTACCATGGCCCAAGGATGGCCCAGGTCATGTCGATCTCCATGCTGGTCTTCATGGCGAGCCCGGTCTTCGCCCCGGCGCTGGGCCAGTCGGTGCTGGCGTTTGCGTCCTGGCGTTGGCTGTTGGCGGCGCTGGCGCTGTTGGCGCTCTCGCTGGCGGTTTGGCTTGGCGCGGGTCTTCCGGAATCGCTGCATCCGCGAGATCGGCGGGCCATCAACGCCAAGGAGGTCCTGGCGGCCTTCGGCATGACGATCCGCAACCGGCAGGGCATGGGCTACACCCTTGCCGGCGCCCTCGCTTTCGCCGCGCTGTTCGGGTTCATCACGTCGGCCTCGCAGGTGATCAACGACACGTTCCATGCTGGCGAGGACTTCGCTCTGGTGGTTCGGTGCGGTCTCGGTATTCACCGCCATCGCGTCCCTGCTGAACGCGCTCTTGGTGCCGCGGCTGGGCGCCCGGCTACTGGGCGAGGGCGCTTTGGCGGTTTCGATCGCCGTCGCGGCCGTCCACCTGGTGGTTGGTCTAAGCGGCCACGAGACGCTGGTCAGTTTCCTCGTGCTGGAGGGGCTGTGGATGTTCTGCTTCGGCTTGATGGCGGGCAATTTCGGAGCCCTGGCGATGGAGCCCATGGGTCACATCGCCGGCTCTGCCGCCTCGGCTCAGGGCTTCATTACCATGGTCGTGGGGGCCTTTGTCGGCTTCGCCATCGGCCAGGCGTTCGACGGGACAGTGGTTCCACTCTTGGTGGGTACTCTGGCCTGCGGCCTCGCCACCCTGGCAGTGGTGGCCTTTGCTGAGCACGGCCGGCTTTTTCAGCCGGGCAGGGATATCGAGGCGGACGGGTCTGAGCGGCTAGGTCAAGGAGTTGGATCATGAGCGAAAAGCTTACCGTCGTCGTCACCGGCGCCACGGGTCAACAAGGCGGCGCTGTGGTGAAGAACCTGCTATCCGGCCCGCCATTCTGAGACTGGTGAGAAAACCGCTCAGTCCTTTGGTTTGCGCGGCGTGTTCCTTGAGATTGCCGAGCTCACGCCTCGGACGGTTCGCCGGACTGGGTCAGAAGGCTGATGGCGACCAGGCCAACAGGCACGACGAAGCACCAAGTCGGGGAGGCGACGAAGGCCAGTGCCGCGGCAGCGCAACCAATTGCAAAGCAGAAGAGGCTGGCTGCCATGCGTTTCAGGCGCTCCTTGACCTCGCGCATGTGGTCGGTTGCTGTGCCGGACATGAGGTCGGCGAGATCGATCATGATCTGCGTCGTCGTGCCGGTCATCAGCGTTGTTGGTGGTAGCTTGGAAAGATGGGCCCGATGCAGCCCGTTCTGGATTGCCATGGCCGTTACAAGAGTCATCCCGATGCCTATCGCAGCCACCGAGTCGCCATTCGAGACAGGGCCATGAACGTATGCGTCGATAGCGGCAATCGTGAACAGCACAAACATGAGGGACAGGAGCGTGACGATGGCTCTTCGTCCTTCAAGCTTGAGGCGCAGCGACAGCACACTCGTGAGCAGGACGACGATGCAGAAGACCGGCAATGCGAGCAGCTTCGCGATAATTCCTGTCGTTCCGAAGACGAGCGCGGCGCCGAGCGTCACAAAATTTCCGGTGACATGGGCGGTGAACAGGCCGGCAAGGGCCAGGAAGCCCATCGTGTCGACATAACCGCCGTTGAAACTGAGAAGTATGCCGAGCGACGGTCTGGTCATGAAGCTCTCCGCTTGCGCAATATTCCTCTGGCGATTCACTCCGAATGCGGCGCGGGTGCAATGGCAATGATCGTTCTCGAACCATCCTTATCACCTGGCTACCCCTTATGGATGTCGGGAGCCGCATCTTTTCCGAAAAGAGCCGTATTTGGCAGGACCTCGACGGCTGGCAAGGTCGTTCCCGGCAACGAAGACAAAAGCGCCGGCAAGCCCGATGTGCTCAAAGAACGCGTTCATGGCCATGGACTGTGCGGGGCCGGGCGGCAGCTCCCAGAAACGCAGGGCGATCCATGTCGCGGCAAGTGTGAAGACGGCGAGTGCCAGCGCTCAGAGCCAACGCCAGTATCCCGTCACAATCAGCGCCGACATGGCCAGTTCGAAGGCGATGACGGCGGCGGCGAAAAGCGGTGCCGGCAGAAGCGCGAAATGTTCCATCTCGGCGATGGCGCCGCCGAAATCGAGGAGCTTGACGATCGGCGCCTGGATGTAGGCGGCAGACAGGGCAAGCAACGCCAGAGTGCGCGCGGCAGGCGCGGTGAATAGCCGGCCGGCGAGACTTTGTCCCGGGAAGACAGTGTTCGTATTCATGGGCGGCTCCCCTGATCAGACAGCCCAGCAACTGCAGCCGAGCACACCGAAAAAACCCTTGATGTCGGACACCGGCAGCTTCGAGGTCCAGGCGCCGGCATGGTCGTGACCGTGCACGCCGCAGGCGGACGAACAGCCGCAGGAGGTGATCGCGGTTCTTCGCAGCGCATGGCGCCCGGCTCTGTCAACTTCGCCCCAGGCGCCATAGCCGCCGAAGACGCGGACCGGTGACCAGTCCGGCATTGCGGGCGGAACGGCGCTCTCGTCGAGATTGGCGAAATCACCCGCGCCGTAGACCACCTTGCCGCCGACAAGGGTGAGTTCGGAGGTGAGAAAGGAGATCTCGTCTTCGGTACAGGCGAAGAAGTCCTTGTCGGGAACGATGAGGTCGGCGAGTTGGCCTTTTTCGATCCGGCCTCTCGTGCCTTCGTCGTTCGAAAACCAGGTGACATTCTCGGTCCACATGCGAAGCGCCGTCTCGCGGTCGAGGCAGTTGCGGCGCGGGTAGATCGGCATGCCGCCGACCGTGCGCCCTGTGATCATCCAGGCGAGCGAGACCCATGGATTGTAGGAGGCGACGCGAGTGGCATCGGTGCCGGCCGAAACGCGCACACCGTGCTCCAGCATCTTTGCAATCGGCGGTGTCGCCTCGGCAGCACCCAGGCCGTAGCGTTCGACGAAATATTCGCCCTGGTAGGCCATGCGATGCTGGACGGCGATGCCGCCACCCAGCGCCGCGACCCGGTCGATCGATTGGTCCGAAATCGTCTCGGCGTGGTCGAAGAACCAGTTCAGGCCCTCGAGCGGAACATCCTGGTTGACCTTCTCGAAGACGTCGAGCGCCCGGCTGATGGTCTCGTCATAGGTGGCGTGCAGCCGCCAGGGCCAACGGTTCTGCGCAAGGATGCGGATGACGTCTTCGAGGTCGCCTTCCATGTCCGGCGGCATGTCTGGACGCGGCTCGCGGAAATCCTCGAAATCGGCGGCCGAGAAGACGAGCATTTCGCCGGCGCCGTTGTGGCGGAAATAGTCCGACCCCTGTTTGTATTTGACCGAGGCAGTCCATTTGATGAAGTCGTCCTTCTCCTCCTTCGGCTTCTGCGTAAACAAATTGTAGGCAAGCCGCACCGTCATGAGGCCGTCGTCGGCAAGCTTCTGGATGACCGCGTAGTCCTCTGGATAGTTCTGGAAGCCGCCGCCTGCGTCGATGACGCCGGTCACGCCGAGACGGTTGAGTTCGCGCATGAAATGACGGGTGGAATTGACCTGGTAGTCGAAGGGCAGCTTCGGACCTCTGGCAAGCGTCGCATAGAGGATGCCGGCGTTCGGCTTGGCAAGCAGGAGGCCGGTCGGATTGCCGGTCGCGTCGCGTGCGATCTCGCCGCCGGGTGGATTCGGCGTGTCCTTGGTGTAGCCGACGGCGCGCAGTGCTGCGGCGTTGAGCAAAGCGCGATCGTAAAGATGGAGAATGAACACCGGCGTGTCGGGGGCGACGGCGTTGAGTTCCTCGATGGTCGGCAGGCGTTTTTCGGCGAACTGATGCTCGGTGAAGCCGCCGATGACCCGCACCCACTGCGGCGGCGGGGTGATATCGACCTGCCGCTTCAGCATCGCCATGGCGTCGGCCAGCGAGCGGACACCGTCCCAGCGCAGTTCCATGTTGAAGTTCAGCCCACCGCGGACGACGTGGGTATGGTTGTCGATCAGCCCGGGCAGCACGCGCTTGCCCTTGAGGTCGACAATCTTGGTGCCGGCGCCAGCCAATGCCATGATGTCCTGGTCGTGGCCGACAGCCAGGATCTTGCCATCCTTGATGGCGACGGCGCTCGCAGTCGGGTTGGAACGGTCAAGCGTGGTGATCAGCCCATGATGCAGGATCAGGTCGGCGATGGTGTCTTCAACCATGGTTCGCTGCCTCGCAGATGTTGGAATTCAACCCTGTGTGCTCTTGTCTGCGCGCCGGGCTTCCGACGCTTCGGATGGCATGCCGCCTTGCGGCAAATGCCCGAATACATGCGGGCGCACCTGATGCAGCCATGAAAGTGCTGCCGGTTGGCTGCGCCACATATTCTTGACGAGCGGCGGAATCTGCTCGCCGACGAGGATGCTAAGAAGGCCGACGAGCGCGATGATCGGCGGGGCCGGGGAGCGGACATTCAACAGTCCATAGATGACGCCCACGAGCAGGCCAGCGGCAAGCGAGATGAGATAGGGTTTCATGTGGCGCTCCGGGCGAATGGAAGGGATTGCCTGGCGGCGCCGGCGACTTCGCCAGCGCCACTGCGGACGGTTCAGCCCTCATGCGCGCCGAGCATGGTCTTGGCGTAAATGACGCCGAGGCCGTAGGCGCCGCCGAACTTTTTGGCGGTTCCCGTCGTCAGCTCGTAGGTATCGCCGCGCGCCCAGTCGCGCTGCAGCTCCAGCAGATATTGCAGCGATGTCATCGGCCGCACGCCGGCCTGGATCATCCGTTGCATGGCGCGCTCATGCGCTTCGTCGGAGACGTCACCGCATGCGTCCGCAATCACATAGACTTCGAAGCCCTGATCGAGCGCGGAAAGCGATGGGCCGACGATGCAGACACTGGTCCACAAACCGCACAGGACGAGGCGCTTCTTGCCGATCGCATTGACCTGGCTGATGACGGCGGCGTCCTCCCAGGTGTTCATGGAGGTGCGGTCGAGCAGCGGCTGGCCGGGGAAGGCGGCTGTGATCTCGTCGAACATCGGTCCCGAGAACGTCTTCTCGGCGACGGTGGTGAGGATGGTCGAAACGCCGAAGCCGGCGGCGGCATGGGCGACCAGCGCGGCGTTGTTGCGTAACAGGACGGCATCGATCGACTTGGTGGCAAAGGACATTTGCGGCTGGAAGTCGATCATGATCAGCGTGTGGTCCTTCGGCGAAATCAGCTCGGAACCGGGTGTAGGAGTGGCATTTGTCGGCATGGTCGTCCTCGTTTGCAATGGATTGATGTTCGGTGCGGAGCCTTGACCGGCGAGTGCGTGTACCTGCACGCAGCGCGCTATCGAGAGGGTCGGTCGGGAGGCCTCGTTTCCGTGGTTCGCACCTGACCACGCGCTGAAATTCAGGGCTTGTAGGAAGTGTCCGCGCTTTTGACAGTTATCGCGGGATTACCGGCGGCTACGTCGGACGGCGTGAGTTCCGATATCGATCATGCATGAGACGTCAAAAAACCCAGCGCATTGTACAAGCCCCGGACACCGGCCTGTGGTCGAAGGATGCTTCGTGAGCAGAAGTGTCGAGACGGTTGAGGAGCAGTCTGCTGCCAGCCTCTCTCGCTACGCGTTAGCTTGAATGAGGAAAGGTCAATGACGACAGTCCGGACCTCATGGTCACCGGAAGGCAGCTGGTCCCGGTCCTTCTCTCGCCGCACGACTGCATGTTCTCCCGTCGCCATGCGCATCCTTCAGCGCGGCAGCAACCTCGTCAATCGCTCCCGAAGGGCAGGGGCCAGCATGATTGCGCTTGGCCTGTGCGCAAGCCAGCTCATAGGATGCATTGCGGCCGCCCCCCGCGACAGCGTCCCACAGCAATTGGCGTCGGCCGCCGAGCCGCCCGGCTACCAGCGCGACATCCGGATCTGGGGCGATTCCTATGCCAGCTATCCGGCCGCACGACTTGTCCGATTCCACGATGAGAGGCTGAAGGCGTCGAAGGGCGATCCGTCCATCAATGTCAGAGCACTGAACGCCCTTACACTGTCGGGCGGTGGCAGCAGCGGTGCCTTCGGAGCCGGCATTCTTGCCGGCTGGGCCAAGGCTGGAACCAGACCAAAATTCGATATCGTCACCGGGATCAGCGCCGGCGCGCTGATCGCGCCCTTTGCCTTTCTTGGTCCGGCCTATGACGACCAACTCAAGGCAGGGTTCACCGAGGTCACCGACGCCAACATCTACACCAGACACAGTCTTCTCGGAGCACTCTCCAGCGGTTCGTTCACCAGCAACGCGCCGCTTGCCAAGATGCTCGATGAACACATCACCGACGCCATGCTGGCCAAGATTGCCAGCGAGTATTCCAAGGGGCGCCGCCTGTTTGTCGGAACGACCAATCTCGATGCAGACCGGGCAGTCATCTGGGATATGGGAGCCATCGCGGCAAGCGGGCGGCCGGATCGCAGGAAACTGTTCAACCAGGTCATCCTCGCCTCAACATCCATTCCAGGCATCTTTCCACCAGTCGACCTGGAAGTGGCTGCAGGCGGCAGGACCTATCACGAGATGCACGTCGACGGCGGCACCGCCAACGAGGTTTTCCTCATGCCTGCCGGCCTGACGCTCGGCGAACTCGACAAGACCTTCCACACCAGGGTCAAGGCGCGGCTGTACGTGATCCGCAATGGTCGAACCACGCCGGAGTACAGCTCGGTCAAGGCCACCCTGCCGGATATCGCCGAGAAGGCGGTGTCGTCGCTGATCAAGACGCAAGCCATTGGCGACCTTTACCGGCTCTACGCAATCGCCGAACGCGACGGGATCGACTTCAACGCCATAGACATCCCGGCGGACTTCACGGTGGAGGCGAAGAGCCCGTTCGACAACAGGTTCATGCGCGCGCTGTACGCGAAGGGCTATGAAATGGGCCATGACGGTGTGTCGTGGAAAAAGACGCCGCCTGGATTTGATGAGCCTTCCGATGAAGGGCGGTGATGCGTCGGCAGCTTTCGAAAGCCTCCGACAAGAGCGCAAACTCATTGGAAGAGCAGGTCGAGACAAGATGACAATCGCCATCAGGCATTGTCCAGACCAAAGGGAGACATACGGTGCCGGATATGTCGCGTGACCCGATGAGCAAGACATCAGTTTCGACTGACGAGTCGCTGCGGGGGAGCGTCGCAGCGGTCGGTGCGAATGCGACACGGGATGAATTGCCGGATCGCCTAGCGCCCGCATCAGTCGAGCCCGCTGCGGCTGAGCCGCCCAGAACCTCGAAAATGGCGGCGGCCATCGTCGTGCTCAGCGTGCTGGCGATCGTTGGTTTGTCATTGTGGTATCTCGTTCGGCCGCAGCCGCTCCTGGTGCAAGGCGAGGCCGATGCCACGCGCATTGACATTGCGGCTCGTATCGACGGCAGGGTAGGGCAGCGACCGGTGTCGCGCGGCGACAACATCACGGCCGGGCAACTGCTGGTGGCGATAGATAATCCGGAGCTGTTGACGAAGCTCAACGAGGCGAAGGCAGCAAGGATCGTCGCCCAGGCGGACTTCACGCGCATCCAGATCGGTACGCGCGCCGAAGTGGTGGCGGAACGCAAGGCCGAGGTCGCCTCGGCGCAGGCCAGCTTGACGCTTGCCCAGCAGACTTACGACCGCGTCAAGCAGGTCACCCAGGGCGGCTTCGAGTCGGTCGCGAAGCTCGACGAGGCGACCGCTTCGCTGGACGTGGCGACGCGAACCTCGGAACAGGCAAAGCTCGCCTATCAGGAAGCTGTCGCTGGCTACACAGCCGAGGAACGCGGCGTGGCACAGGCCGCGGTCGCCAAGGCCGAGGCCGCGATCGCGACCCTGCAGGCACAGGTCGACGAGATGACCGTCAAGGCGCCGATTGCAGCGCAGGTCTATCAGCTCGGCGCGGAGGTTGGCGAATATGTCTCGCCTGGTGTGCCATTGCTCTCGCTGGTCGACCTCAGCGACGTCTGGGTGCATTTCGATCTCCGTGAGGACTTGGTGAAGGGTCTGAAAATAGGAGACAGGTTCACGGTCAAAATCCCTGCACTTGGTGACATGCCCATAACCGTCGAGGTGCGGACGATTGCCACCCGCGGCGAGTATGCCGGGTGGCGCGCAACGCGTGCGACTGGCGACTTCGATCTCAGGACCTTCGAGGTGCGGGCCTATCCGGTCGACAAGCTCCCCATCCTCAGGCCTGGCATGAGCGCCTACGCCGATTGGAACGGGGTGCACTGATGGCCAGCGGGCGTCGTTTCGGCATTGTCGATGTCGCTCGCCGCGAGGTGATCTGGATCTGGCGCGACAAGGTCGCCCTGCTTCTCGTTGTCGGTATCCCGTTGATTGCCTTTGCGATCCTTGCCGCCACGTTCAGCAATGCCGTCATCCGTGATCTGCGGGTCGACGTGGTCGATCAGGACAGGTCGAGAACGTCCGAAACCTTTGTGCAGGCGATCAACTCGGCACCGGGCGTCAATCTTGCGAGACGTTCCTCCGATCTTAACGGAGCCATGCATGCCGTCCGCTCCGGCGAGGCCATTGCAGCGGTCTATGTCCCACAGAATCTCGAACGCGATATCGCGGCGGGGCGCCGGCCGCAGGTCGTGATCTTCTTCAACAAGCAGTTCTTCACCCCCGGCAACGTCGCCTCGAATTCGCTGCAGGCGGCGATATCGGCAGCAATTGCCGACCTGCCGGCAGGGCCACGCAGCGCCGCCTTCGCGCCGGGTCCGCTTGCCGTCGAGCAATACGTTCTGACCAATCCCGCCCTGAACTACGCGCAGTTCCTTTTGCGCGCCATCCTGCCGACCGTGCTCCACATCGTGACCGCAATTTCCGCCGGCTATGCGGTCGGCTCCGAGTTCGGGTCGCGCAACATGCGGGAATGGCTGGCGACGGCCGGCGATAGCATGCTCATCGCGCTCGTCGGCAAGCTGGCACCTTATTTCGGCATCTTCCTCGTCATGATGGCTGTTGGGCTGGGGACCATTCACGGCATCTTCGAAATACCTTTCCGCGGCGACCCGGTGCTAGTGGCCGCCGGCGCTTGCCAGCTGATCATTGCCTATCTGTCGTTGGGGGCGCTTCTGCAGCTTCTCGTCAGGAACCTTGCCTTTGGTCTCAGCCTGACCGGCATCATCTGTTCGCCGGCATTCGGCTTTGCCGGCGTCGGCTTTCCCGTGCTGGCCATGAACGGCTTCTCCCGTGCCTGGGGTGCGATGCTGCCGCTACGCTGGTACATCCAGATCCTGTTCGACCAGGCGGCTCGCGGCGTACCGGCAGGGAATTCCGCCGAGCCTTTCATGATGCTGGGCGGATTGGCGGTCCTCTATTTCGGTCTGGCCTGGCTGAGGTTGCGATCTGTTGCTCGGCATCCGCGGCCAGAGCCGGTTGGAACCCCTGAACAAGACAGCGCTAGAGGAAGGATCGGCATTGTTCGAGCATTCACGAACGAATATGGCCGGATCATACGTAACCGCAGCGCCTTCAGCCTCATCGTTCTGGCGCCGATCATCTACGGCCTATTCTACCCGCAACCCTATCTCGGCCAACTTATCAAGAGCATCCCCATTGCCGTCGTGGATGATGATTCCTCCGATGTCAGTCGCACGATCATACAGGCTGTCAATGCCGACGAAGCGGTGAAGGTGGTGCTTCGACCGACGACATTGGCAGAAGCACAGGCCGCACTCGCTCGCCGCGAAGTGTTCGGCATATTGAGCATTCCGGCCGGAACCGAGCGCGAGATACTGAAGGGCGATCAGGCAAGGCTGCCTGCCTATGTCGATTCAACCTATTTCCTGCTCTACAGCCGCACGCTGCAGGGCATTCAGGAAGGTGTGGGCGCAGTCACAGCGGAGCTCGCGGCGCGCAGCGCCCGGCCGGATGGAAGCCTCTACCGGGCGGCGCTCGCGAAAAGCTCGCCCGTGGAGATTTTGAACCAGCCCCTTTTCAACCCCACCGGCGGCTATGGCAGCTACGTCGTTCCGGCTGCTTTCCTGTTGATCCTGCAGCAGACGCTGCTGATGGGGTCGGCGACGCTGGGTGGGGTGGCCTACGAGCAGGGCGGCCACGATGCGCGCCGCCGTCGTGGCACCGTGTCGGCGGTGATTGGTCAAAGTCTCGCCCACCTGCTGCTTGCATTGCCAGGCTACGCTCTGTTCCTCGTCGTGTTGTCGAGGGTCTACGGTTTCTCGGCAAGCGATCATGTGCTCGACCTGATCGTCCTGGCCATTCCCTATATCCTCTCGGTCAGCCTGCTCGGCCAGTTCGTCGGCAGTTGGTTCAAGCGGCGCGAAACCTCGGTTCTCCTGCTCATTGCCATCAGTCTTCCGATCTTCTTCCTGGTCGGCGTTGCATGGCCGCTGGAAGCAATCCCGCCAATACTTCGCACCGCCAGCTTCATCCTTCCCAGCACCTTCGGGATCGACGGCCTGGTGCGGATCAACCAGATGGGAGCGACGGTGACTGATGTCTCGAAAGACTGGATGTGGCTGTGGGTGCTGACCGGCGTCTACGCGATCCTTGCTATCGCCTCGGCCAGAATCACCATGGGCTGGAGGGTGTCCGATGCTCGTTAGGTCGCGATATGGTTCGGCAGTCGCGCTGGCCGCGGCAGGTGCGATAATCTGCTTCGTTTGCGAAGCCTCGGCAGAGCAGGCAAAGCCGCCGATCGCCGGCATGGTTCGGCAGACCGAGATTCGCGTCGCCCCCGACGCTACGGGGCGACTGGCGACGGTGGCTGTCATTGCGGGCCAGCATGTCCATCAGGGCGATCTTCTTGCCGTGCTCGACAATCCGGAACTGACGGCAGCTGCCGGTGAAGCCAAAGCCGCCGCGGCGAGCGCCAAGGCACAGCGGGATAACGTCTATTCGGGAGTGCGGCCGGAAGAGGTGGCAATCGCCAACCAGGCCATTCAGACATCCCAGGCCAACTTTGTACTCGCCCAGCAACAGTATGACCGCGCCTCGGCACTTGCCGGCAAGGACTTCGCCAGCAAACAAACGCTCGACACGAGTTCGGCCTCGCTTGCAAAGGCGAAGGCCGACCTCGATCTCAAACAGGCGCAAGCTGCAGAAGCGAGCGCCGGTCCCACCGCCGAGGAGCGTGCTCTCGCCGATGCCCAGGTGGCGCTGGCCGAGGCGACAGTCAGGGATATTCAGGTCCAGTTGGACAAGACCAGACTCATCGCACCGGCGGACGGCACAATAGGCATCCGCGTTGCCGAGCCAGGTGAGATCATCGGCCCGGGAAAGCCGGTGATGACGATGGAGGCGGATGGTCAGGCCTGGTTCGCTTTCACGCTGCGTGAAGACGATCTGCACGACATAACGCTCGGCAAAACGCTGGTGCTGACGGTGCAGGACGGGCGCCAGATCGATGCTCGTGTGACGGAACTGCGTCCATTGGGGGAATTCGCAACCTGGCGCGCGGCCCGCGCCGTCGGCGATCACGATCTCAATTCCTTTCGTCTCCGCCTTGAGCCAAACGGCAGTACCGAAGGGCTGGAACCCGGCATGACCGTCTGGCTCAGCACGCAACCTGGGACTTGAAGGGTTCGTCGGATGAGTTTGGTGTGGCCGCGGCAGGAAGACCGGCAAAGCTGCCGTCGGCTTTTGCGCCAAGGTCAGGAGGGCCATAATCCGCGGGCGCCTGGCGCATGCGATCGTCTTCTTCAACAAGCAATTCTTCACTGCCCGCAAAATGACTTCCAGTCCAATTCGAGCGGCAGTCTCAGCCGCCACCGCCGACCTCGTGGCAAGCCTGCATAGCAGGACTTTCGCACCGAGGTCCCTTATCGTTGAACAATATGTGGTTCCCAATCCCATGGTTGATTACGCACATCTATCCAACGTTATTGCCGATCCCATCGTTCAAACCGGTATGGTCGCGGCGAGCGGCGCGCTGGTCACGGGCATTCTGCTTCGCGGCCGACCAACGCTGCGCCTGGTCGGTCAGCTGGCATTCTTTTTGGCGCTTACGGCGCTGCTGCTCTATCACGGAATCCTCCCGTACGCGGTCGGTCCGACCGATGTCTCTACGCTGGAGCGGGTATTCCTTGATATCGTCAAGGTGATCTGGTGGATCAATGCCGCATGGTCGCTGATCGGCGTTGTCCGCGTCTTTCTCATCCTCGAACAAAAGCCCCGTGAAGGGCGGCTTCTTCAGGATCTTGTTGTCGGCATCATCTATGTGGCAGCGGTCCTGTCGATTATCGCCTACGTCTTCAACGCTCCGGTCGGAACGCTGATCGCCACATCCGGCGCGGTCGCCATTGTACTTGGCCTTGCCCTGCAGAGCACTCTGGGCGACGTCTTCTCGGGCATAGCGCTCAATCTTGCCAAGCCCTACGGGATCGGCGACTGGCTTGTGCTGGGCAACGGCATCGAAGGCGCGGTGGTCGAGACGAACTGGCGGGCCACGCACCTTCTAACGGGTGCAAACGACCTGGTGGTTGTCCCTAACAGCGACCTGGCGAAAGCAAGACTCACCAATCTCAGCAGTCCCGAGCGGAGCCATGGCGTCACGCTCACGGTCCGTTTTCGGTCGAGCACCGCACCGTCGACGATGGCTGACGTGATGCGCGCGGTTCTCCTGAGCAGCAATTCGATATTGGCGCAACCGGAGCCGAGCGTCCAAACAGTGTCGCTGGATGGAGGCGCGGTGGAGCTGGAGCTTACCTTCAGGGTCGCCGACAGGGCACTTGCCGGCAAGGCAAAGAGCGAGATCTTCGACCTGATCTTCCGCCACGCAAAGGCGGCCGGACTCAGTCTTGCCGCGCCTTTGGGATCTATTGGCCCTCAATCCCCAAACCCGAATGAGGTCGAGATGCCGTTCGGCTTCCACACGACACCGAGGCGGCTTCTGGACGCGATCCCGCTGTTTGCCCCGCTGACCGAGGACGAGAAGGAAACGCTCGCTTCGACGATGACGCGCCGGACGTTCCGGAAGGGGGAGACCCTGGCGGAGCAAGGTGAGGTGCTGAAGTCGCTGATGATCGTGCGCAGCGGCGTTGTGACCGTCAACCGGCGCGACGGCGCAAGCGAGATGGTACTGGGGCGTCTTGCGCCCGGTGACTGCCTCGGTGAAGGCGGTCTTCTGACGGAAGCCGGCGAATTAGGCAGCGTCAAGGCTCTTACCTTGGTGGTCGTCTATGAGATCACACAGGAGGGCCTCGCGCCGTTGTTGCGGGATCGCCCCGCGATCGCCGATGAACTGGCCTTGCTCCTCGCGAAGAGGAACGCGTCGGAGCAGCTTCGGCTCGGCCGAGGCAACGGAGCCAACGCCGCGTCGACGATACCGCCCTTGCGGGCGCGCATCAGGCAGCTGTTCAAGCTGTGACCTTACGGGACCAATCGCGATCACGGCGCGAAAGAACTATCGCGCAGCTCCGGTCGGATCGGTTGATTGCGGGGTGGAGGTCACGAACGGGGAGGCGAGCGCCAACGACAGGCCGACCGCGATCGCCGCGGTCATCAGGAATCGCTTCACCGGTCGGCGCGAGCGGGACATTCACCCGGGCAGGCTCAGCGTGAACCAGAAACTGCACGTGATAGCCAAGGCGTCGTGACACCTGCCTGCACGCGCGATATCCGCCCTGTTGATCAGCATCAGTCGACCGGGCGCGAGGTGACGTGCGCCACGCCGCCGGCGGCGTTCAGCTGCGCCGGCATGTTCGCGGGGCGCTTCAGAGGCGCTTGAATGTCTTGGTGACCGTTGCGCATCGGTAGACGCTGCATGGGCCACCCTCGGCAAGAACCCACGCCGGCACAGCTGTCTGATCGGGACCGCAGGACTCACGATCACGCACATACAGGTCGGAAAGCATCAGGTTCTCCACGCGTGACGACGGGTGTCGAAGAATGGAACTTTGCTCCAGTTCAAGGGCAGAGCCGATCGCATTGCACGACATCTGCAAAGTGTCGTGCCGCTCGGTCGCTGCCGCGTGCGTGGCAAGAACGCTCATGACAACAAGCGTCGCGATCGTCTTCATAGATGGTCTCCTTGATCTGATTTCGATGGTGAGTTTTTCGATGCCCCGACGTCGTTCCTTTCGGGCTTCGGTCGCTGATCGCCTTTGCCAGGAGCTTACTGGCACCAACTCGATTTGATTGTATCGGCTTTGCGTCGGCTGCATGTTCATGCTCCAACAGCGATAGCGTGGCGCTGAAGGATTTTGGCGGCCCGACATGCGGTTGCCGAAACGGTGACCGACCCCGTCGGCATGTCGATTGTGACGCCGATGCCACCGGAGCATTGCCGGGCTTGCCCGACGGCCGGGAAGATCCCGCGAGAAACGTCAAAGGATCGGATGCTGCGTACAAGCTCCGACTCTTGAGACGTGATCAGATGCAGCTCAGGGAAACCAGACTTTCCGACGCTCTCGATGGAGAGAAGCCATGGCCGACAATTTCAACATGACATCGGGACAGCGCGTCGCTGACGATGATATTTGCCTGGCTGCAGTTCCCGATCCGCGCATGTTGCTTGCCTCCATCGTTCACGATTTCAATATATTGCTGACGCCGATCGTGTCGGTCCTGGAGGAGATGCAAGGTCGCGGGGCGGGAACGGGGCGGCAGCTGAAAAGGATTGACGGCGCGATCTACTGTGCCTTCCGCGCCAAGACACTCGCACGGCAACTTGTGGATTTTGCGAGCCCCCAACCGGTCAAGCTTGCCGCGGTCGATGTCGGCAGCCTTCTGCGACGGCTTCAGGCGCCGCTTGCAAGCTTGTTGTCGGGACGCATTCGTCTTGATCTCGACATCGCCGAAAATCTCCCCAAGGCCTTCATCGACCAGCAACTGATCGACCGAGTGTTGTTCAATCTCGTTTTGAATGCGCGTGACGCGATGCTGGAAGGCGGGCGTGTGACCATCGCGGTTGCACAGGACTGCTATCCCGCCGGTCCGGTGCGCGGCGGCAACTCGATGATCCGCCTGACCGTCGCCGACACCGGCAGCGGAATGGATGAGGCCACGCTGGAAATGGCGGGGGAGCCTCATTTCTCAACCAAGACAAATGGAACCGGCCTCGGTCTGGCCACCGTCCGGCAGGTCATGGAACGTCAGGGCGGCGGGCTGTCGATCGTCAGCGCGCCTCATCGCGGCACGACCGTCGATCTGTGGCTGCCGGTGACGTGAATTGCCACCATCCGAACGCCGCAAAATCATTCCGCTCGCGACACGTCGGTACAAGCAGGATGTGCATTAGGAAGGTATCGCATTGTATGGCCGTCAGATCGGCCAGATGCACGAGTCATGAGGTGATGAGCGATGTTGGCCGAGATTGATCCCTCTGAAATTGACGCCAATGGTTCGCACACAAGGCGGCCGCGAGTCGTTATCCTGGGTGCCGGTTTCGCCGGCGTTGCAGCGGCAAGGGCTCTCAAGCGATCCGATGCGGACGTGGTCCTGATCGATCGCCGCAATCATCATATCTTCCAGCCGTTGCTCTACCAGGTGGCGACCGCCGTGCTGGCACCGTCCGAGATCGCCGCGCCGATCCGGCAGCTGGAGGCAAAGCAGGCCAATCTGGATGTGATGCTCGCCGACATCGTCGGCGTCGATCTGCCCCATCGCACCGTCGATACCGTCTATCCCGGGATCGGTATCCGCAAGGTGCGCTTCGATTTCCTCGTCGTCGCCACGGGCACGCGCCCGAGCTATTTCGGCCATGACGAGTTCGCAGCCTTTGCACCGGGGATTAAGACTCTCGCCGACGCGGAGGCGATCCGAAACAAAATTCTGAGCGCCTTCGAGATGGCCGAAGCGACCGATGACGAGAATGAGCGCGCGCGCCAGATGAATTTCGTGCTCGTCGGCGCCGGAGCGACCGGTGTCGAGCTCGCGGCGTCGATCGCACAAATGATTAGGGTGACGCTGCGTGGGAATTTCAGGCGGATCGATCCGGCAACCAGCACGATTACCTTGATCGAGGGAGGAGATCGGGCTCTCCCGACCTTCGCTCCGTCGCTCTCAAAGAAGGTCGCCAGACACCTTGCCAAGCTCGGCGTCAAGGTCTTGCTCGGCGTCAAGGTCGACAGTGTCGACGCCGAGGGCGTCATCGCGGGAGGCGAAAGAATTCCCAGTGCAACTGTTTTGTGGACCGCAGGCATGGCCGCATCGCCGGTCGTCCACATGGTTGGTGCCAAGGCGGATCGCGCGGGCAGGGCGCTGGTCGAGCCTTCGCTCAATGTGCCGGGTCAACCCGACATATTCGTGGTCGGCGACGCGGCGTCCATACAGCAACAGAACGGGCAACCCGTGCCCGGCGTCGCGCAGGCGGCAATCCAGCAAGGGCGCTATGTCGGCCGCCTGATCTCCGATAAAATCAAAGGGCACGAACCAAAGCGCGCGTTTCGCTACCGGGACAAGGGCAACATGGCGGTCGTCGGCAAGAACTACGCCATCCTGGAGTCCGGTCATCTGAGAATGGCTGGCTTCCTGACCTGGTTCATATGGGCTTTCGTTCATCTGCTGGCTCTCCCCCAACTTCAAAATCGTTGGCGGGTTCAATCGCAATGGCTGTGGTCCTACCTGACCGGCCAGCGCAGTTCGCGGCTGATCTCCGAACCGCCTCCACTGGCGGGTGGTGCAGTTCCGATTAAGGAAACCACAGCACCGTGACTCTGTCTGGCGCGCCAAGCGGCGATTTCTCGAAGCCGTCGCGTCGCTGACGGGGCGTGGCGCGGACGGCTCGCGGCCACGCAACTGTCGTAAAGTGGGACTGGCAGCAGCTGGTGGAGTTCATGGCCAGCAGGCCGGCACTCCGCACCCACCTGCTGACGCTGGTGAGTACGGATCTTGCCACCAAGCTGCGTGACATAACCATTGCCGTTTCCGGTCTCGTCGTGGAACAGGTGGCGCCTCGATAAAGGGCGAGAGGTCTTCGCCGTCCGTTTGGCTCCCCGTTTGTGGGTCACGATTGATGGCACTCCACATACGAATCCAGATGCGCATGATCGGGCACAGGCGTCCTACCCGCCGCAGAGTTCTCCAAGAAGAAAGCGCCGCCCGAAGCCATAGTCCTGCTCACGCACTTCATTCCGAAAGATCGGACAATCGAGCAGGAGAACGAGGATGGCAGTGGCAACCGCAGCGAAGGACGAGAGGCAGGCAAAGCCTTTGCCGGCGCCGAACAGCGACTTCTACCAGCTGGCCGATCTCCTCAATCCAGACGAATTGGCGGTGGTCAAGAAGGTGCGGGCCTACATGGAGAGCAAGGTCCAGCCGATCATCAACAAATACTGGTCCGACGACGCGTTCCCCTTCGAGCTGCTGCCTTCGTTCAAGGAGCTCGGGCTCGGCGGCCTCGGCTATGAGGGCTATGGCTGCGCCGGCGGCAGCCAGAAGCTGTTCGGCTTCGTCGCCATGGAGCTGGCCCGCGTCGACGCTTCGTTCTGCACCTTCTTCGGCGTGCACAGCGGCCTGGCTATGGGCTCGATCTATCTCGACGGCTCTGAGGAGCAGAAGCAGAAGTGGCTGCCGCCGATGGCGCGCTGGGAAAAGATCGGCTGCTTTGGTCTGACCGAGCCGCTGGTCGGTTCGGGCACGAGCGGCGGGCTGACCACGACGGCCAAGCGCGAGGGCGACACCTGGCTCCTCAACGGACAGAAGCGCTGGATCGGCAACGCGACGTGGTGCGACGTTTCGATCATCTGGGCGCGTGACCTCGACGACAACCAGGTGAAGGGTTTTATCGTCGAGAACAAGACGACGCCGGGATTCAGCGTCGAGAAGATCGAGCACAAGATCGCGCTCAAGGTCGTTCAGAACGGCGTTATTACGCTGAAGGACGTCCGCGTGTTGGAAGCCGACCGCCTGCAGGGCGGCAACTCGTTTCGCGATACAGCGCGGGTGCTGCGGATGACGCGCTACATGGTCGGCTGGGCTTCGACCGGCATTCAGATGGGCGCGTTCGAGGCGACACTGAGATACACACAGGAGCGCCTGCAGTTCGGCAAGCCGATCGCTTCTTTCCAGATGGTGCAGGATATCCTGGCCAAGATGCTCGCCAATTTGACCGCTTGCCAGTGCCTGATGGTTCGCCTGGCGCAGATGGATGACGAAGGCAAGCTTGCCGACCACCACGCCTCGCTGGCCAAGGCGTTCTGCACGGCAAAGTCGCGCGAGACTGTTTCATGGGGCCGCGAGCTGCTCGGCGGCAACGGCATCGTTGCCGACTACAATGTGGCGCGCTTCTTCAACGACGCCGAAGCGCTCTACTCATACGAGGGCACATATCAGATGCAGAATCTGATCGTCGGCAAAGCCATTACCGGCCTTGGCGCCTTCGTCTGAGCAGCGGCGAGCCGGGGTCGCTCCCCCCACCCTGGCTCGCCGCCCTTTCCTGAACAGGAGTATCATCATGGCCGTGGAAACGGCGGGCCCGGCGCTCGCAAACGTTCTCTATGAGAAGAAGGGTGCAATCGCCTATGTCACCGTCAATCGCCCGAAGGTGCTCAACGCGCTGAACACGCCGACGTGGTCGGATCTGAAAAAGGCGTTCGAGGATGCCCGCGACGATGCAGCGATACGCGGCGTCATTCTGACCGGCGCCGGCGACAAGGCGTTCATCGCGGGCGCCGACATCGGCGAGCTGGCGCAGGTATCGGCATTCGAGGCCGAGCAGTCCAGCCGCTTCGGGCAAGGAGTGCTCGACCTCATCGAAAATCTGGGCAAGCCGGTTGTCGCGGCCGTCAACGGCTTCGCTCTTGGCGGCGGCTGTGAGACGGCGATGGCGTGCACGATCAGGATCGCCGTGGAAACGGCCAGGTTCGGCCAGCCGGAAGTGGCACTGGGCTTGGTGCCTGGCGGCGGCGGAACGCAGCGACTGCCACGGCTCGTTGGCAAGGGCCGCGCCCTTCAGCTCATCCTTTCCGGCGAGATGATCACAGCGCAAGAGGCATACCGCATCGGGCTGGTCAACGAGATCGTTCCGGCTGCCGATCTGATCACGCGCGCAGAGGCGATCCTGCACAAGATCGCCGCCAACGCCCCGGTCGCCATCAGGTTCGCGCTCGAAGCGGCAAACAAGGGGATGGAGACGAGCCAGGGCGAAGGCCTGCTGCTTGAGGCCGCCTACTTCGGGCTGTGCGCCGCAACCGAGGACAAGAAGGAAGGCACGACCGCCTTCCTGGAAAAGCGTGCGCCACAGTTCCGTGGACGCTGAAGAAACCCGACGCACACGGCAATTCAGAAAGGACAGCCCTATGGCAACCGACAACATTTTCGCCGGACTGAAGGTGGTCGACTTGGCTAGCTTCATCGCGGGGCCAGCCGCCGCGGTCATCCTGTCGGACTTCGGCGCCGACGTGATCAAGGTCGAGCCGCCAACCGGCGACACGTGGCGCATTGGCTACAAGGTTCCGCCGCAACCGCGGTCAAAAGACAACTATCCCTGGCATCTCAATAATCGCAATAAGCGTGGACTATCGCTCGATCTGAAGTCGCCGCAAGCGCAGGAAGTCCTGCGGCGGCTAGTCGTGTGGGCGGATGTTCTGATCGTCAACACACCGCACCCGGCGCGCGAAAAACTGAAGCTCGGCTATGACGATGTCGCAGCATGGAACCCGCGTCTGATCTATGCGGATGTCACCGGCTATGGCGATAACGGTCCTGACGCCCAACTCCCGGGCTTCGACCTCACGGCGTACTGGGCACGAAGCGGCTTGCTGTCGCTGACGCGCGATGCCGGTGCCCCACCAACCTTCCCGGTTACCGGCAGCGGTGATCATGCGACGGCGGTCAGCCTCTATTCGGCAATCGTCACCGCGCTTTACCGGCGCGAACGCACCGGAAAGGGCTCGTACGTCACCACTTCGCTGCTCGCTGCAGGCATCTGGGCTTCCGGAGTCATGGCACAGGCAGCACTTGCCGAAGCTACGTTCTTCCCGCTGCACGATCGCGCCAACCCGCCGAACGCGACCTTGAATGTCTATCGGGCGGCTGACGACACATGGTTCCTGATCGTGCTGACGCCCGACAAATGGCCGGCTCTTTCCAATGCGATTGGCCGTCCGGATCTCTTGACGGATGCCCGTTTCGCGGACCCTGCGAAACAGGCAGCGAATTCGGGGCAGCTCACCGCGATCCTGGATCAAACCTTTGCCGCGCAGCCGATGGCGCACTGGATCGAAGTCTTCGAACACGCCCATCTGACCTTTGGCGTGGTGCAGGCACCTGCCGACGTGATCAAGGATCCGCAGCTCAGGGCAAACGACATTGTCGTGCCGCTCGAAGGCGCCGGCGGCAACCTTAACCTCACGATCGGCAGCCCGCTGCAGGTGCATGGCGTCACCAAGGCTCCGGCCCGACGCGCGCCCGAGCTAGGTGAGCATAGCGAAGAGATCCTGAAGCAGCTTGGCTTCAACACCGGCGAGATAGACAGCTTGCACGCCGGCGGCACGGTTCCGAAAGCGCCAGGACGTGCCGCCTAGAGTAAAGTACCGCAGCTGCTTGAGCTTTGCCGAGCTTAAACAGATCCTGGACGGACGGGAGTTGCAGACGATGGACGAGATAGTGACGGAACGGTCCGAAGGCATACTTCGCGTCGAATTGAACCGGCCGGAAAAGAAGAACGCGCTGACTTCGAGCATGTACGCGAAGCTCGCCGATATCTTCAATGACGCGGGCAAGGACGACAGCGTCCGCGTGGTGCTTTGGCACGGCGCGGGAGATGCTTTCAGCGCAGGCAACGATATCCAAGACTTTTTGAAGAACCCTCCAGGCGCTGGAGAATCTCCCCAGGCCCGACTGATGAACGCGCTGGCTGATTTCGGCAAGCCGATCGTTGCGGCCGTGCGCGGCGCCGCAATCGGTAGCGGAACCACCGTGCTGTTGCACTGCGATTTCGTTTATGCGGGCGAAAGCACCAGGTTTCAGATGCCTTTCATCAACCTTGCCGTGGTGCCTGAATTTGGCTCGAGCTACGCCGTTCCGGCTGCGATCGGGCACATCCGCGCGGCCGAGTTGATTCTGCTGGGATCGGCGTTCGATGCCAGGCGCGCCGCGGAGTTGGGACTGGTCACGCAGGTCGTGCTCGATGAGAACCTGCTGCCGGTGGCGAGCGAAACGGCGCGGAAGCTGGCAGCTAAACCGGCTGGTGCGCTGCAAGCGTCCAAGAGACTTCTGAAGCGTTCCTTCCGCGAACAGGTCAAGGCGGCGATGCGGGCCGAAAACGAGGCGTTCAGCGTACATGTCCGCTCCGAGGAGGCGAAGGAAGCGCTGACTGCCTTTCTGGAAAAGCGCCCGCCTGACTTCACCAAAACCAGGAAACCTGCAGCGGCCGCATAGAGCGGTTGGCTTGCGATCGAATGTGAGTGATGCCGCGCTTTGGCATCGAGGCCCCAGGCCGCGAAGGAGAAATCCATGAACGACGCTTCCGCGACGAAATCGAAATCAACATCGGGCAGCAAGGACACGGTTGGCCGACTGTTCGTTCTCGAGGCGAGTGGTGGGCGCATTCACTCGATGAATTCGGACGGCTCCAGCCCGGAGGTCATCGTCACCGGCTGTCGTGTTCCTGACGGCATCGTGGTCGATGTCGAGGCCGGCCATATCTACTGGACCAATATGGGCGTGCCCAACCTCAACGACGGCACCATCGAACGCGCCGACCTTGATGGCAGCAATCGCACGGTCATCGTCCCCAAAGGCGTCACCCACACGCCCAAGCAGATCCACCTGGAGAAGCGGACCGGCAAGCTCTACTGGTGCGACCGCGAGGGCATGCGGGTGATGCGCGCAAATCTCGACGGCACCGACATCGAGACGTTGGTCCAGACAGGCGAGGGCGAAGACGACAGCCGCGACGCCACCAAATGGTGCGTCGGCATCACGCTCGATCCCGTGCGTGGACAAATCTACTGGACGCAGAAGGGTCCGGACAATGCCGGCCTCGGCTGCATCTTTCGGGCGGGTATAGACATACCCAGGGGCGAGGACGCCGCCAGTCGCACGGACATCGAAACATGGTTCGATGAACTGCCTGAGCCGATCGACCTCGAGCTCGATCTCGAAAGCCGCTTTCTCTACTGGACGGATCGCGGCAATCCGCCGGCCGGCAACACGGTCAATCGTGCCTCGATCGATGCGCCCGCCAGAAATGGCTATGGACCTGAGCTCCTTGTCGGCGATCTGATGGAAGGCATCGGTATCGCGCTCGACGTTCCAGGCAATCGGATGTTCTTCACCGACCTCGCCGGCTCCGTTTATGTCGCACAGCTCGATGGTTCCAAGAACCGGGCGTTTCTCTTCGCCCAAGGTAACCTCACCGGCATCGCCTACGCCGAAATCCCCTCGAAGGAGAAATGACCATGGCTGGCAGCAAGCAAATCTCTCAGGTCGCCATTATCGGTACGGGTGTCATCGGCGCCAGCTGGGCGGCACAATTCCTGGCAAAGGGCCTGGATGTCGTGGCGACGGATATCGCTCCCAATGCGGAAGCGTCGTTGCGGCGCTTCGTCGAAGCGGCCTGGCCGGCGCTCGACAGGCTGGGGCTCGCTCCGGGGGCCTCGCCGATGCGGCTGGCCTTTAACGCCGACCTGCCGGAGGCCCTCAAGAGCGCCAATCTTGTCCAGGAGAACGGACCGGAGCGGATCGACTTCAAGAAGAAGCTGTACGGCCAGCTCGACGAACTGCTGCCGGCCGATGTGATCATCGCCTCGAGCTCGTCCGGCCTGACAATGAGCGAAATCCAGTCGGGGTGCCCGAACCACCCGGAACGCTGCGTGATCGCGCATCCGTTCAATCCGCCGCATCTGGTGCCATTGGTCGAGATCGTCGGCGGCGCCAAGACGTCAGAGGAGACAATCCGGCGCGCGTCAGAATTCTACACCGGTCTGGGCAAGAAAACGGTCCGCCTGCACAAGGAAGTGCCCGGGCATGTCGCCAATCGCCTGCAGGCAGCGCTTGCCCGCGAGGTGTATTATCTGGTTGGCGAAGGCGTCGTCAGCGTCGCCGACGCCGACACCGCGGTCTCCTGGGGACCGGGGCTGCGGTGGGGCATCATGGGTCAGGTTCTGCTCAACCATCTCGGCGGCGGACAGGGCGGCATGGAGCATTTCCTGCAGCAATTCACCGGTCCGATGTCGGCTTGGTGGAAGGTGCTGGGTTCGCCGGAACTGACGCCCGAGTTGCAGAAAAAGCTGATCGATGGTGTTCACGCCGAGGTGGGTTCGCGGTCGATCGACGATCTCGCCGCCGAGCGCGACGAGGTCCTGCTTGGACTTCTGGAATTGCGAAACAAGGCGAATGCGGAAGCGGCGCGGTCGAGTAAGGCCAATCGCGGCGCCTAGAACCGAGGCGGGCCAGGTGAGGCCCGCCATCATCAAGCCATTTGGCCGGCGTCCTCGCCATCGAGCGCTGACGAGCGACATATCCCGAGGACGCCGCCATGGCTGCGAGACCCGCGTGCGCCGCATATCAGTATCCGCTGCTGATCAAGCAGCTGTGGCATACGCCGCTCCTGCAGGCACCCGATCAGGAGATCGTCTATCGGGACAGGACTCGGTTTACCTACCGCCAGTTGCGCGAGCGCATCGGGCGACTGGCGTACAGTCTCGACAGGCTTGGTGTACGCGCCGGCGACACCGTCGGCGTGCTCGACTGGGACAGCAACCGGTTCCTGGAAGCCTATTTCGCGGTTCCCATGATGGGCGCGGTCTTGCAGACGGTGAACGTGCGTCTGTCGCCGGAGCAGATCGCCTACATGATCGATCATGCGGGGTCGTCGGTGCTTCTCGTCAATGACGACTTCGTCCCGGTTCTTGAAGGCATCAAGCAGCAACTGCCCAAAGTGAAGACGCTGATCCTGATGTCGGATCGAGCGGTGCCTGAGACAGGTGGGCTTTCCTTCGCCGGCGAATATGAGGAGCTGCTGCGCGGCGCTTCGCCCGACTATGCTTTCCCAGACTTCGACGAGAACAGGATTGCCACCACCTTTTATACGACGGGCACAACGGGTGCGCCGAAAGGTGTCTACTTCAGCCATCGCCAGCTGGTTCTGCATTCGCTCGCCGAAATGGCCTTCCTGGGCAGCGCTGCGAAACAAGGCCGGTTCTGCCGCGACGACGTCTACATGCCGATCACCCCGATGTTTCATGTCCACGCCTGGGGGTTTCCGTGGACGGCGACGCTGTCCGGCGTCAAGCAAGTGTATCCGGGACGCTACGATCCCGCCGTGCTCCTCGGGCTGATCAAGACCGAAGGCGTAACCTTCACGCACGGCGTGCCGACGATCCTGCAGATGCTGCTCGGCGCGGCCACGGCGGCAAACACCGATCTCGCCGGCCTGAAGATGGTGATCGGCGGATCCGAACTGCCGAAGGGGCTTGCCAGACAGGCGCTGGCGCTCGGCGTCGACGTCTATGCGGGCTACGGCATGTCGGAGAGTGCACCACTGCTTTGCCTGGCGCAGGTGAAATCCGCCGATCTGGCAGGCGGCTCCGATCAGGAGATCGATATCCGCACCAAGGCCGGCATGGCCGCGCCGCTGGTCGATATCCGTTTGCTCGATAGGGACCGCAGCGAGCTGCCGCATGACGGGAAAACGCCGGGCGAAATCGTCGTGCGCGCGCCCTGGCTCACGCAGGGCTATGTCGACAACGCCGAAGCGTCAGAGCAGTTATGGGCCGACGGCTATATGCACACCGGCGACATCGGCGTCATCGAGCCTGACGGATACGTCCGCATCGTCGACCGGATCAAGGATGTCATAAAGACCGGTGGCGAATGGGTGTCATCGCTGCAGCTCGAAGATATCCTGTCGCAGTGCCAGGGTGTGTCGGAAGCAGCCGTCATCGGCGTCAAGGACGACAAATGGGGGGAGCGACCGCTGGCGCTCGTCATCCGGGATGCTCGCATAGGCGGCGATGTCACCGACACGCAGATAAAGGCGCATTTGAAAACCTTTGCTGATGCCGGCGTGATATCGAAATTCGGAATCCCGGACAAAATCCTGTTTGTCGATGCGCTCCCCAAGACAAGCGTTGGCAAGTTCGACAAGAAGAAGCTCAGAGAGCAATACAGGGAACACTAGGTCACAATCGTTCCCGCGGACGCCGCGGCGCGCGCCGCGCGGCACCGCAATCCGAGATAGGGAGGGCCGTTTGGGCCGCCTTGCGCGTGGCGGCAGAGTGCGCAGAAACAACCAAATCGCAGCATGCGGATGCAAGCGACAGACATCCCTCCCGGCTAAGCTTCCGCTAATATTCCGACACCGTATGGACCGTTTTTCAGGCAATCTTTCGGAAGGCTCACCACAGGCAAGCCAGCAGTGGATGAATGGTTGGCCGCATGTCGAACAAGCCCCTCATTGCAGACATATATGGATTGACGATGTGAGATCGTCTTTCTCGAACGCATTCGCTGGATTTGCCAATACCAGCTTGCAGATTGTGGCCTGGGAGGAGAGGCGAAAACTCCTGAAGCTCGCCAATCGCCCGAATGAGGCGAGGGGATAGTCCGTCTCCGGCGCAGCAGATAAGGTGACCGTGCCACCTTTGCCGGATCGTTAGCGGTCCTCTGTTACATGGTCTCCGGCAACAGGCAGGTCCGAATCTGGAGGCCGGCCATGGAGCGACCCGTGTCAAAGGACGGTGACGGAGCCGAAGCGGCTCCATTCAGCAGCGAGCAAGAGCTTCGCCTGTTGGTGGAAACGCTTCCGACGCTGGTGTGGCAAGCCGAGCCCGAGGGGAATATCGAGTACGTCAACAAGCGTGTGCTCGACTATTTTGGCGCGCCGCTGGACGAAATCACCGGCTGGGGATGGGTGGATAGAGTTCATCCGGATGACGTCGCTTTCAAGGTGAAGAATTGGCTCGCAAATCTCGAGACCAAAAGTCCTTCCGATGTGGTCTGCAGATTTCGCGGAGCCAATGGCCAGCATCGCTGGTTCAATGTGCGGGGAGCACCGCTGAAGGCCAGCGACGGCCGCGTGCTCCGCTGGTACGGCGTCCTCATCGACGTTGACGATCAAAAGAACGCAGAGGAGGCCGTTAGGGAGAGCGAATACAAGCTCCGTCAGATCTTTGAGACAGTGCCAGGACTCATCTGGTTGGCCGAACCCAACGGCAACATGTCCTATGTTAACCAGCGCATCTTGGACTATATCAGCGCGCCATTTGAAGAAACTATTGGCAGTGGTTGGGAGGCATTCATACACCCCGACGACCGTCCGGAAACGGCAAAAGTTTTCCAGCAGGCAATCCAGACCGTAACTTCCTACGAGATTGTGCACCGTCTGCGTCGGTCGGATGGCGCATATCGCTGGCACCATACCCGTGCCGAACCTATGCGAGATCAACAGGGAAACGTCATCCAGTGGTACGGCCTTTCTGTCGACATCGACGAAGCCAAACGAGCCGAAGACCGTCTGCGCCGCAGTGAAGCCTTCCTGGCTGAAGCACAGAGGCTGAGCCATACCGGTTCCACGAGCTACAACGACACCACGCTTCTCTACTGGTCGGAAGAGACTTACCACATCTTTGGGTTTGATCCGGCACGGGGTCTTCCCAGCTTCGAAGCGGCGACGCAACGGGTCCACCCCCACGACCGGGACCGGGTGGTCGCAACGGCTGAGCGCGCGTACACCGAGAAAGGAGGCTACTCGATCGAGTACAGAATCGTGCTGCCCGATGGAACGGTCAAACACCTCGACACAATCGGCCGTCCTGTTTTTTCTTCGGACGGAAGGATTGTCGAGTTTTTCTGCATAAACATGGACGTGACGGAGCGCAAGCAAGCCGAAGACCAACTGCGGCGCAGCGAAGCCTTCCTGGCTGAAGCACAGAGGCTGAGCCATACTGGCGCCTCGGCCTATACCGCGACAAAGATTCTCTATTGGTCGGAGGAGACTTACCGCATCTGGGGGTTCGATCCGGAACAAGGCATTCCGGCTCTTGGTGCTGTGACCCAACGGATTCACCCCGACGACCGTGACCGAGCGCACGCACAGCCCGTACGCGCGCTCAGCGACAAAATAGGCTACTCGCACAGCTACAGAATCGTACTGCCCGACGGAACGGTCAAACACATCGAATCGGTTGGCGAACCTGTGTTGTCCTCAAGCGGGGAGCTTGTTGTTGAAGTTGTCGCCACACAGATCGATGTTACGGAACGCAAGAGAGCCGAAGACGCCCTACGGGAAAGCGAACATAGGCTCCGTCAGATCTTCGAAACGGTACCCGGCCTGCTCTGGTCAACGGACCCCGCCGGCGAACCCACCCAACTCAATCAGCGCATGCTGGACTACACCGGCATGCTGTTCGAGGATTTCAAGCATGGCGGATGGGAGGCTTTCCTGCACCCAGACGACTCTTCCGAGACCATAAGGGCTCTCCAACAAGCAATTCAGACCGGAACGTCGTACCAGGCTGTGCACCGCCTCCGTCGAGCGGACGGCGAGTTTCGCTGGTACCATACGCGCGGCGAACCTCTACGCGACCGGCAGGGACATATTGTCCAGTGGTACGGCCTGTCTGTCGACATCGATGAAGCCAAGAAGGTCGAAGACCGGCTACGTCGCAGCGAAGCCTATCTGGCGGAAGCACAGAGGCTCAGTCACAGCGGTGTTTCGGCCTACAACGAGACGAAGATTCTCTATGGATCGGACGAGACTTTTCGCATCTGGGGGTTTGATCCGGCGGAAGGTGTTCCGAGCCGCGAAGCGGTGTTCCAACGGATCCATCCGGGTGACGTCGACCGACTGAACGAAGTGGTTCAGCGCGCGGTGATCGAGAAGAGAGGCTACTCGATCGGCTACAGGATCGTGCTGCCCGACGGAACGGTCAAACACCTCGAAACGATCGGCCAAACTGTGTTCTCACCAAGCGGGGAACTGGCTGAGATTGTCACCACACAGATCGATGTGACGGAGCGCAAGAAAGCCGAAGACCAGTTGCGGCGCAGCGAAGCCTATCTGGCGGAAGCGCAAAGGTTGAGCCACACCGGTACCTGGGCCCTTAATACGACAACGATGCAATATCTTTATTGGTCGGACGAGAGTTACCGAATCTGGGCGTTTGATCCACGGGACGGCCTTCCGAGCCGCGACGCTTTGTGGCAGCGGATCCACCCAGACGATCGAGATGGAGTGTGGGCAAGAATCCAGGAGGCGTTGCGCCACAAGGAAGATTACTCGGGCGAGTTCAGAATTGTGCTCCCCGATCGGACGGTCAAACATCTGGCGGCAACCAGCCATCACCTGTTCTCCACGATCGGAGAACTTGCCGAAGTGATCGGCACAAATGTCGATGTGACGGAACGCAAGCGCACCGAGGAGGCAGTGCGCGAGAGCGAGGCGAAATTCCGCGACTACGCCGAAAGTGCCTCCGACTGGTTTTGGGAAATCGGTCCGGACTACAGGTTTACGCTCCTGACCGACAATGCGTTTGGTGCGGACTCGGCTGATCGAATCGGCATGGCGTGCTGGGATCGCGCTCTCGATCTTGAAACCGAGCCAGAGAAATGGCGGCTTTTGCGGGCAACTCTCGATGCACGCAAATCGTTCCGTGACTTCGTATATCACTCCGCTCGCCAGAACGGCTCTTCCATCCATGTGAAGGTGACCGGCAAGCCGGTGTTTGACGCCGAGGGCGAATTCCGTGGCTATCGCGGCACCGGCACCGACGTGACAGCATTCATGCGCGCGCAGGAAGAGCATGAGAGGCTGCGCCAGCTGGAGTCGGATCTCGCGCATATGAACCGCGTGAGTGTAATGGGAGAACTGACCGCCTCGCTGGCCCACGAGATCACGCAGCCGATTGCCGCGGCGCGCAACAATGCCCGAGCTGCGATGCACTTTCTGGACAGAAATCCACCGGATCTGAGCGAAATCCGGGAAGCGCTCGCCTCTATCGTTGACGATGCCGACCGAGCCGGAGATATCATCGACCGCATCCGTGATCACATCAAGAAAGCGCCCCCGCGAAAGTCTCGTTTCGATCTGAACAAGGCGATCGACGAAGTGATTGGATTGGCGGGAAGTGCAATCACCGAGAACGGAGTCTCGGTCCGAACCCGCCTCGCGGAGGCGCTGTCTCCTGTCGAAGGGGATCGCGTTCAATTGCAGCAAGTCGTGCTGAACCTGATCTTGAACGCGGTCGAAGCCATGAGCACGCTCAAGGCCGGGCCACGGGAGTTGTCGATCAGCACCGAGCAAGCCCAGACCGGTGGAATTCTCGTCTCTGTGCGCGATTCAGGTCCGGGCATCGATCCGGATAATCTCGATCGCGTTTTCCAGGCTTTCTACACCACGAAGTCAAATGGGGTAGGAATGGGACTGTCGATCTCCCAGTCGATCATCGAAGCCCACGGGGGCCGGCTGTGGGCAGACATGAATGCATCAGGTGGGGCCGCACTTAGGTTTTCCTTGCCCGTCGATGGCAAGGAGCTCACGAATTCTCATCGCCCGGTCGACAAAACTGCACAGCCTCACGAAGCCACCCTATCAGGTGCCGCTCATCAAACGGCTTACGAAGGTAGCAAACGACCCCGACGCTCAGGGCGTGGATCTGATCAAGGTCGTCGGGGTAGGCCATAACGAGGATCGTCGGAATCGCGTGACCCGCCTCGATCAAGTGTCTATGGGTTGGCGACCCGTCATCACGACATACGTGCTAACGATTCTCGAGCCTCTGATATGTGAGCATCTTGCTGCTCATACGAGCGCAAGGTACATTCGGGCGGGATTCTACGGCCGATGGTTAGTTGGAATCTTGCAGAAACGACGATTTTACGACTGACTTGGCGACGTCCAGGCGTTTCGCACTCGGTCGATCGGAATCAGGATCGAGAGATCGGAATGCCGCGCCGTCCACTTCAGCGAGTTCAGGCTTCGCTAGCCGCTCGGCTCTTCTTCGTCGAGCGGAAGACAAAATCCGAGATCGCCGATGATCTTGGCATCTCGCGTTTCAAGGTCGCTCGGCTTATCGATGCGGCGATAGAACAGAAGATCATCGAGTTCGTCATTTCCGAGCCTGAGGACTTGAATGCCAAACTCGGAGAAGCGGTCCGTCGCATCTATGGCCTCAAGGCCGTACTGGTGCTGGATGGGCCCGACCTTTCGACCAGCGCTCTGACCACACCGCTCGGCAATTTGGCCGCTTCGTTTCTCGACGAGACGCTTGTCGATGGCCAGCTTCTCGGCATTGCCTGGGGGCGGACACTGGCAGCCATGGCCAAGGCGTTGACCCATCTGCCAAAGGTAGATGTGGTACAGGTCGCCGGCACGCCTGCCGGCCTCGACACCTCGCAGACACCGGTGGAACTGGTACACCGCCTTGCCGGCTTAAGCGGCGGCATCGCGTATCCGGTCTACAGCCCGATGTGGTCTGAAGACCCCAAACTGATCCAGAGCCTGCGCAACGAACCCTCGGTGGCAAACGCCATCGGCAAATATGACAGCCTCGATGTATTGGTCATTGGGTTGGGATCCTGGATTCCCGAGGAATCTTGCCTTTCGGCCGGCTTTCCGAAGGCATGGAGAGAAAAGGCGATCGCGGCGGGCGTGCGGGCCGACGTCTGCGGTACATTGATCGCCGCGGACGGTCGCGAAGTCCCAAGCGAGCTCGACGACCGTGGTCTCAGCATCAACAGTGCACAAATACGCCATATCCCCGATGTCATCGGAATTGGCGGCGGCCTCGAAAAGGCAGACGCGATTGCGGCGGTTCTGCGCGGCCGCTGGATCAATACGCTCATTACCGACGCGGGTGTTGCGCGACGCCTAGTCAGCTAGACGCAGCAGTTTCATTCAATCCAACAGACCTCTTCCGGACGCAGCAGCTTCATCCAATCCAGTGGACCTCTTCCGACCGAAATATCGAGCCGGAATTCGGCGTCATTTTATCCGCTCAAATGAGCGATATTGAGCTCTATTGACGAATTTACAATCGATTGTTACCGTCACGTCTGCGTGGCCGTTCGCTCGACGCTATCGACAGGGCCTTCGTTCGATCAACGGGCTACTAGCGGCAGCAGGCGCAAGGTTCTGGCCACCGGCAGCGGTCTTTCAGGTTAGGTCGCAAAGCCGCCGCGCATACGCTCACGGTGTGTGCCCCCGCTTCCTACCTGCCGGCCATGGAGCGATCTATGTCAAAGCATTGCAACGGAGCCCGGGCGGCCCTTCGGGAAGGCGAATTCACGCTTCGTCAAATCATCGAAACGGTACCAGGCCTCATCTGGTCAAATGGCCCCGACGGCGAACCGACCCATGTAGGTCAGCGCCTGTTGAGTTATAGCGGCATGCGATTTGAGGAGTTCAAGCAGGGCGGTTGGGAGGCATTCGTACACCCGGATGACTATCCGGAAACCGCGAAGGCTTTCTATCACGCAATTCAGACCGGCACGGCGTACCAGGGTCTGACGCGTCTACGCCGGGCGGACGGCGAGTTTCGTTGGCATCACGCTCGTTGCGAGCCTCTGTGCGACCGGCAGGGACGCGTTGTCCAGTGGTACGGCTTGTGTGTCGATGTCGATGAATGCAAGAGGGCCGAAGATCAGCTACGCCGTAGCGAAGCCCATCTGGCCGAGGCACAGAGGCTGAGTCATACCGGAGTGTCGGTTGGCAACGAGTCGACGATTCTCTATTTTTCGGAGGAGGCTTACCGGATCTGGGGATTTGATCCGGCACTGGGTATGCCGAGCCGCGAAGCGGTGTGGCAACGGATCCATCCAGACGACCGGGACGGGGTGCGCGCGAAGGCCGAGCATTCGTTCAGCGAGAAAACAGGCTACTCGCACGGGTACAGAATCGTACTGCCCGATGGAACGGCCAAACACCTCGAATCAATCGCCCAACCCGTATTCTCGCCAAGCGGGGAGCTTGTCGAGATGATCGGCACACAGATCGATGTGACGGAAAGCAAACACGCCGAGGAGGCCCTTCGGGAAAGCGAATACAAGCTCCGTCAAATCTTCGAAACGGTACCAGGTCTCCTCTGGTCAGCGGACCCCGCCGGCGAACCGACCCAACTCAATCAACGCCTGTTGGACTATACCGGCATGCGATTTGAGGACTTCAAGCATGGCGGTTGGGAGGTCTTCCTGCATCCTGATGACATTCCAGAAACCGCAAGCGCTCTCCAGCACGCAATTCAGACCGGAACTTCGTACCAGGCTGTGAATCGTCTGCGTCGGGCAGACGGCGAGTTTCGCTGGCACCATACTCGGGGTGAGCCGCTGCGCGACCATCAGCGACGCATCGTCCAGTGGTACGGCTTGTCCGTCGACATCGATGAGGCCAAGGAGGCCGAAGAGCGGTTGCGCCGCAGCGAAGCCTATCTGGCTGAAGCGCAAAGCCTGAGTCACACCGGTTCCGCGGCGTACAACGATACAAAGATTCTCTATTGGTCGGACGAGACGTATCGAATTTTTGGGTTTGATCCGCGCAACGGTCTCCCGAGCCGCGAAGCCGTTGAGCGAAGGATACATCCCGATGATCTGGAACGGGCGCGCGAAAAGGCCCTGCGAGCGGTGCGGCAGAAGAAAAACTATGAACTCCAGTACAGAATCGCACTGCCGGCAGGACTCATCAAATATATCGAATCGACCTCCTATCCCAAGTTCTCGGCAAGTGGAGACCTTGTGGAGGTTGTCAGCACACTCCTCGACGTGACCGAACGCAAGCACGCCCAGGAGGAGCATGAGAGGCTGAGTCAGCTGGAGGCGAATCTAGCGCACATGAATCGCCTGAGCATGATGGGAGAACTGGCCGCCTCACTGGCCCACGAAATCACGCAACCGATTGCCGCCGCCCGCAACAACGCCCGTGCGGCGATGCATTTTCTGGACAGACATCCGTCGGATCTGGACGAAATCCGAGAAGCGCTCGCCTCTGTCGTCAGCGATTCCGACCGAGCCGGGGATATCATTGACCGCATACGTGACCACATCAAGAAAGCGCCGCCGCGAAAGTCTCGTTTCGACCTGAACGGGGCGATAGATGAAGTGATCGGGTTGGCGCAGGGCGCGATCAACACGAACGGAGTCTCGGTCCGTACTCTTCTGACGGAGGCGCTGGCTGACGTCCAGGGGGATCGTGTTCAGCTGCAACAGGTCGTGCTGAATCTGATCCTGAACGCGGTCGAAGCCATGAGCACAATCGAGGCAGGGCCCCGGGAGTTGTTAATCAGCACTGACCAAGCCCAGACCGGTGGAGTTTTTGTGTCGGTGCGCGATTCAGGGCCTGGCATTGATGCCGACCACATTGATCGTATTTTCGACGCTTTCTACACGACGAAGTCGAGCGGCGTAGGGATGGGACTGTCGATCTGCCGGTCGATCATCGATGCCCACGGTGGCCGGCTGTGGGCAGACAAGAACGCATCAGGTGGGGCCATGCTTCGGTTCTCCTTGCCCAGCCCAGACAAGGAACCCACTATTTCTCGTCACCCGGACGACCGAACTGGAGAGCCTGACGGAGATTCCGTATCAGATGCCGCTCATCAAACGGCTTACGAAGGTAACAAATAACGCCGTCGTTCATCGCGCGGGCCTGGTCAAGGTCATCGGGGTAGGCCGTAATGAGGATCGTCGGGATCGCGTAACCAGCCTCGATCAAGTGGTTATGGAGTTCGAGCCCTGTCATTGCCGGCATATTGACGTCAGCGATCAGGCAGGCGGTTTTGCCGAGGCAAGGCGACGCGAGGAAATCGGCTGCCGAAGGGAAGATCGCAACGTCGTAACCGAGCGATCTCATGAGCCTTTTCATGGATTCGCGAAAGAACTGGTCGTCTTCGACGACCGAGACCAACGACACTACCGGCATAGGTGTGCTCCGGAATGCGCAGGAATTGCGGTGCGGCGCCCCGACAACGCCCCCGCACCCCCCATGCGATGGGTCAGCCTGCGCCCAAGAGTGAGGCAGGAGCAATACTGGTGTTCGTAAACTTTGGCTTATGCCGGGACGCAAATTCCGCCGCCGTATGGCGGGATGCCCGTCAAGCGGATCGCGGCGCGCATAAACTTTCGTTTACGCCCGCGCACACGTCGGAGGGAAAATGAGACTGTTCATGGCCATCGGTCGGGACTAAGTTTGCAGCGGAGGAGCCACGCGAACCTTGCAAGCCGAGACAAAGGCTCATTTGCACGCCCTTTGATCGTGAGCAGCAGTGATGTCGGATGCGAACGCTACCATCCTGGTCATCGACGATGATGCGGCCCTGCGAGCCTCGATCGGTCGTTTGTTGCGATCGCTCGACCTGGAGGCCCGGCTGTTTGCCTCAATCCCGGAGTTTCTCAAGGCGGATCCGCCGAACGGTCCTACTTGCCTGGTGCTCGACGTCAGATTGCCGGGACGAAGCGGCCTTGATCTTCAACGCCAGCTCGCGATGGCGAACCGGGAGATCCCGATCATCTTCATCACCGGCCATGGCGACATCGCCATGTCGGTGCAGGCGATGAAGGGCGGCGCCATTGAGTTCCTGACAAAGCCGTTTCGCGATCAGGAACTCCTCGATGCCATCCAGCTCGGTCTCGCTCGCGATCGTGCCCGGCGGGAGAATGAAGAAGGTCTGGTCGTCCTCAGGGAGCGGTTCGCGTCGCTGAGTCCCAGGGAGCGCGAGATCATGATCGAGGTCGCGCGCGGTCGACTCAGCAAACAGATTGCCGGCGATATCGGCATCGCCGAAGCCACTGTGAAGGTGCACCGCAGCCGGCTGATGCGAAAGATGAAGGCCAACTCGCTTCTCGCACTCAGCCGAATGGCGGAAAAGCTGCAACTGGTTCCCGACCAGGAACCGCAATACTCCTGAAGCGAAGCCGCATCGACCGGGGTGGCTCCAACGATATTTGGTCTGCGGTTATTCCCGGTGTAAGCCAAAGTTCAGTCCAGTGAGACCATGACGCTATTGCGCGCCACCCGCGTGCAATAGATCGCCGCATTGCGGACCGTCAAACTGCCCGTCACCACGGAAAGTTCCATGCTCCGGCCCTCCTTGAGAGGCGGCGCATGACGTTCGGCCCGGCTGGTACCGATGTTTGTTGAGGGTTCGATATGGACAGGCAATACAGCGAGGCTGCAGATGTTTCATCTCAAATCGATCTTGAGTTTGGCTCGCTGGCGAACAGCCTCGTGTTGCTGCTTGAAGCAGCCCAAAGCGAACTCGAGCATGACCAGGATGCCGCAAGGACCTCGTTGGCTGCGGCGTCATCCATCCTCCAGTTGGAGATCGAGCGCCGTTCTGGCGTCAACAGTTCCAGAACGGGTGGATTGGCGGGTTGGCAGATCGCCCGGGTCCGTTCCTTCATCGACCGGAACCTGCATCGAACGATCCATGCGAGTGATCTCAGCGAGGTTGCGCGGCGGAGTACAGCCCACTTCTCACGCTCGTTCAAACAGGCATTCGGAGAACCGCCGCATGCCTACATCGTGAGGCGGCGACTTGAGGAGGCCTGTCACCTGATGCTGACCAGCGCAGCTTCGCTGAGCGAGATCGCTTTGAGCGTCGGATTTTCCGACCAGGCGCATTTGTCCAAGCTTTTCAGGCATGCCTTTGGCGAAAGCCCCGCCAACTGGCGGCGCGAACGCGAGACCCTGTGGCGCCGCTGACTGCATCAGCCCGACAGACCCCTGTTGCTGCGCTTAAAAGCAACTGCGGACCACCGCAGCAATCCGCTCCAAATCCTCGCAGTTCCAACCAAGATCGGCCATCGGGGACGCCGCATATTGAGGGCTCAAAAGGGTCTTAACAGGTGCTAGGCGGCATGAGCAGGCAGGTAGCAGACATCATCGTTGAAACGCTGCAGAACGCAGGCGTCGAACATTGTTACGGCGTCGTCGGCGACACGCTCAATCTGATCGCGCGTTCGCTCGAGCGAAGCAAGATCGAGTGGGTGTCGGTGAGGCACGAGGAGGCCGGCGCTTTCGCCGCGCAGGCCGAAGCACAGCTGACGGGTCATTTGACGGCCGTCGCCGGAAGTTGCGGCCCGGGCAGCCTGCATTTCATCAACGGGATTTTTGAAGCGAACCGAAACCGCGCGCCCGTCATTCTCATTGCAAGCCAGATTGTCCGCGACGAACTGGGCTTCGACTTCATCCAGGAGGTCGATTTCAAACAGATCTACCAGAGCTGCAGTGTCTTCTGCGACATGATCCATACGCCGGACCAGGCGCGACGCAAAACCGTCATCGCCTGCCAGACCGCCTTGTCGAAGCGGGGTGTCGCCGTTCTCATCGTGCCGGCCGACGTTTCCGCCTCGACAGTGGCCGACGACATTCCCTATGCAGTTCACGTTTCAGCGCCCATTGTTCGTCCCAGCGAAGCCGATCTCGATGAGATCGCAGGGATACTCAACAGCAGCGGCAACCTTGCCATCTATGGCGGAGCCGGCTGCCAAGGCGCGCATCAGGAAATCCTGGCCGTTGCCGAGAGGCTGAAGGCCCCGATCGCTCATACCTCGCGCGGCAAGGACTTTCTCGAGTTCGACAATCCCTACAATATCGGCATGACCGGCATGCTCGGCAACGAGGCCGCCTATCACGCCCTGCTCGACTGCGACACGCTGCTGCTTCTGGGCGCCGATTTTGCCTGGCGGCAGTTCTATCCCGACAAGGCGAGGATCGTTCAGGTCGATATCGACCCGACGCATCTCGGGCGACGGCATCCAGTCACAAAGGGCGTTGTCGGCGACGTCAAGGCAACCCTGGAAGCATTGCTGCCGAAGCTGGTCGAGCGCACCGACGCCTCCTTCCGCGACCAATACGTTCGGCGCTATGCCAAAGCCAGACAATCGGAAAAGACGAAGGCCGTGGCTGGTCGTGACGGCTGCATTCCCGGAACCTATTTGACCGAAGCGATCAACCGCCACGCAGCGAAAGACGCGGTTTTTTCGGCGGACGACGGCACACCGGCCGCCTGGCTTGTCCGCTACATCGAAACCAATGGTCAGCGCCGCACGTTTGCCAGTCTGCTGCACGGAAGCATGGCTGGCGGCATGCCGTCGGCCATTGGGCTGCAGAAGTCTCAGCCAGGCCGCCAGGTTATCTGTCTGGCCGGTGATGGAGGGCTCTCCATGCTCTTCGGCGACCTGATGACCGTGGTCCAGGAGCAACTGCCGATCAAGATTGCGGTGTATGACAATGGCAAGCTCGGCTTCGTGGAAATCGAGCAGAAGGCCGAGGGCATGCTCGATACGTTCACGCGGCTGAAAAACCCAAACTTTGGCGACGTTGCACGAGCGCTCGGTCTTTGGGGCCAAACGGTTTCCAAGGCGGACGACCTCGAGGCAGGCGTCAAAGGCTGGCTTGCGCAACCGGGGCCTGCTCTGCTGCACGTGCATGTCAGCCCATTGCAGCTGGTCATGCCACCCTTCATGGCAGCGGCGCCGGCAGTCGGCATGGCACTCTATTCGGCGCGCGCCGTTTTGCACGGTCGCGGAGGGGACGTCTGGGAAATGGTGAGGGAAAACTTCCTTTAACCTGCCGCCGATCTGTTTCGCAGCAAAGACGGTTCCGCGACTGTGGACTGGGATTTTCGCAGCCCGGCGGTTCACGGAACCGCGCTTAAAGCTCAGCGTTTCATTCCACAAATCGTCACTGCACCGAATGGCATGCGCGCGTCGAAAGCTCATCGGCGAGGCAACCGAAGTGATGCGCCTGTCTCGCTGATGAGCACTTCTATGAGCATGATCGGCCCCGGCTGAGCAGCACCGTACAAGCATAATTGTTTTGGCAGATGCAAATTTGAGGGATGGACGCTGATCATGAGGAGACCTGACATGCGGCTAAGGCTGCTGACTACCACCTTGATCGGCCTGGTAATCCTTGCAGGCTGTTCGGAGGGCGTTCTCAGTCCTCAAGGACCTGTCGCTTCCGCCGAGCGTCAGATTCTGTTCAACTCCCTCGGCATCATGCTGGCAATCGTGATCCCCACGATCCTCGCCACGCTGGGTGTCGCTTTCTGGTTTCGTTCGTCGAACGGGCGCGCTCGCTACAGGCCCGATTTCGAGTATTCAGGCCGTCTCGAGTTGCTCGTCTGGTCGATCCCCGCCATGACAGTGCTGCTGGTTGGCGGCGTTGCCTGGGTCGGTGCGCATGACCTCGACCCGCGCAAGCCGATTGCCTCCACGGTCAACCCTGTCAGGGTCCAGGTGGTCTCGCTCGACTGGAAATGGCTGTTCATCTATCCGGACCAGGGCATCGCAAGCGTCAATCGATTGACCATCCCCGTTGGTACCCCGGTCAGCTTCGAATTGACGTCGTCAGGCGTGATGAACAGCTTCTTCGTACCGCAGCTCGGCAGCCAGATCTACGCCATGGCCGGCATGGTGACGCACCTTCAACTGCTGGCCGATCACGCCGGACGGTACCGTGGGTTGTCTGCCCAGTATAGCGGCGAGGGATTCGCCGACATGCGATTTGCCGTCGACGCTGTGCCGGCTGCGGCTTTCACGCAGTGGGTGAATACGACGCACGACGCCGGACCGATGCTCGACGCGCAGGCCTATGCCGAACTCGCCAGGCCAAGCGAGTCGATAGCGCCGTTCACCTATGGAGACGTCGCTCCTGACCTGTTCAACCACGTGCAGAGCCTCGCAATGCAGCCGAATGATCCCCCGCGGCTCGCAGACCTGGCGTCACAAAGGACAAATAAATGAACCTGCTCGGCAAGCTCGACTGGAGCGCCATCCCGTTCGACCAACCGATCATCATGGGGGCAGGGGCCTTCATGGTCCTGGCCGTAGTCGGCCTCCTGTCCTGGGTCACGCTGAAAGGATATGTGCCGTATCTCTGGCGTGAATGGATCACCTCTGTCGACCACAAGCGGATCGGCGTCATGTATTTCCTGCTGGCGCTGGTCATGCTGCTGCGCGGCTTTTCCGATGCCATCATGATGCGGGCGCAACAGGCCTTCGCTGCCGGCGGCGCACATGGATATCTGCCGCCGGAGCATTTCGATCAGGTCTTCTCGGCGCACGGCACCATCATGATCTTCTTCGTGGCGATGCCGTTCGTCATCGGCCTGATGAACTTCGTCCTGCCGCTGCAACTTGGCGTGCGCGACGTCGCCTTCCCGACGTTGAACTCGGTCAGCTTCTGGCTGACGGCCTCGGGGGTGCTGCTGATCAACATCTCTCTGGTCGTCGGTGAGTTCGCCAAGACGGGATGGATCGCTTATCCGCCGCTCAGCGAGCTGCAATTCTCCCCAGGTGTGGGCGTCGATTACTATCTGTGGTCGCTGCAGATCTCCGGCGTCGGCACGCTCCTGACGGGAATCAATTTCGTCACCACGATCCTGAAATTGCGGGCGCCGGGAATGGGCTATATGCGCATGCCCGTCTTCTGCTGGACGTCGCTTGCCGCCAATTTGCTTATCGTCGCTGCCTTCCCGGTCCTGACCGCCACCCTGGGGATGCTGCTGCTCGACCGCTATCTCGGCTTTCATTTCTTCACGGTCGACGGGCAGGGCAACGCGATGATGTACGTCAACCTGTTCTGGGTCTGGGGCCATCCGGAAGTCTACATCCTGATCCTTCCGCCATTCGGCATTTTTTCCGAGGTCGTCGCAACCTTCTCGGGCAAGCCGCTGTTCGGCTACCGCTCCATGGTGGCCGCGACGATGGCGATCTGCGTCCTCTCTTTCCTCGTCTGGCTGCACCATTTTTTCACCATGGGCGCCAGCGCCGACGTCAACGGCTTCTTCGGCGTCATGACCATGATCATCGCCGTGCCGACAGGCGTGAAGGTCTTCAACTGGCTGTTCACCATGTATGGCGGGCGCGTCCGCTTCGAAGTGCCGATCCTGTGGTCGATCGGATTTATGGTGACCTTCGTCATCGGCGGCATGACCGGCGTGCTGATGGCTGTGCCGCCAGCCGATTTCCAGCTGCACAACAGCCTTTTCCTGGTTGCCCACTTCCACAACGTCATCATCGGCGGCGTCGTGTTCGGCGTTATGGCGGGCTATAACTACTGGTTCCCCAAGGCATTCGGCTTCAAGCTCGACGAGCGCTGGGGCAGGGCATCGTTCTGGTGCTGGCTGATCGGCTTCTACGTCGCCTTCATGCCACTCTACGTTCTCGGCCTGATGGGCATGACCCGGCGCATGCAACACTACGACAATGTCGCCTGGCAGCCATGGCTGGTGGTGGCGGCGATCGGCACCGTCATCATTCTGGGCGGCATCCTCTGCCAGATCGTTCAGCTGGTTGTTTCGATCCGCGACCGCGACAGGCTTCGCGTGACCGGAGATCCGTGGAACGGCCGCACGCTGGAGTGGTCCACGGCGTCGCCCCCGCCGGCGTGGAATTTTGCGATCCTGCCGCAAGTGGCCGAGCGCGACAGCTTCTGGGTCGCCAAGCAGCGAGCCAGCACACAGCACGCGCAGCCGGCGCGCCAGTACGAGGCGATCGACGTGCCGAAGAACAGTCCGGTCGGGTTCGTCAACGCCTTCTTTGCCGTCGTCATCGGTTTTGCCTTGATCTGGCACATCTGGTGGATGGCCGGGCTCGGCCTGATCGGCGCGTTTTTGGCGATCCTCGTCTTCGCCTTCCGCGACGGGGACGAAACCGAGGTGCTGGCAGAGCAAATCGCGGAGTTCGATCGGCTTCACCAGGCGGGGGTCGCGATATGAACGTCACTGTTGCTGTTGAGTCTGGCGAAGCGCTGCACAGCGCACCGGCGCCGAAGCGGATTGTCGTTGCCTACGGCTTCTGGATCTTCCTGCTGAGCGACATCGTGATGTTCTCCGCGCTGTTTGCCAGCTACGCCGTGCTCCAGCATGCCAATGCGGGCGGTCCAGCCGGTGCCCAGCTGTTCAATCAGTCGAGGGTAGCCATCGAAACGGCGTGTCTTCTAGCCTCGAGCTACACATGCGGGCTGATGAGCCTGGCGGCCAAGGCGAGGCGACGTTTCGCTACATATCTGGGTGCCTTGCTCACATTCGTGCTCGGTGCCGCGTTCCTCTCCCTCGAGATCCGCGAGTTCGCCGACATGATCGCGCAAGGTGCCGGCCCGCAACGCAGTGCCTTCCTCTCGGCTTTCTTCGCCCTTGTCGGCTGCCACGGGCTGCACGTGACCGCCGGCTTGATCTGGCTGGCGGTGATGATGGGGCAGGTCGCATCGAAGGGGTTTCGGCCTGCCGTCCAGCGCCGGCTGCAGTGCTTCTCGCTGTTCTGGCACGCGCTCGACATCGTCTGGGTCGGGCTGTTCACGGTCGTCTATCTGATGGGAGTGACCCAATGACTGAAGCACGCTTCGATCGCGCCCCCGGCGACCAGTCGATTGCGACCGAGCAGGAAGCGGCGTCCTCCGGAATCCTCGTCTACAGCATCGGCCTGCTGTTCGCCGTGATCCTCACCGCGATCTCGTTCTGGGTCGCCAGTACCTCGCTCATCTGGGCACCGGGTATCCCACTTGGGCTTGCGGTTCTCGCCATTGCCCAGATGGGCATCCATCTGGTGTTTTTCCTCCACATCACAACCGGCCCGGACAACACCAACAACGTGCTGGCGCTCGCATTTGGCGTACTCATCGTCCTGCTGGTGATGGCTGGTTCCCTCGTGATCATGACCAATCTGAACGGCAGCATGATGCCTGCCGACGTCATGGATATGCAGATGCACTACTGATCCACTTGCCCGAGCGGGCCTTGAATTGAAGGCGGGCCTTCAAGTCGATGCACCGTCCCTCACAAGAGAGCGGTTGATCGGGGTGGCGTTCATGATGGTCGCAGCGCGCGATCACCCCCTTGCGGAGATCAAGGGGACGGTTCCGAAATCGGAACTGGCAAAACACGTGCAGCTCGTGCTGACCGATCGGTCCGATCTGTCAGCTGGCCGCGAGTTCGGGGTGATGTCGTCATCAACCTGGCGGCTAGCGGATCTCTTCGCCAAGCACTCCTTTCTCCTCAGTGGCCTTGGCTGGGGCGGCATGCCGCTGCATGCCGTCCAGCGTGATATCGCTGAAGGGAGGCTGGTGGAGCTATCAATCGAGGACGTTCCGCCGGGCGGGCTCATATTGCCCATGTCCGCAGTGTATCCGACATCTGCGCCGCCAGGGCCTGCTGGCCGTTGGCTCATTGAGCGCCTGAAGAGTTGTCAAACGAGGCTGGCGCCTGTCGAGGGAGTTCCCACCGCGGCTTTGTGTCCGCCCGATGCAGGGCGGCCCGATCAAGGCTGATTCACGAAAGACGGTGAAGCCTGGGTCCTTCGGTCGGTAAAATCGTGGCTTTAGCGCGGCTGCGACGAGCGCATGCCGTCCAGGTTCACCGTCCGCCACCCCTGATCGTTCGCGGCCTCACTGACGCGGCCGTCTGCGCGCGCCATCCTCGAAACTCGCCCCCTGCTGCGCGAGCGGGTTCGTTCTGAACTCGCGGTCGGTTGCCTGTCTCTTTAGCATCACGACGCAGTATTTGCGATCGCCGGCAGGGCGAATTGAACGCTGGCGCCGCGGGGCAGGTCCGCGCTCGCCCACAATCGGCCGCCGTGCGCGTCGATGATCGAGCGGCAGATCGACAGTCCCATCCCCAAACCACTGGGCTTCGTCGTGTAGAAGGCCTCGAAAACGTGATCGAGAGTCTCCGGCGCCAGTCCCGGACCAGAATCTCTGACCCCTACGAGGACGTCGCCGAGGTCAGTCCTCCGGCTGCTGACAAGCAACTCTCGCGTCCCGTCGCTGGCGCCGCTCATAGCTTCGACGGCATTCACGATCAAATTGAGGATCACTTGTTGCAGCTGTACCCGGTCGCCCTCGATGAGCGGCAAGCCGTCCGCGAGGTCTGCCTGCATTGAGATGCCGTTCTTCACCGATTCGCCGCGGGTGAGCTCAATCACTTCGCGGATACCCGCGTTGATGTCCCAGCACTCTTTCCTGGGCGGCGCCTTCTTGATGTGATCTCGCATCCGGTCGATGATGTCTCCCGCTCGATCGGCATCGCCCACAATACAGCCGAGCGCATCCCTGACTTCCCCCAGATCTGGCGGGTTCTTGTCCATAAAATTCAGGGCGGCACACGCGTTGTTACGTGCTGCGGCGATCGGTTGTTTGACCTCGTGTGTAATCGAGGCCGAGAGCTGACCCATGGTGGCGACGCGGTTGGCGTGCGCGAGCTCCATTTGCACCTCGCGGAAGGCCTCTTCGGCGCGCTTACGCTCGGTCAGATCGAGCACGAACGCCACACCCTGATCTCGTTGTTCGTCGAACGCGGCCGAGCCGATTAACACGGGCACCCGGCTGCCGTCCTCGCGCACGTACTCGCTTTCATAGGGTTGGACCGCCCCGGTCGTGTCCACACCGTCCAGGGCGCTGGCGGTTCTGTTGCGCCATTCCGGCGGCGTCAAATCGGTCCAGCGCATGTTTCCTGCGGCGAGATCCTCTCGGTCGTATCCCACCATCTTGAGGAAAGCGTCGTTAGCTTCGATGATTTCACCCTTCCTACTCGAGATGAAAATCCCGATGATGTTAGCGTCGACTAAGCGCCGGATTTTCGCCTCGCGTTCTGCGACGTCACTATATAATCGGGCGTTCTCCAGTGCGATTGCCGCCTGTGAGGCGAGCAGCTTCAGCACGGCGATCCGCGCCGGCGTGAACACATGCGACGCCAGGCTATTTTCGAGATACAGCACGCCTATCAGCTCGGCCTGTTTCAGCAACGGCAGGCATAGAAGCGACCGATTCTGTTTGCGGTCTATATATTCATCTTCGGAAAACGCGTTCTCCTTGCAGGTGTCATCCAGGATCACTTGGCCCTGAGTGTGGATGACTTGCTCAAGGATCAGGACGGGCAATTCCGATGGCGTTACCGGCGTTCCGAGAAGACGGACCCTGACGCCATCGCGACCGCTCCTCGCTTCCGCCTCGATGTGGCATTGGTCACCAACCGGAAGAATCAGCAGGCCGCGGTCGGCCCCCGCATGCTCGACGGCAATAACCATCAGCCTCTCGATCAACTTCTCGAGGACGATCTCGCCGGCCACGGCCTGCGACATCTTGATGACCGTGGCGAGATCGAACCGCTCGACAGGCGTCTCGATGGTCGGCCTTGGAGCCAATGGTGCTTGTAGTCGGACTCGGGGGTGGCTCTGGTCGAGCTGTGTGACCTTAGCCAGGGCTCCCCACCGGGCGTAGCAGTCGCGGGCTTCGTCCAGATAGGTATCTGCCACCTTTTCGAGACCGCGCAGGCGGTAGAATCGAGCTGCCAATTCGCTGGCGAGCGCCTGGTCCTGGAGGAAGCCGTGCTCCGCGGCCGAGCGGATTGCCTGCTCGTACAGCCGCATGGCCTCGATGTCTCGTCCTTCCAGGCGTGCCCATTCCGCCGAAATCAGGACGTGTTTATGCGTGAACGTCGCCGGGCAGCTCTCCGCCCATCGCTGAAACGATGCCAGGTGTTCGGTAAGATCCTTGCGAAGCGCTGCCCGCCTCTCGGGCGAGGCCGCTTCAAAGACCGCAGCAATAGCGAGAGAATGATAGAAGCAGTAATCCATCGACTGAAGATTGAGGCGCGCCGACCAGAGAATCGGCTCCGCCTTGGCGGCAAACTCAAGGGCTCTCTCCGCGTTGCCCAGCAAGAACTGCCGCTGCAATTGCAGGATCCAGTGAAAGCAGGCAACGAGAGGAACGCCGCCCCGGAGCACCCGCGCTTCGAGCGCCGCCTCGTCGAGGAGTGCACCGCTCCCCACTCCGCCGCGAAGGCTTTGCACGAAACCCTGGATGCTCAAAATGACCAGCTGGCCGAACTTGTATTTGCGGACGAAATCCAGCGCACCTGCCGACTCGAGCCACACCTGGTCGAGAGGATCACCGCGCGCCATCAAATCGGTGAGGCGATGCTGACGGGTGAAGCAGGCGTAAACCATCTCGCCGGTTTCCCCGACGGATCGGATCGCCGCCTCGAGGCAGGTCAGAGCGTCTTCGATTGGACGCGTCCAGAGGACCGCCATTTGCATGAGGAAGTGTGCGCCCGCCTTTTGCGCGGTGAACCCGTATCGTTCGGCAACCGCGACCGCCAACCGAGCAAATGCCTCCCCGTCAGCGAAGCGATGGAACGCCGGACCAAGGACTGTGGCGACCGCACCATAGCCGATCGCGGCATACTCGCTTGTGCCGTAGCGACAGGTCAGCTTGACCATCCAGCAGGAAATCATCTGGTACAGGTCTAGGTCAACATGATAGGCTAAATTACCCAAGCCACTAAAGAGCTTCATGACCGCCCGCATCTCCGGGTCGTCCATCATAGGCAGGTCGAGCAGGCTCTCGATTGGCCGCTCGCCGAGGGTCCGGCACATCTCCGCGTATACTTCTCGCATTTGTTCCGGTATAGGAGAGTCTGGCATGTCGACGCCGAACATTCGCAGGCATTCGAGTGCCGTGCGGATCGCCGGAGCGTAGTTGCCTTGCCTCAATTGCAGAAGCATACGCAAACGACAAATCTCAGCATGATCGATCTTAGACCGCGCCTTGATGAGCAGCACCTCCACGAGTCCCGCGGCCTGCTCCTGGTTCGAGCTAAGGATCTCGCATTCCGCCCGTTCCAGGAACAGGTTCAACGTCAAGTCATAGGATCTTTGCCACCCGTCGTCCGACAGAACGGTGAAGCCGGCTGCGAGATAGGTGGAGGCCGCAGCATAGGCGGTCGAGGCTTTCGCCTTGCGCCCTGCAACAAAATTGAGTTCGGCCGCGCGCATCTTCTCGGGCCACTCGGAAATGAGCGCTGAGCCCAGGTTCAGCTGGTTGACGAGGTCGTAGATCTTCTCTGCGATCCTCTCCTGCACGGTCTCTGCGATAAGGAGGCGTGCGATCCGCAGATGGAGTTCGGCGCGACCTTCCGGCGGAATGAGCGCATAGGCGGCTTCCTGAACTCGATCATGAAAGAACCAGTAGCTTCCCTCGATGGGGATGGCGGCGCCGGCGTGAACCGCGTCGCGAAAACTTGCATGCATCGCTTCGTCAGATTCGCTGCGTAGCCTTGACAACGTCGCAAAGTCAGCGTGATTACCCAGGCAGGCGAGCAGTTTCAACGCTTCCTGCGCTTCCGGAGCAAGACGGCGCAACCTGCCGATCACTAGGTCCGCTGGATTGTCGCTGAACCTCTTGTCGACGATAGCGTCCAAATCCCACGTCCACGACCGCGAGCGCTTATCGAACTTGACGAGCCGTTCTTCGGCTAGGCTGGTGAGGAACTGCCCGGCGAAAAAGGGATTGCCGCCGCTTCTCTTGTGCATCAACTCAGCGAACGGCCGCATCTCGTCGGGAGCACGCCGCAAGGTGTCGCACAGCAATTGGTTGATGTCGGCGACTGAGAGCGGGCCGAGGATGATCTGGTCGACTCTCGCGCGGGCTCGGCGCAGATCCCTCAGCTTGAGCATCAACGGATGTGCCGAGTCGACCTCATTGTCGCGATATGCGCCGATCACCAAAAGGTGTCGCGTGTCAGGATGGAGAAGGAGATATTCGATGAGCGTCAGCGTCGCCGGATCGAGCCATTGCAGGTCATCGACGAAAATGACGAGCGGGTGTTCCGCCCTCGCGAACACGCCGACGAACCGCTGAAATACGGTCTGAAACCGCAGTTGGGCGTCGACCGGCGAGAGGACTGCCACGGTCGGCTGTGGGCCGATCAGTCGAACGAGGTTGGGAATGAGGTCGGTCAGCAGACGCCCCTGGTTCCCGACAGCTTCCTTAATCGCGTCTCGCCAGCGGGCGATGTCGTCCGCGTGACCGTTCAGCAGCTGTTGAGTCAGTCCCCGAAACGCCTGAGCCAGGGTCGCATGGGGGGTATCGCGGAGGCGCTGGTCGAATTTTCCTGAAATGAAGATGCCGCGAGGCAGCACGATGACCCTGTGCAGCTCGTTGACGACCGACGACTTGCCGATGCCCGAGTAACCGGAGACCAGAACGAGCTCCGAACAGCCATGCTTCACGACGCGGTCGAAGGCAGCGAGCAGAGTGGCGATCTCGCCCTCGCGTCCGTAGAGCTTCTCAGGGATCATCAGCCGGTCCGACGCGTCCTGCAGACCAAGCGGGAAGGGTTCGATCCGCCCGAACGACTCCCAGGCAGTCAGGCACTTGCGGAGATCGGCCTCGACGCCTGCTGCGGTCTGGTAGCGCCCCTCGGCTGCCTTCGCGAGAAGCTTCATGACGATCATCGAGAGCGGAGCCGGAATCCCGCTTGCAAGCTCGCTTGGCGGAACGGGCTCTCGCGCGATGTGACAGTGGATCAACTCGATCGGGTCAGCGGCAGTGAAGGGGAGCTGCCCGGCCAACATTTCGTAGAAGGTGACACCCAGGGCATAGAGATCGCTGCGGGAATCCACCGAGCGGTTCATCCTGCCGGTCTGTTCCGGCGCCATATATGCGAGCGTGCCCGCGATCACCTCTAGCGGGGCGGGGGCTTGGCGCTCGCGCGGCAGACGCGAAGCGATGCCGAACCCCGTCAGCCACACGCCGCCGCTTGCCCCATCCACCAGGATATTTGCCGGCTTGATGTCCCTATGAATGACGCCACGCTCATGTACATGGCGAAGCGCGCCCGCGAGCGGGATCGCGCTGCGCAGGAAGTGCGATACGTCCAGTGGCCGGCCAAGCAGTCGATCGAGCGGCGTACCGCCGGGATCCTCGAGTACCAGCTTCATACGACCGTTATCGTGCATCAGTGCAACGGGTCGCGCCGCCCAGTCGGAGTCAAGTTCGGACTTGAGCGCATATTCGTGTTCAAGTCGCTCGACGCAACCGGGCGAGGTTCCTTCTGCGGCAACAAGCAGGATCGGCGTCAAGCCGTTGCCAGAGCCCCGGTATAGAGCGATGTCGCCCTCCCGCAGCAACGAGAATACGTAGCCCGAGATCTCGTTCATGAAGGCTTGACTGTCCCGGCACCATGATCACCGCCCGTGCCGGGCGGCGGCGTCTCTAGATCGGATTTAGCATTGGAATCATCTTATCGCGCACGGGAGTGCCGGCTTTTCTGGATCGGCCGTAATTTGCACATTCGTGCGGTTTCGCCTTTGGCCATCCACACGGGGAGAGACTAATCGCCCAGATCGACGCGTCGAACATTGCGATTCAGCTTGCCCGTGGGGCGCCTTCACGCAACGGATATAGTCACGGCGCGTATCCTCGGTGAAGCCGCGCATGGACATGTCTTCGATCATGCGCTCGCGAAGCGCGCTGCTGGATGGATGCGTAGGGACGGTCATCGGATGCTCCTCTCAAGCTGAAGGTTGACACTTCACGCTCGGAGGCCGATGCCGTCCGTCACCCCTGATCGATCAAAGCCTCACCGACGCTGCCGACGAAGCACACCCCCCCAAAGCCCGCGCCCCTCCCGCGAGCGGATTCGTTCTTTGGCGGAAAGCGGTCATCATAGCCCTGAGCCTTCAATGGCGGCTTCGGGCCACGACGATCAGTCCACGGTGACGGCGCCGGCATTCTCCCCAGGTCTCCGATCCGACGGGGTCGCGGGTGCAACAAGCTGTTGCACAACTCTGCTATCTATAACGCCCATGCCTGACCCGACCTACCTCACCCCTGAAGAAGTCATCGTTCGCTATCGCGGACAGGTCAGCGAAGCGCGACAAGGAGCGCGCAAGCGCCGACGTCAAGGCGATCGCCGAAGCCAAGCTGGTGGAGATCGACAGGAAGATCGCCGAGTTAGTCGGATTGCGCCATCTGCTTCACCACTTGGTCGAGCACTGCCAGGGCGATGACAGACCGGACTGCCCGATCATCGACGAACTAGCCGGAGAAGCTATGGTGCAGTGAGGCGGCCTTGCGGTAATGCTGTCGCTTGCCTGCGCGCCCACTCTCGCTTCGCGTATAAGTAAATTCGTCCATGCTAATATGTTTTGGCCATGCACTTCGTGCTGCCCCATGTCGGCCGTTGAGGTCAACTTCACATCCGCACGGGAGCGGACATTTGCCCGTGATCACGCTAGAGGTCGCGGTTGGGCCATTTCCGGACCTTACGATCCGCCAAATCGAAGATCCAAGCTCTGAGTAACTTCTTACCTTCCCGTACTTCGGCCTGATTTCAGTGGATGCGACTTTACAACCCAACAGATGGGTTCCTTCCATGGGATTCCAACTTAGGGGAACTAGAAAATATGCGCGGCTTCGCCAGTTTGTTGGACTTCCTCCGCGCTGAGGCGCCGCCAGTCCGCCATCTCCCTGCAACGCGCTGGATTCCTCGGGGAGAGGCGCTGCGCCTGTCGTCAATGGCTCCACGGTGGACCACCGGGCAGAGTCGCCCGCGCCAAGACAGATTTCATCATAGAGGAATGGAGCTATGCGCTTGTCGTGCCTAATCAGGATGCCAGCCGTCTTGGTCGTGCTCTGACATTCGCTCATTCCGTCGTCACCGTGATCATCTTGCGACGCGAGACGTCGTCCAGAATCGATCGCAATTCCTCTCTTCCCCCTGCAATCCGCAACGCAAGCGTGCCGAGCGCAATGCCAAGCACGTTCGCTGCGTCGGCATAAGAAAGGCCCTCAACAGCAACCAGCGTCAGCGCAGCGCGTCGCTCTGGGGCAATCTGCTGCAGGGCCGACAGCATCTCGGCCGAGGTAATCTTATCGGGCTGCCGCGCCGGACCGGCGACCGCGTCAATAGTCTCGGGCATCAGCGCCTCGGCATGGACATGGCGCTTGGTGCGACGCAGCCGATCGACGAAGAGTTGGTGCATAATCGTGAGCAACCGGCGTCTCGGCGAATCGCCCGATCTCCAACTCTCGAGACGAGTCAGCGCCTTTTCCAAGCAGTCCTGCACGAGGTCGTCCGCCGCGTCGCGGTCACGCAGGAGCGAGCGCGCATAGCGGCGCAGCCGAGGGATCTCCTCGATGATGGCGTGCCTCAGTGACGCCACAGGATCTCGCGCTCCGCCGTGCTCCGCCTCGCATCGGCATTGAGGTCGCTCATGGATGGTTCGGTGCAGGTTGCGGTCTTGACGCGTTGGCCGGCGATGTCTACGCCTCCTGGGCATGCTCGAGCTCGCTTCGGTTGCTTCAAGGAGCCGCACAAGGTTGTTTGCCAGGGAGCCAAACTCGAGATCGATCGAAGAAGAAACGTCTGCAGCATCGCCGTATGGCCTTTCCATATCGAAACCTCACAAACATTCCGAATTTCATGTGCCGCACTCAAAGAGAAACGAAACACGGGTGTCGGCCGTGGTGACGTGCAGTTTGACGATTTGGAATGCCGCGATCAATTGCACTCGTGTGGCGCGGAATAGCGTCATGGTTCACAGCGCTGAACTTTGGATTACACGAAGGACGGCACATCGAATGAAAATCACCACTGCCAGTGCGGCTTCGACTTAGGAGTGTTGGGCCCCACAAGCCCCCCCGCTGTCTAGGCACAGATTGAAACGCCTGGGAGGAGATACCTGCAGATACTAACATGGATTTTTCAGCGACTAGGAGGCATTCACACGTAAAAAAAAAAGAGGTACGTAGCGGGGCAATGGCGGGCCAACCGGCCGCGCCATTTTGTTCGGTTATGAACGCAGTCTTAGTTGTGGCCTCCGAGTGTATTCACGTTCGCGCAGAAGGCCGTGAACGGCTGCTCTATCTCGCCCGCGCATTCACCCTTCATCTGTGCCTGCTTTTCGGCCGGCATGCCAAAGAAGGCGGCCTTAAATTCTTCGAGCGGCTTCATGGTTTTCATGCTGGCATCAGTGTAGAACGGCCTCATGGTGTTCGGCTCCTTCAGTGCGCCGGCCAGCGCCTGACCACCAAAAGTGGAAAGCGCAAGTGTTGCGCCGAGACAGATAGCTTTGATGTTCATGGATGTCTTCCTTCTGAGATAAGCGGTTTCCCCAACGACAGCCAACGTTGGTATCGATGAAATAGATATCATTCCGGCTGTCGTATTTCCTGTAGGCGCACGTTTTGTCTATTTCTGCCTGAAAGGCGGCCACAAGCGCGCCGTTTCGTTCTGGGGAAACCCCGCCGACCGCGCACGAGGCGGCGGCGGAACTATGCAGGGTTAGTTGTCTGCTCACATTTTTTAATTCACGCTTCGCACAGCTCTCTCAACGAGGGTTGTCACTTCCCATTGGCTGCATTTCATAGATCGCGTGGCAACGCTTGACTTCAGCAACAGTTGCGCCGGTCCGCTGTGACATCCGGCGCTGGACGGAAGGTGGGATCATCTTGTCCTCCGTCGCAACCCGATAGCGGCTCGGCTTGGTCCTCCGGGCCGGGTCACTGACTGTAGCGGATAAGCAGCCACGCCCACAGCAGCGGCTGCGCCCTAGATAGCGCCAGACATCGCGCCATTGGATCATCGCGGCGGACAATCTGAGGCCAGAAGGCGCGGATTCTGCTTCGCCTGGCGTTGGCACTAACATCAGAACCGCAATCAAATTCAGCGAATATTTGCGATGTACTAAACGTCTCAAATCGGATCCGGAACCGGCCGATTGAGGCACCCCTGTGAACGTCCGAGATGTCAGGTCACGACGATGCTAGCGCCGGCCGTAATGTACGCTCCTGAAGATTTGCATCCTGAAGCTGCCGGTCCTCTAAGGGCCCAAAAGTGACATCAAGATATCGGCTCGGTGTTGGCCGCTTCTGTGTAGGGTTACGGATGCCGGCCAACAAGGTGTTGGCTTGGCGCGAGGGCCGGCGTCCGAAAGCCTCCAGGGAAAGAACCCGCGGGATGGAGGCTCGGTTTCGGCGCTATGGGGATTTGACGGTTTCGCTTGGTCCGCGGTGGGTGCACTGATGCGCCTGACAGGTAGGACTGCTCAGGTTGACGGGCGCGCGCGGCCGGCCGAGGCGGCGCATGATGCGGTGTAGCGGTTGAAAAGCGGGCGATTTCGGTGCGCTTGGGCGGCGGCGCGCGAAGCCGTCCATCCGGGGACGATAAGGTCCCTCGGCAGAGATGATGCGCGGTGATGAGCGGGGCCCGGTCATAATGCTCGGGCTCCTCTTGTCGAGCTGCCGGACGGGGGCGCTCTGGCATCGCCGCGGCGCTCGAAGGGTTCGATGATGATCATGCGACCGCCGCAGCATGGACATGGCGGCCGCCAATCGGTCGGGGCGGCAGCATCGGCGCTATTGGATCCGCCGCATTCGACCTTGGGCTGGGGTGCGGCGAGCAGTTCGCGAGCGCGCGCGATGTCTTGCTTGGCGTGCGCGCTGGCCAGCAGCCCATAGTGGCGGATGCGGTGGAAGCCCTTGGGCAGGACATGGAGCAGGAAGCGGCGGATGAACTCGCCCGGATCGAGCGTCATGGTCCGGTAGCGCTCCTCCCCGTTGCGACGATAATCCTTGACGCGGAACGTGACGCCGGCCTCGGTGAGCGCTATCAGCCGGCTGTTGGAGATGGCGACGCGGTGGGTATAGCGCGACAGGTAGGCCAGCACCGCCTCGGGCCCGGCGAAGGGCGGCTTGGCATAGACGAACCAGTTCTTCTTCTTGAGCGGTGCCAGGAATTGAGCGAAGGCACCGCGCTCGCTTAGGCCGATGTGATCACCGAAGAACTTCAGCCGGCTGGCGGCGTGGGCCTCAGTGAGCTTGTCGAGGAAGAGCCGCCGGAACAGTCTTGAGAGCACGCGCACGGGCAGCAAGAAGCCGGGCCGGCAGGACAGCCAACGCTCACCGTCGAGAGCGATGCCGCCGCCGGGCACGATCATATGGACATGCGGGTGATGCGTCATCGCCGAGCCCCAGCTATGCAGCACAGCGGTGATGCCGATGCGGGCACCGAGGTGCCTGGGATCTGCGGCGATCGTGAGCATCGTCTCGGACGCGGCGCGAAACAGAAGGTCATAGATCACCGCCTTGTTCTGATAGGCGATGTCGGCGATCTCGGCCGGCAGGGTGAAGACGACATGAAAGTAGCCGATGGGCAGCAGATCGGTCTGGCGCGCGGCAAGCCCCTCCCTTGCCGCCGCACTCTGGCACTTCGGGCAATGCCTGTCGCGACAGCTGTTGAAGGCGACGCGGCGATAGCCGCAGTCCTCGCAGGCCTCGACATGACCGCCGAGGGCTGCGGTGCGGCAGGTCTCGATCGCGGACATCACCTTCAGCTGGCCGAGGCTCAAGTGGCCGGCATGGGCTGCGCGCCAGGCGGCGCCATGGCGATGGAAGATGTCGGCGACCTCCAGGGACGGGCGGCGCACCGCCGCCGCGTCAGCTGTCCGGTCTCGTCTCCTCGTCTGCCTGCAGCCTGATCCGGTCGAGCGGGCTTATCACGGTGTGGATCGTCTTCGTGGCCACGTGGGCATAGAGCGCGGTGGTATTGAGCCGGGCATGTCCGATCAGGACCTGGATGACGCGGATGTCGACGTCCTGCTCCAGCAGATGGGTGGCAAAGGAATGTCTCAGCGTGTGCGGCGTCACCCGCTTCTTGATCTCGGCGGCCTCGGCTGCGGCATGAACGGCGCGGTTCATCTGCCGCGTGGAGAGCGGCGTGATCGGGTTGCGGCCCGGAACCAGCCAGCCCCGCGGCAACATCACGCCGCGGCGTTTGCCCTCACGCTACCAGGCGCAGAAGGCCGAGCAGTTGCAGCGACAGCATGGCGTGGCGGTCCTTGCGGCCCTTGCCTTGTTCGACGCGGATCGGCATGCGCGTCGAATCGATGTCGGCCACCTTGAGCGCCACGATCTCCGAGACCCGCAAGCCGGCGCCATAGGCCGTGCCGAGGGCGGCCTTGTACTTGGGCCCAGGTGCGGCTTCGAGCAGCCGCGCCACCTCCTCGACGCTCAGTACCAGCGGCAGCTTGCGCGGCTGGTGGATGATCGTCAGACGACGGGAAAGATCGGCCGGTCGAGCGTCACGGTGAAGAAGAAGCGCAGCGCCGAGACCGAGCTGTTGATCCCCGGCGGCCGCATGCCAGCCTGCGTCTGGTGCAGTTGGAAACGCCGCAGATCCTCAGCCGTCGTGGTATCAGGCGAGCGCCCGATGAAGGCTGCAAACGTATCGAACGGGATTATTGTGGATCAGACAACACGACATGATTCATGTTATCTATCAAAGACTTGCAATGCGCCTCTGGAGAGGTGGTGCCGTTAACTGGGGCATGTATCGAGTGACCACCTGTGATCGTGCGCGCTTGGGCATGATCGCATTTGCTCAGTACTCTGACGTCCCGATCAACTACGGATTCCGAACGCTTATCTATCTAGCCAGCGACCTCGGAACGACTGAACTGCCTCTCTGCTACTCTGGCGGTGCCGCCTTTTCCCGCGGCATTTCGCGTGTGGGTCTGCAGACGACAAGGATCGATTTGTCCCAGCGATCCAACTCGCCGCTCGGATAGAGGATTGCTTTGCCGATCTTGAGGAACGATGGCCCGATCCGCATGCAACGCCAGTTGCGAAGAGTCGATATCGGCAGACATCGCGGTTGCCTTCAGTCCGTTGCGTAGACGGTCGGCGCCTTACCGTCCTTGGTGAAGGCGTAGACGATGAAAGGACCAGACTTCTCGCCACCCATGCCGGGAGCGCCGGTCGGCATGCCGGCCAGCGTGATGCCGGTGATCGCGGGCCGTTCCGTCAAAAGCTTTTTGACGATATCGACCGGCACCAGGCCGTCGACACATAGCCGTCGACCATCAGCGTGTGGCAGCCTTCTAGGTCAGCCGGCACGCCCGCATCGCTGCTGATCTGGGACAAATTGTTGACGGGCTTGATGTCGACCTTGAAACCGTTGTGCTCCAGATACCTGGCATAGGATTCGCAGCAGCTGCATTGCGGGTTCTTGTACATCACCGCGCTAATGGTCGCCGCAACAGCAGGTAACGGTATAGCGATCGCGACCGCGAAGGCGGCGAGGGAGTAGGTCAGTTTCATTGCAGTTCTCCTTGAATGAAAAATGAGAGATCATGTCGGCCGTCACTCGGTCGCGTAGACGGTCGGCGCCTTGCCATCCTTGGTGAAGGCATAAATCGTCCAGGTCTCGGTCTTCTCTCCGCCCATTCCCGGCGAACCCATCGGCATGCCAGCCAAGGCGATACCGGTGATGGGAGGATGTTCGGAAAGCATCTTCTTGATCAGATCGACCGGTACGACGCGAGGCCGATGGAGCGCAGCGGCATCGGTTCTCGTCATTGCGATCTGCGAATTTGTCCCGGCACGCGGAATGCGTGCAAAGACGATTAGACGCGAAAGCCGCCTGCCTGGGACAGGGACTTTGGCGTCAGATCAGATTGCTGGATCTGGGAGGGTATGGGTCGGGCAGCGAACTTCGCCGTGCAGGAACGAGGTCGGCAAGCGGGTGGTTGCGCAACAGGCGGTACCACCCTCAGGCGCGATCCGACGATCTCCCATCAGTTCTCGACAAGCATTGTAGTTGCATGAATATATCGGCCATGGATACGCCGGCTGCATCTTCATCGCAGCGCATTGTCGGCGAGTTGAAAGGGCAGGGGCTGACGGTCGCCAAGGTGGGCGACAGCATCAACGGCGCGCCGGCGCACGCCGCCGCTGACATCGGCATTGCCATGAGCGGCGGCACCGATGTTGCCCTGGAAATCGCCGACGCCGCGGTCCTGCATGGCTGGGTCGGAGACGTCGCTGCGATGATAAAGCTGTCTCAAGCGACCATGGCTAATATCAAGCAGAACATCACGATGACGCTAGGGCTGAAAGCGGTGTTCCTGGTGACGACCATAGCAGGCATCACCGGCCTGCCGAGCGCCATCCTGGCCGATACCGGGCCGACTGTGCTGGTGACGGCCAACGCCATGCGGCTTCTGCGTTGGAAGGGTGGGTGTAAGGCCGGGCCCTCTGAATCAGGATGCTCGATTGTTGCCGGAGACAGCAGCGCAGGTCTTGCGCGATTGGCCGCATCGCCTGACGGAAATGTGAGCGCTTAGGGGCTTTTCTTGCACTGCACCAAATGCCATGTAGCCGGTGTGAAATTCTGGACCGTATTCCCCCGCCTGCTTTCGATTCTGGCCGTCTTGAGCCTTCTGACCGCGCCGATGGTGACGCCATCCGCTGCGATGATGATGGTTGTCGATCCGGCGACGACAATCGCGGATATGGCGTCGATGTCGGACGGCATGCCGTGCCCTTCGGACCAGAAACAGCCATTACCTGATTGCCAGAAGTCCTGTCCGCTCGCGACCTTATGTGTCGCCAAGTGCTTTCCGAGTGCGTCGATGACCGCGGCAATCACGCTGACCCACTTATCTGGTGCTGACGTGATCGCGCCTGGCAACGACATTGGACGGGATGTCCTGCCCAGTCCGCCACCTCCCAGACCTCCACGAACCTGAGTTCATCAACGGCTCCATCGGAGCCGCTGTTTGTCGCCGCATGGCTGACGGCCTTGCAGCGAAAGCCCGTGGCTTTGGCATGCGCCTGGCCACTTAGCCTGCCGTGCATTCCGCGCGGTCGAATGATGAACTTTTGGAAATCTGACAATGAACTTTTGCAATGTGAAACACGTCGCAGCCGCGGCGCTGATCGGTCTTGCTCTGGTCGGGGCCAATTCGAAGGCCTGGGCTGGGATCGACGATTACGAGTTTCAACTCGTTCAAAACGCGATCAAGAAAGGCGACGCCGCTGTTGTCGCGGTCCGCCTCATCGACAAGCGCTCCGGCAAGGTGGTGCCAGACGCGGTGATCTTTGCCCAGCGCGTCGACATGGCGCCGGACGGTATGGAGATGATGACGGCCCCAATCGAGCCGTTGCCGTCGAAAGAGCCCGGCATCTATCGCTTCAAGGCCAATCTGATGGCGCCAGGTGGTTGGCGACTGTCGCTCGGCGCCAAGGTGCAGGGCGAAACCGGCTCTCTCGAAAACAAGCTCGAATTCAAGGCCACGCCATGAAACGCGCAGGCCGTACTGGCCTCACCCTCGCCGCCATTTTGGCGGCGGGGGCTGGAGGCTATTGGGCGGGGCATCGCAATCTCGCGCTGCCCGCCACTTCATGGTTGCAAACTGTCGCCTGGCTCGAAGGCACTGCGACGGCCCCGGCGAGCGCCAGCCCTGGGCCCACCGGACCCGTGATCTACTACCGAGACCCGGACGGCCCCCCGGCCTATTCGGCAACTCCGAAGAAGACAGCCGATGGGCGGGATTTCCTGCCGGTTCGGGCGGGGGAGGACCTGAGCTTCGAGGGCAAGCCGCCAGCCACCGTTGCGACAGCTGCCGCTGCCCCCGTGAACGGCGAACCCAAGAAGATCGTGTACTACCGCAATCCGATGGGCCTTCCGGACACCTCGCCGGCGCCGAAGAAGGATTCGATGGGGATGGATTACCTCCCCGTCTATGCCGGCGAGGACGACGACGGTTCGACCGTCAAAGTCGCGCCAGGCAAACTGCAGCGGACCGGCGTCCGGTCGGAGGCTGTTTCCGATCGCGTGATCGTCCGGCAAGTGCGCGTGCCGGGAACGGTGCAACTCGACGAGCGTCGCGTCTCGGTCGTGTCGGTTCCGAGCGATTCGTTCATCGCCAAGGTGGAGAACGTCACCACCGGAGACCGGGTGCGCAAAGGCCAGCCTCTGCTGCAGCTCTATTCGCCGGAGCTCGCCGCGGCGGCCGCCCAGCTCGTGATCAACCCCGGCTCGGAAGGTTTCCGCCGCCGTCTTCAGAACGTCAACGTGCCCGCGGAGGTGATCGCCGAGATCCAGCGGACCCGCCAGGTTCCACTGGCGTTTGGTTGGTCGTCGCCGCGCGACGGCGTGGTGCTGGAACGCAATGCGACCGAAGGCATGAAGATGTCCGCCGGCGACGTCCTCTTCCGCATCGCCGATCTGTCGACCGTATGGGTGCTCGCCGACGTGCCAGAATATGATCTGGCCAATGTGCGTGTCGGCCAGTCCGCGACGATTAGCGTCCGCAGCTTACCGGGGCAGACCTTCCAGGGTCGCGTGGCGCAAATCTATCCGCAAGTGGACAGCCAGACGCGTAGCACGAAAGTGCGCATCGAACTCCCCAATCCAGACGGGAGCCTGCGGCCCGACATGTACACCGACGTGGAGATCGCCGCGAGCGGCAGCCGTCCGGTCGTCGCGGTTCCAGACAGCGCCGTGATCGACACCGGCACCCGCCAGGTGGTGATCCTCGACAGGGGCGAAGGCCGTTTCGAGCCGCGTGAGGTCACGATCGGCGCCCAGGGCGGCGGCTTCACCGAGATCCGGAAGGGAATCGCGTCCGGAGATCGCGTCGTGGTCGCAGCAAATTTCCTCATCGATGCCGAGAGCAACCTAGAGGCCGCCCTGACCGGCATGGCAACAACGGAGGGCACACCATGATCGCCCGTCTCATCGCGTGGTCCGCCCGCAATCTTGTTCTGATCCTCGTCGGCACGGTCTTCGCCGTCGCCGCCGGCGTCTACGCCGTCAAGACATTGCCGCTCGACGCGCTTCCCGACCTCTCCGATATCCAGGTCCTCGTCTATACCGAATATCCGGGCCAGGCGCCGCAGGTGATCGAGGACCAGGTCACCTATCCCTTGACGACGGCGATGCTGACGGTCCCGAAATCGAAGGTGGTGCGCGGCTTCTCCTTCTTCGGTGTCTCCTTCGTCTATGTGATCTTCGAGGACGGCACCGATCCGTATTGGGCGAGGAGCCGCGTGCTCGAATATCTCAACACCGCCGCAAAGCGCATGCCGGCCGGCGTCACGCCGGGCCTTGGGCCGGATGCAACCGGCGTCGGCTGGGTCTATCAATACGCCGTCGTCGCCAAGGACATGACGCTTGCCGAGCTGCGCTCGTTGCAGGACTGGAATATCCGCTTCGCCGCCTCGAAGGCGGAGGGCGTGGCCGAAGTCGCGAGCGTTGGCGGCTTCGTCAAGCAATACAACATTGTCGTTGACCCGCAGCGGCTGCGCGCCCAGGGCATTTCGCTAGCGGCGGTGCGCGATGCCGTGCGCAACAGCAACCAGGATATCGGTGGACGCACGGTCGAACTCTCCGAATTCGAATATGTCGTGCGTGGTCGAGGCTACATCAAATCGCTGGCCGATATCGACAACATCGTCCTGAAGACCGCTCAAGGCGTGCCGCTGCGCATCGAGGACGTGGCCCGCGTCGAGATCGGGCCGGACGAGCGGCGCGGCGTCACGGAGCTTAACGGCGAGGGCGAGGTGGCGAGCGGCATCGTGTTGCAGCGCTTCGGCGCCAATGCCTTGGACGTGATCGACAACGTTAAGCAGCGCTTGGCCGATATCGCCGGCAGCCTGCCGAAGGGCACCGAGATCGTGCCGGTCTATGACCGCTCGCATCTGATCGAAGCGGCGATCGACACGCTGAAACAAACGCTGACCGAGGAAAGCATCATCGTGGCGCTCGTCTGCGTGATCTTTCTGCTGCATCTGAGAAGCGCGCTCGTCGCCATCCTGATGCTGCCAGTCGGCATCCTCATTGCCTTCATCGGGATGAAGCTGATCGGGCTCGGCGCCAACATCATGAGTCTCGGCGGCATCGCCATCGCAGTTGGTGCCATGATCGACGCCGCCATCGTCATGATCGAAAACGCCCATAAGCACCTTGAGCGCGCGCCGCCCGATAAGCCGCGCGTGCAGATCCTGATCGACGCGGCAAGCGAGGTCGGCCCGGCGCTGTTCTTCAGCCTCTTGATCATCACCGTCTCGTTCCTGCCGATCTTTACGCTGGAATCGCAGGAAGGACGGCTCTTCGGTCCGCTGGCCTTCACCAAGACCTTCTCGATGGCGGCCGCGGCGATCCTGTCGATCACGCTGGTGCCGGCCTTAATGGTGATCTTTGTGCGCGGCCGGATCATTCCGGAGCACAAGAACCCGATCAACAGGTTCCTGATCTTTATCTATCGCCCCCTCATTCGGGGCGTGCTGAAGGCCAAGACCTTCACCATCGTCCTCGCGCTTGCCGCGCTTGCCGTCAGCATCTGGCCGGCGCGCCAACTCGGTTCCGAGTTCATGCCGAACATCAATGAAGGCGCGCTGCTCTATATGCCGACGACACTGCCGGGGATCTCCGTGACCAGGGCGACGGAGCTTTTGCAGATGCAGGACCGGATCATCAAATCCTTCCCGGAAGTCGACTCGGTCTACGGCAAGGCCGGACGCGCAGCGACGGCGACCGATCCGGCACCCTCGGAAATGTTCGAGACGATCATCAACCTGAAACCCAAGGAGCAATGGCGGCCGGGCGTAACCATCGACAGCTTGAAGGCCGAGATGGACAAGGCGCTGCAATTCCCCGGCGTCTCCAATGCATGGACCATGCCGATTCGTGGCCGCATCGACATGCTCGCGACCGGCATCCGCACGCCGGTTGGCGTCAAAGTCTATGGAAACGACCTGACCGGGATGGAAAAGATCGCTCGCCAGGTGGAAGCCGTGCTCAAGACCGTGCCCGGTACGTCGAGCGCGTATGCCGAGCGCGTCATTGGCGGCTATTACCTCGATATCGTCCCCGATCGCGAGGCGCTCGGCCGCTATGGCCTCACCATCGGCGATGTGCAAGACGTTATTGCAACAGCACTCGGCGGCGAGACTATCACGACGACAGTCGAGGGCCGCGAACGCTATGGCGTCAACATCCGCTATCCGCGCGACCTGCGTTCGAACCCGCAGGCGATCGCGACCGACGTGCAGGTGCCGCTGCCTGGCGGCGGCGCCGTTCCGCTCGGCGCGGTCGCGAATGTCGAACTCACGCGCGGGGCGACCACGATCCGCACCGAGAACGGCCAACTTGCGACCTATATCTATGTCGACATCGATGGCCGCGACCTCGGCGGCTATGTCGCGGACGCCCAGAAAGCAGTCACAGCCTCGGTGAAGCTGCCGCCGGGCTATTCGGTCGGCTGGAGCGGTCAGTATGAATCCCTGCAGCGGGCCGAGGCGCGGATGAAGATCGTCGTGCCCGTCACGCTGCTGATCATCTTCCTGCTGCTCTATCTCAACTTCCGGGCGCTCACCGAGACGCTGATCGTCATGTTGTCGCTGCCGTTCGCGCTGGTCGGCGGCGTCTGGCTGATGTGGTGGCTCGGCTTCAACATGTCGATCGCGGTCGCCGTCGGCTTCATCGCGCTCGCCGGCGTCGCCGCAGAGACTGGTGTCGTCATGCTAATCTATCTGGAGCAGGCCATGGCCGAAGTGAAGGCAGAGCGGGCCTCACACAATCGGTCGTTCAGTCGGGCAGATCTCTATGAGGCGATCATGCTTGGCGCAGTGGAGCGTGTCCGGCCGAAGATGATGACTGTCGTTGCCATCATGGCTGGTCTGATCCCGATCCTCTGGAGCACTGGCGCCGGCTCGGAAGTGATGCAGCGCATCGCCGTACCGATGATCGGTGGTATGACCTCATCTACGATCCTGACCCTGGTGGTGATCCCCGCGATCTACGGGTTGGTCAAGGGATGGCGATTGCCGAAGGGCATTACATCGACGACGACCGAAGAGGTTGCGCTCAGGGAACCTGCAACGTTTGACCTCGCTGCTGAATGATGGAAGGCCGCAATGATGAACGAGACGATGCGAAGCGGGATGATGTGGGGCATGGGCGCTGCAGGCTTGCTCTTGGTCGTCGTCGTGCTGCTGATCATTGCGGCCCTCATCAAATACGTCTTCTTTCGTTGAGGCTATCACGCTTGCCGGGATGCCCATCTGTGGACCCGACATGGGCGGTAGCAGGTCCCATATTTGAGGCTCAAATTGGTGCCGACCGGGCTCATTGTGAAGAGCTCATTCGAGCGCGCGAACTAGATTTGCCAGCTCATCCACGTCCCGATGCGATCCCTCCTCGGCCGCGCCGGGCAGGATCTTCACGGAAGCTCGCCCGGTTGCGAACACCCCCTGCGTTGAACCCGCAACCGATTCTGCTCGTGTCGTTCCTTGGTGTGGCGTTCGGTCACTTCGGAGGGAGATTGCATGCGGATTCAAATCACCTATTCTGAGAGAACGATGAACTACGCTCGTCGCCTTGTTATTGGTCTGCTGCTCCTCGTTCTGGGGGCAGGAATGCCTGTGCTTTCAGCGCAGGCGGGCCAAATGCCTAAGCCGGTCACTGTAACCTCCGTACATCAAATAACGCTAAACGGTCGTAATGACTGCGGCTGCGGAGACATGGCGATGATGATGACATCTGCATGTTCGTCCATGGGAACCTGCGTGCAGGGCATGATTGCCACGGTCGGACCTACTGTGCGGCTGCCATGTAACATTTCCCCTATGTATTTTGCTGAGCACATCAGCGGCTTCAGTGTTTCACCCGAACCCTTTCCCCCCAAACCTTACATCCTCGCTTAGGGCAGGTCTGGCTGCACGTCGCGGCTGATTCTGTCCCTTGTCCGGCCGATGCGCTTTGCGTCTCGGCGCCCTTCTGGACGTCATCCGCCCCATGTTCCGTGCGGAAGGCCAGACCCAGAGGATGGGATGTTCACCAGTTCTCAAAGAACTCGCCTTGATGCGAGCAATCTTCCGTCCTTCGCCAGCGAAGCGACGGAGGGCCAACGTTCTCGAGGATATCGGCTGCTATGAAGCAGCCCTCAGAACAGCGCACGAACACACCAAGACGACCGTGCGCTGAACAACCTGCCGCCGCAAATCCAGAAGGATACCGGTTGGTCGGTTTCGCCTAAAGAGCATGAAAGACGGCTTCATCAACGCGGTGCGGAGCACGGCGTTGAGGCCTAATGCTAACCCTCAAAGATGGAAAATTGAAATGCAGAAGATCGTTCTTACCACTGCCGCGTTCTTGTTTGTCTCCGGCATGGCTTTTGCCGGCAGCGACCATTATGGCACCGACCACAACTATGGCTCCGGTCACGACTATTCGACGGTCAAGCCTTCTGCCGCGTCCGACCACTCCTACCCGGTCGGGCTGAGCGGCACAGCGAGTATCAGCACTGTCGACAGCGCACCGACCGCAGGGGGAAATTCGGGCTTCGATAAACCCGCACCCGGTTATGGACGGGGGATATGGGGGCGCTGACAACAAGGTCGCCCAGCACGGTCGACATCCGACTTCCAAGCGGCGGCTCGCCCGCCGCTTGGAATCGATCGCCTCGCGGCCACCGGAGAAAGATCCTCGCCGGAACTGTGCACATCATCCGCCGACGAGGCCGAAGGCCGGATCGCCTTCAGACAGGTCGGGGCCGTCACGCCCGAAATCTATCGAGAAAAAATCGGGCCGCTAATCGAGAAACTTCGAAGGCGAAACCCCGAGGAACCTCATGAGATCGAAAGCGACCGTTCCAACGATGCCGTCGAGGCAGCACGGAAACAGGAGCAGAAATGATCCACAACCTGATGCCAGCAATAGAACCTAGGCGCGAGCCTTACGATCGAAGACCAAGGCGACGCTCCGCAATATTGGTCAGAACCTGTTCTGGGCGTTTGCTTACAACATCGCGCTCATACCTGTCGCCGCTGGCGTGCTCTTGATGGCATGCTCCTGTCGCCGATGTTGGCAGCAGGGGCAATGGCGCTGTCCAGCGTCTTCGTTCTCACCAATGCTTTGCGCCTCAGGCGCTTCCGGGCACCGATTGACGAAAGGGTACAAGCCAGCCATTTCGCGACGCAGGTCGTATGATCGATTTGATGCCCGATCCGTTTCACCCCAACCAGGAATGCAATCATGAACATGGGTGAAGCTGCCGCGGAGTCAGGCGTCTCGGCCAAGATGATCCGCTACTACGAGTCGATCGGGCTTATCTCGAACGTTGCCAGGACCGGCGCCGGCTACCGCGTTTTACTCGGACGATGATGTCCACACGCTGCGCTTCGTCCGCAGGGCGCGCGATCTCGGCTTTTCGGTCGATCAGATGACCGATTTGCTTGCGCTGTGGAGTGATCGCTCGCCGGCGAGCGCCGATGTCAAGCGGATCGCCATGGAACATGTCGCGGAACTCGAGCGGAAAATGCGAGAACTCTGCGACATGTCAAAAACGCTGCGTCATCTGGCGGAAAATTGCCAGGGCGATGCTCGCCCCCATTGCCCGATTATCGAACAGCTTTCCAGTGGCCACGAAGCTGGTTCAGCTAGGCCGCTCAAACGTCAGAGGCTCGTCGGTGACAGCGCTAGACACCGGCAAGCTTTCTGACTGCGTGAAGACGCGCCCCAGTATGTAACGTAGGAGACGACAGATGCATCGACGCGGTTTCTGGCGGCAGGTCTTACGACGCTTCTTGTGAGTCAGCGCGCCATCGCCCAGATGAAGATGGACAACATGCCCGGCATGGATATGGGCGGCCACGCAGGCCACGACATGGGAGGCATCACACCTTGAAGAGACATCACCTCACGGCGCGCGGCATCGTCCCGCCGAGCTACGCGAGGAAAAGTATCTCCGACACCATGGTGCAATAGATCGTCAGAGATGATTCTGGTGCGATGCCTCGGCAGGCGGGTTTGCCCACATGGACGAGGATGCATCACCACTATGAAGCCACATCACATCATGAACCGGTTCCTCGGACTGGCTCTCGCGGCCACGGCTAGCCTTGCACTCGCCACGGCGGCGGGGGCGGCAGCGCTGCGCATTCGCGGCACTGTCGTCTCGGTATCGCCCAGCGCGCTGACCGTGCACACGGCGAGCGGTGACGTCTCCGCGTCGCTCCAGGCCAAAACGGCTTTTGTCTCGGTCGTCCCCTCAGATCTCAGTCACGTGGAGACCGGCGGTTATGTCGGTGTGGCCAGCAAGAGTGTCGGCAACAAGCTGATTGCGCTGTCAGTCATCGTTTTTCCGCCTGCGTTGAAGGGCGCCAGCGAAGGACATGCCGACTACGACGTCCTTCCCGACACGACATTGGCCGGCGGCGCCCGCACCGCCAGCAGCATGACCAACGCCAACGTCAAGACCATCGCAACGCCTGAGAGCGCTCCGCAAGTCAACAGCTCAACGACCAACGGCAGCGTCGCGACCACGACGGCTAACGGCAACGTGAAGCTGTTGACGGTGACCTACAATGGCGGCGAGCAGAACATCCTCATTCCCCCGACGGCCCCGATCGTGGCCTTCGTGCCGGGCGACGCGTCCATCGTCACGCCTGGCGCAGCCGTCTTCGTGAACGCCGACCAGGCCGATGGGAAGACCACCGCCGGCCTGGTGGCGGTCGGCAGCCATGGTCTCACACCGCCGTTCTAACCAGCGATTTCCTAACCTTTCATCGCTCAAACCATTGGAGACACCATGGTCATTCTTCGTTTCAAGATTCATTCAAAACCCGACAAGAGCGACCAGCTGGTGGCTGCGCTGGCCGAGATCATCACTCCGGCACGAGCCACCCAAGGGGTGATCAACTTCGACATCGCACGGGTCCTGCGCGACCCCAATCGGTTCATCGCGACGGCAGTTTATGAAGACGGTGCCGCTCTTGAACGACAGGAGTCACTTCCCGAGGTGCACAGGGTCATGGCGATGTTGCCAGAGTCCCTGGTGACGCCGCCCGAGCGGACGATCTACGACGCGTCGCTCGACCCGACGCTCGTCTAGGTCCGGTGGGGCTCAGAGGGCATGACGAAGCAACGGCGGTTAGCCCAATCTGGCCATTGATCACGTGGCCACTCAGTATCACGAGGCTCGTGTGTCGATGACAAAGACGCCCAGGCGCCCCGCGCATCCGCTTCCGATCCGGATCATGCACTGGATCGGGGCATCGGCGGTCATCTGTATGGTGCTCAGCGGCTGGGCGATCTACAACGCGTCGCCAAGCCTGCCGTTCACCTTTCCGCGGTGGATGATCCTGGGCGGATGGCTGGCCGGCGGCATCGCCTGGCATATCAGCATCATGTGGGTGCTGTTCGCCGACGGGATTGCCTATCTGGTTTATGGCTTCGCCAGCGGCCACTTCCGTCGTGACCTCTTCCCGCCCAGCCCGCGTGCGGTGATCGGAACGATGGTCGCTGCTTTGACCGGCCGACTTGGCCACAGCCTGGGTCACTACAATGCAGTGCAACGGTTGCTCTACGCCGGTGTCATCGTACTGATCTGTTGCCAGGTCGTGACCGGCTTCGCGATCTGGAAGCCGGTACAGCTCGGCTGGCTCACCGATCTGTTTGGAGGCTATCCCGTCGCCCGCGGCATGCACCTAGCCGCCATGATCGGCATCGTGCTGTTCCTCATCGTCCATCTTACCCTGGTGGTGATCTTCCCCAGCACCCTTGTCGCCATGGTTGTGGACACCCCGGCCGAGCCTGAGGAGCGCGCGCCATGAGCCGTACCCGCGAGCCGCGCCGGAAGCCTGCTGTCACGATGGAAGAGATCCGGCCCGAGTTGATCCGGATCAGCCGCCGCGGCCTGGTTACACGAGGTCTCTCGCTTGGCGGTCTGGCGCTGCTCACTGGTTGCGACCTGTCGACCCATTCGGGAGTGGACGCGGCCCTTTGGGCGATGATGCGTTTCAACGACCGGGTGCAGGCGGGCCTGTTCTCCCGCACGCATCTTGCCCACACCTATCCGGTGAGCGCGGTGACCAAGCCGTTCCGCTTCAACGCGTTCTACGAGGAATGGCAAGTCCGGGAAACGCCCCCGGATTGGCAGCTCGAAGTGTTCGGTCTCATCGACGATAAGGCGCCCTGGACGATCGACAAGCTGCGCGCGCTGCCGCAGGAGCCGCAGGTGACGCGGCATATCTGCATCGAGGGCTGGAGCCAGATCGGTCAGTGGAGCGGCGTGCCGCTTCATGCCTTTCTAAGACGTATCGGCGCGGACCTCAGGGCCGGCTATGTCGCCTTCAAATGCTTCGACGGCTATTCGACAAGCATCGACATGCCGAGCGCGCTGCATCCGCAAACCATCCTGACGCTCGATTTCCTGGACAAGCCGCTTGCTCCGGAATGGGGCGCTCCGGTGCGGTTGCGGATACCGACCAAACTCGGCTTCAAAAGCGCCAAGAACATCAGAACCATTTCCGTCACCAACACCAATCCAGGTGGCTACTGGGAGGACCAAGGCTACAACTGGTTCTCGGGGTCTTAGTCGATCGCCGGGCGACGGCACGTGAAGCAGATTGAGTCGATTTCGCCGCCTCGAGGCGCAGGTCGTTGGCACGATCTGTCAACGATCTCTCTTGTGGGCTGCTTCCTCAACACATGCCGTTTCTGAAAACGCGGTCGAGCGATGAACCCGGGCCAAAACCAATAGGTATCGGAGATAATAGGTGCAATGGCGCATCAGAACCAAGGACTGCCTATTTCTGGCTTTTGAAACAGGCGCAAGCACCAAGAGACATCCACTTTTCAGGCGCTGCAGCGACGCTGCAAGAAGCGTCAGAGGAGACATACATGGTCGATACGCGCCTTGAGGTCGACATCATCCCTGGGGCCAATGTCGAGCGGTCTAACTCCGACATTTGTCGCGGCCCATGCCGATCTCATCCGCCGTGGCATTCGAGCGAGCGACATGTGGCATGGCGCTCCGTCCCTGCGGAGGCGCGGACCCCGGGTCCGGCCCCCAAACGCACGAGCTTACGGGCCTTCCTTCGCCTTCAGTGATCCCGACGGCAATGGGTGCATCGTCCAGGAGGTCACAACGCGGCGTCCCGGCCGAGCCTGACCAGCGCTCGCAGCCGAACCTGGGGCCATGTTCTGCAGCTTCCAAGTAATCATGGCTGGCGTCGGCTAAGCCAAGCCGGAACGGCTGTTTTCAGCATGATCGGCACCGCGCCAATCAAGACCAAGGTTCAGGCGATACCATGGTCCAATGGCAGCATTGGGGTGGTCGCGCGATACCCTCAATACTCCGATCGTATCCACACACAGGAGGCCCTCGTGGATTCAACTGCAAAAATCTCCCAGGTAAGGATGACGCGAAAGTCTCCTGCATATTGCCGTGTGATATTTGATAACCCGCCGCTCAATCTCATGGGTGCGGAAATTGTTCTGGCGCTCCGCGAAATCATGGCGGCGCTCGAGGCAGACGAGCAAGTCAAGGTCGTGGTCTTTGAAAGCGCTGTCGACGGCTTCTTCCTGAATCACTCCGATTTTCTCGGCAAGCTCGAGGATCTCACCGGCATACCGCAAGGCCCTACCGGCCTGGAGGCGTGGCCGGATATTCTGGCGCGCCTGACCAGAGCCCCCTTCGTGTCTATCGCCTTGATCCGCGGGCGGGCGACCGGAAACGGGAGTGAGATCGCACTTGCCTGCGACATGAGTTTCGCGAGCCGGGAAAAGGCCATTCTATCGCAGTGGGAAGTGGGCGTGGGCTTGGTGGCTGGAGGCGGACCCATGGCTCGGCTACCGCGGCTCATCGGGAGGGGTCGCGCGCTTGAGGTGCTGTTGGGCTCCGACGACATCAGAGGCGACCTTGCGGAGTTCTATGGCTATGTGAACCGGGCGTTGCCGGACGCCGAGCTCAACGGTTTTGTCGATGCACTCGCGGGTCGCATCGCCTCGTTCGACAAGTGGGCGATCTCTAATACCAAGCGTCTTGTGAACGCTGCCGATCTGCCGTCTGATGTCGAACTCAGCGCGGGATGGGAAGCTTGCATGACCTCAATCATGCGGCCCGCCGCGCAGGCGAAGATCAAGGCTCTCTTAGCGCAGGGTTTTCAGAAGGTCGGCGACGTGGAAGATCGTCTCGGCTTCTACGCGGGACAGTTTGGACAATAAGTCCCGGGGAGCCGTCCGCCGATAGTGCGTGAAACAGAAGCACGCGATTCCAAACGGGCTTGGGCGGCGGCGTTGGCCGTCCCTGACTCGGAACACGTCTCCACGGCTGGCCTTTCAAAGCTCTCGGCAAGCTCGTTTGCTTCACCGATCCACTTTGGCCATGTGCCTATGGCGGCAACGGGACGGCGGCCACCAGCCGCCGTCCGCTGAGCGAACAGGCTTTTGCAATCGTCAGGCAGCGGGCCTAAAACTCACTTGTTGGCGCCGCCGAGGGGCATCAGGTCAGCGCAGAATTCCGCGTGAGGCTTGCTCATGGCGGCATCCTGACACTCCAGCATCATGGCTTTTTGCGTCGCCGGCGCCATGGCGTCCCACGCCGCCTTCATCTCCGCATGCGACTTCATCTTCGTCATAGTGGCATCGGTGAAGAACGGTGCCATATTGTCAGGCTCATCGAGAGCGCCGGCCAGAGCAGAACCGCTTGGTGTCGCCAGTGCTATTGTACACGCCAAAAGAATATTTCTCACTAGTTTTGACCTTCATCATTTGTTGCTGACTGCCGCGAGGGCAATTCGTCATACTGCGCCAAGTCACGGCAAATCCATTGTGCGATGGTGTCGGCGATACCTTAGGTGGTCTTGAGTACAAGAGTCGGTGGCCTTCGTCGCGACCGACACCTAGGCATAATAGAATCCGCATTCCGCCTGGTGCAGGGTTGTGGCCGCGCGGGCGCATGCGGAAAGGCTAGCGATGGAGAACAATCTGGGCCGCGTTCTGGATGCCCTACCGGCTATGGTGTGGACTGCACTGCCTGACGGCAGCATCGACTATGTCAATGGAGCCTGGTCCGATTTCACAGGCGTCCGGCCAGGCAAAATCTGTAGCTGGGAGTGGCGGGCGCTGGTCAAACCGGATGATCTGCCCCGGCTGGTTGAACGCTGGCAATCGATTTTGGCATCTGGCGAGCCGGGTGAAATGGAGGCGCGTCTACGCCGCTTCGATGGAGAATATCGGTGGTTTCTGGTTCGCGTCAGTCCCCTTCGCGATAAGTCAGGGGACCTTGTGAAATGGTATGGCGTCAACATCGATATCGATAACCGCAAACTTGCCGAGCAAGCCATCACCGAGAGTGAGCGCGATCTCAAGCTCATGATCGACACGATCCCAGTGCTGGCATGGTCAGCAGATCCGGATGGCAAAGCGGAGTTCCTTAGCCAGTATTATCTCAACTATGTCGGCTTTTCAGCCGAAGAAGCCAGAAATCAGGGCTGGACGGGCGCGGTGCATCCGGACGATGCCACTAAGCTCGAGGTTGCATGGCAAGCCACGATCGCCTCGGGAAGCAGTGGCGAATGTGAAGTGCGGATGCGCCGTTTCGATGGCCAATACAGATGGTTCCTGTTCCGCGTTGACCCGTCGCGGGACGAAACCGGAAACGTCATCAAATGGTACGGGGTTTACATCGGTATCGAATTTCGAAAGCAGGCTTTGGAGAAATTGCGACGCAGTGAAGCGTTCCTGGCTGAAGGCCAGCATCTTGCCCGAATGGGTAATTTTTCATGGCACGTCGCGAAGGGGGAGATTGTTTGGTCGGAACCGCTCTACCGCATTTTCGAGTTCGAGCCTGACAGTGTCGTGACGCTCGATCTGATCGCCAGTCGAGTCCATCCCGAAGACATCCCATTGATGGCCGACATGCTGGAAGCGGCCGAACGTGGCGATGGCCACTTCGAATACCAACTTCGGATCGTGCTGCCTGACCAGTCAGTCAAGCACTTGCATGTGGTTGCGCACAGGATTGAAGACCGTGGTGTCCAGACGGAGTACATCGGGGCAGTGCTCGACATCACGCGACACCGCCTTTCGGAAGATGCACTCGAGAAGGTACGTTCCGAACTTGCAAAAGTCACTCGGATCATGAGCCTTAGTGTCCTGACTGCTTCAATCGCGCATGAAGTTAATCAGCCGTTGTCGGGCATCATCACGAACGCGAGCACCTGCCTTCGCATGTTGGCCGCAGACCCGCCGAACATCGAAATAGCAACGGAAACCGCGCGACGTACTATTCGCGACGGCAATCGCGCAGCCGACGTGGTCGGGCGTTTGCGAGCGCTCTTCAGCAAGCGGACGGCTATGATCGAACGGCTGGATCTGAACGAAGCTGTGCGCGAGGTCATCGCTTTGGCTTCGGGCGAACTTCAGCGCGACGGTGTTGTACTTTGCACCGAGCTGGCCTGCGGGCTTCCGTTCGTTGCTGGAGATCGTATCCAACTGCAACAGGTGGTCATGAACCTCGTGCGAAATGCCGCCGATGCGATGAGCGCCGTAACGGATCGGCAGAGACGGCTGCAGATCAGGACCGAACTCGACAACGACAACTGCGTGCGCCTTTCGGTGCAGGACGCCGGCACCGGTTTCGGCCCCAATTGCCTGGAGCGGCTGTTCGAGCCGTTCTACACCACAAAAAACGACGGCATGGGAATCGGGCTGTCTGTCAGCAGGTCCATCATCGAGTGTCATAACGGCCGTTTATGGGCGCTATCCAATGACGGCCCGGGGGCGACGTTCTCCTTCGCCATACCCGTGTACTCCGGTGATGAAGCACCTTTGCCTGAGATCAGTGTTTCACGAGCGCCCGACGGAAGTGCCCATAATGCAGGAGGTTTTCATGACCAGCGCGTCTCCGCTCGTCTCAGTTGTCGATGACGATGATTCCATTCGAGAGTCTCTCCCGGACCTGGTCAAGGCGCTGGGCTTTCGCGTTGAGGCGTTCTCATCGGCGGAAGAGTTTCTGGCATCCGATTCCGTGGGCAGGACCAGCGGGCTGATCCTCGACGTCGCCATGCCTGGCATGACGGGACTTGAATTGCAGCAGGAACTGGCGCGTCGCGGGCAATCAATCCCCACCGTCTTCATAACAGCTCGACGAGACGCCACCATTCGACGACATCTCATCGAACAGGGTGCGGTGGAATGCCTGTTCAAGCCGTTCAGCGAGGCAGCGCTGCAGGAAGCGCTTAACCTGGCGCTTCGCATGAACTGATCTTTTAGACTACGGCCCCCCGCTGCGCCGAACACCCAAAGCCGGCGAAAAAAAAACACTTGAGCCGACACACGCGGCCTCCGGGTTGTCTCGGCCCGGCGTTCGCGCACGCAAAGGAACGAAGCATGACAAAAGTCAAAACTTTTCTGATCACTGGCGTCAGTTCCGGCCTGGGGAAGGCGTTTGCCGAGTGCGCCTTAGAGGCAGGGCATAACGTCATCGGCACGGTACGCAGCGACGAGGCGGCATCGGCGTTCATCGGTCTCGCACCAGGACGCGCTCGCGCGATCCTGCTTGACGTCACCGACTTCCCTGCAATTCCCGAGGCGATCGCAAAGTCAGTCCGCGAGGTCGGTCCTATCGATGTCCTCGTCAACAACGCCGGCTTCGGCCATGAAGGCGTGCTTGAGGAATCGTCGCTCGCCGACCTGCACCGTCAATTCGACGCCAACGTGTTCGGTGCCGTGGCGATGATGAAGGCCGTGCTCCCAAAGATGCGCGAAAGGCGAACCGGCCATATCATCAACGTCACTTCGATGGCTGGTTTCATAACTATGCCGGGGATCACGTACTACTGCGGCAGCAAGTTCGCGCTGGAAGGTATCTCGGAGGCGCTCGGCAAGGAGGTCAAACATCTCGGCATCCGCGTTACAGCGCTGGCTCCGGGCCAATTCCGAACGGACTGGGCCGGGCGTTCGATGGTGCGGGCTTCGCGCAAAATCGCCGAGTATGATGCGGTGATGGATCCGATCCGCGCGGCGCGGGAGGCCAAGAGCGGGAACCAGCCTGGCGATCCTGCAAAGGCTGCGCACGCTCTGCTGAAACTGGTCGAGGCAGAGAACCCACCTGCAAGGCTTTATCTCGGCGGCGATGCTCTCAAGCTTGTCGAGGAAAAAATCGAGGCGATGAAGGCTGAAATCGCAGCGTGGGAGAGCTTGTCTCGATCGACAAGCTTTGATTGAACCGCAGTTGATCGGCCGGGAGGTTCTAATCACAAATGCTTGACAAACTCCTCAATATCGAGTGGCCGATCATACAGGCCCCCATGGCCGGGACGTCGACGCCGGCCATGGCGGCGGCGGTTTCGAATGCAGGAGGATTGGGTTCGATCGGTGTTGGCGCAGTGAGCGCGGCGAGTGCCGGCGAAATGATCGCCGCCGTGCGCGAGCGATCCGACCGACCGTTCAACGTCAATCTGTTCTGCCATGAACCGGCGAGAGCGGATGCGGCGCGCGAGGCTGCATGGCTCGGGCGTCTGCGTCCCGCATTCAATCAGATCGGTGCGGAGCCCCCCACAACCATCCGCGAAATTTACAAGAGCTTCCTCAAGGATGAGGAGATGCTTTCAACCTTGCTCGCGACCAAGCCGCAGGTCGTGAGTTTCCATTTCGGCGTGCCATCCCCCGAATGGATCCGGGCGATGCGGGGGGCGGGCATCGTCCTGCTGGGCTCCGCGACGAGCCTTCGTGAAGCGCGGCTCCTGGTGTCTGCCGGCGTACATGCCGTAGTTGCTCAGGGCTACGAAGCAGGCGGCCATCGCGGTATCTTCGATCCAGATGGTGAAGACATCCAACTCGGAACGATAGCCCTCACGCGGCTGCTCGTGCGTGAGCTGGCTGTCCCGATAATTGCTGCTGGTGGGATCATGGACGGCGCCGGTATCGCGGCCGTGCTCCGGTTGGGAGCTGGCGCTGCACAGCTCGGCACGGCGTTCGTGCTGACGGACGAATCCGCCGCCGATCGAGGGTATCGCGCCGCGTTGCAAAGTGAAGCCGCCAATCATACGGTCATGACGCGTGCAATTTCCGGGCGTCCAGCGCGCTGTCTCGCAAACCGCTTCACGGCGATCGGTGCCAGTGCAACGCCGAGCGATATCCCCGAATACCCGATCGCATACGACGCGGGAAAATCACTGAACGCCGCGGCAAAGCTGGTCGGCGTGTTTGGCTATGGTGCTCAATGGGCCGGTCAGGGGGCGCCTCTCGCGCGTTCGCTCTCAACCGGAAAACTGATGGCTGAACTGATTGCCGAGCTGTCGGGCTAAGTTAGAAACCTTGGGGCCTGACCACACGATCGCGGTCGGCCGCATGGTCATCGCAGGGGAATCCACAAGGGACTCTTCCAGGCCTTCAGCTCCTCCAGGAATGCCTGAAGCTTCGCCGGCAGAAATCGGCGCGTCGGATAGACCGCATGCACGAAGATTTCCGGCGACGACCAATCAGGCAGAAGCCTGACGAGTTCACCACTGGCGATCTGAGCGTCGCAATAGGTCGAGGGCAGCAGGCCGATGCCGTGGCCCCGATAGGTGAAGGCGCTCACCGCCTGGAAATCTCTCGCCGCCACAGGCCCGGTGACGTGGACCTTGATGGATTTCTTGCCGCTGACCAGATGCCATTCCACCTCGTTGTTGCGCGCCTGCAGGAGGACGCATTGATGTTGGCGCAGGTCCTCGGGCCGCGATGGCGGAACCCGATCGCGCAGATATTCCGGCGCGGCGACGACATAGCGCACGCTCTTTCCGATACGCTGGGCGACCAAGCTCGAATCTCGCAGTTCGCCAAAGCGGATGGCGACGTCGACATTTTCGGCTATCAGATCCAGGAACAGGTTGGTGATGAACAGGTCGGCCTGGATACGCGGATAGGTCTTCAGAAATGAGGACAGGAATTCATAGAACGCTTCCTGGCCAAGGATGACCGGCGCCGAGATCCGCAGAAGGCCCTCCGGCTTCTTCTGGGTCTGGGTGAGCACCCGTTCCGCGTCGAAGAGGTCACTCAAGGGCTCGCTGCATTGATTGTAGTAGGCACGGCCCTGCGCGGTCAGGCTGAGCTTGCGCGTTGTCCGCTGGAGAAGAGTCACACCCAGCCGCTCCTCCAGCGCCGTCACCTTACGGCTAACTGTGGAGACCGGCATGCCGAGTGCCTGCGCCGCGCGGCTGAAGCTCTCGAACTGTGCCACCCTCACGAACACGGCGATGTCGTTGAGATCGGCCATGTCTCGATTTTTGCATAGGTGGAAAAGACATTCCAGATATTTCTACCTAATCGAGCAATCGGACTTGCGCCATATGTAGCGCCTCAAGGCAATCCGGCCGACGGAGAGGCAACATGACCGACAACATTGTCGTTAGCACCGGCGATCGCAAGGGGATCGGCGGAACTTTGGGGAGCCTGTTCGCCTAAGGCTCCATCGTGACCATGAAGACGCTCAAGCCGCAGACGGACGAAACAGCCCCGGAAGGTTCGAAAGAAAACCTGCGGGCGATCCGGGAACGGTTCGGCTTCGTGCCGAACCTGCTGGCGACGTTCGCCAATTCTCCGGCGATGCTGAATGGTTACCTGGCCCTCGAAAGGGCGTGGGAAAACTCATCGTTCGGCGCCGATGAGCGGGAGATGATCCTGTTGGCGGCGTCGGTGGCAAACAGATGCCGCTACTGCATCGCCGTGCATGCGACGGCGCTGGAGGCAATGCACCTCGATGTGGCTACCATCAACGCAATCCGGAACAGATCCCTGTTGGCAGATCCGAAACAGCACGCGCTTGTAACGGTGACACGGGAACTCGCCGCCGAGCGCGGTTACGTCTCGGAGGCAGCGAAGAGGGCCTTCTTCGAGGCAGGCTACGACATCGTCGCGCTAATGGAAATCTTGGCCGGCGTCGCCCTGAAGACAATGAGCAACTACCTCGACCACCTGAACCCTATCTCGATCGACCCGGCCTTCGAGGCCCAAACGCAGCAGTGACACTGCTCTTCCAATGGAGATGAACATGCAGACGCATAAAACGGTCGTCATCACCGGCGCCTCCCAAGGCATCGGTGCCGGCCTCACCAACAGCTTCCTCGAAAAGGGCTACAACGTCGTCGCCACCTCGCGGCAGGTCAGCCGGTCTACCGAGCTCGACGCATCCGACCGGCTGGTCCGCGTCGATGGCGATATCGCCGACCCGGAGACGGCCAAGTCGGTCGTCGAAACCGCGCTTGCGCGGTTCGGCTCGATTGACGCACTGGTCAACAATGCCGGGATCTTCTTCACCAAGCCCTTCATCGACTACACGATCGAAGACTATCGTCGCCTCGCGGCAACGAATCTCGAAGGGTTTTTGCATCTCACGCAGCGCGTCGTGCGGCAGATGCTGGCGCAGAAGCGCGGTGGGAGCATTGTCAGCATCACCACACCCATGGTGGATCGCCCGATCGCCGGCGTGAACGCCTCGGTCGCCATGCTGACCAAGGGCGGCATCGAAGCCATGTCGAAGAACATCGCCATGGAATATGCCAAGCAGCATATCCGCGCCAACACGGTCGCACCTGGCGTCGTCGACACGCCGCTGCACAAGGACAACCCGAAGGATTTTTTGAACACGCTTTCGCCTATGCACAGCATCTCCAGCGTCCAGGAAATCGTCGATGCGGTCTTTTTCCTGACAGAGGCGCCACGCATAACGGGGGAGGTGCTGAACGTAGATGGCGGCGCACATCTGGGAAGATGGTGACCGCGATGAGCACGCAAGCCAGCGCAGAACAGCGCCTCAGCGATCTCGACATTGCGCTGCCGCCGTCGCCAACGCCCTTCGGCGCCTATGTTGAGACAGTGAAGATCGGCAATCTGCTCTATCTGAGCGGAATGCTGCCGGTCGTCGGGCGCGAGCCACAATATACCGGACGCGTCGGTGGCGCACTGTCGGCAGAGGAGGGGCGAAAGGCGGCGGAGATCGCTTGCCTTAACGCCCTGTCCGCCGCCAGGGCGCATCTCGGCTCGCTGGACAAGATAACCGGCGTGGCGAAGCTTGGCGTCTATATCGCCACGGAAGGCGACTTCCGGGACCATCCGAAAGTCGCCGACGGAGCGTCGGAGCTGCTCGTCAAGGTCTTTGGCACCGGGATGCTTTCGGGTCGTATCGTTCTCGGCGTTGCCAGCCTGCCGCTCGGCATGCCGATCGAAGTCGAGCTCGTTTTCGAGATCGCGGCCTAAGCAAACAAGCCAGTGCCTTGCAGTCTAAGGAGGTAGCGATGAAATACCGACGCGCCTTGCGGGGCACTTCGATCGAAAAGTCCTGCAGCCAAGTGGAGCCCACCCGGCATGTCAATGGTGGGAGGGTATGGCGGCTGCTATGGGAATGAGGGAAAAGCCGGCGTCGACGTCGAACGAAACGCCTGTGGTGTTCGTCGTCGATGACGACGTCTCTATCCGCGAATCGCTGGAGTTGCTCATCAGGCACGCCGGATGGCAACCGGAGACATTCAAATCCGCGCGGGAGTTCCTCTCCCGCTCCCCGGTGCTTGTCCCGAACTGCCTCATCCTCGACGTCCATCTTCCCGACCTGAACGGGCTCGACCTGCAGAGGCTGGTCTCCGTCGACCGCGCCGACATGCCAATCATCTTCGTGACCGGCTACGGCAACGTGCCAATGACGGTCAAGGCAATGAAGGCTGGCGCGGTCGAGTTCCTGATGAAGCCATTCAGCGAAGACGTTCTGCTTACCGCAGTCGAGCATGCGCTGGAACTGAGCAGGGCTGCGTTTGCATTGGACCTCGAAGTTCGCACGTTACGTGACCGTCACAAGACGCTCAGCCGACGCGAGCGAGAGGTCATGGTCTTGGTCGTTTCAGGGCTGTTGAACAAGCAGATCGCCTTCGAGCTCGGCATCAGCGAGATCACCGTGAAGGCGCACCGAGGCCAGGTGACGCGAAAGATGGATGCGCGCTCACTCCCCGACCTGGTGAACATGGCGGCGAGACTGGGGATAACGTCACCTTATGGCGAGGCAAACAGCTTTCGCGACCAGCGCAAGATTGGATGACCGCAGGTGGCGAACCAGGCTCGTGCCCGGTTCGCCACGCAGATTCACGAAACGCCAACATCAATGATCGCCTGGACAAAAGCGTGAGGCGCTTCTTGCGGCAGATTGTGGCCGATCCCCCCGGCGATGATCCGGTGCGAATATTTGCCTGAGAACTTCTTTGCGTAAGCACTGGCTTCCGGATGTGGGGCGCCGTTTGCGTCACCCTCAAGAGTGATTGTCGGAACGCCGATGACCGGCGCCGCGGCGAGTTTCTCTTCCAACGGGTCAAATTTTGCCTCGCCCTCCGTGAGGCCGAGCTTCCAGCGGTAATTGTGGGCTACGATCGCGACATGGTCGGGATTGTCGAAGGCTGCTGCGCTTCGATCGAAGGTGGCATCGTCGAACTTCCACTGCGGCGACGCGAGCTGCCAGATCAGCTTGGCGAAATCGTGCGTGTATTTTTCATAGCCGGCTCTTCCGCGTTCCGTGGCGAGGTAAAACTGATACCACCATTGCAGCTCAGCCTTCGGCGGCAATGGCACCTTGCCGGCCTTCTGGTTACCGATCAGATAGCCGCTGACGGATACCAACGCTTTGCACCGCTCCGGCCAGAGTGCGGCAACGATGTCGGCGGTTCGAGCACCCCAATCAAAGCCGGCCAGAATTGGCTTGTCGATCTTGAGAGCGTCCATCAAGGCGACCAGATCGGCGGCGAGTGCCGTCGGCTGGCCGTTGCGGAGAGTTTCGCTCGATTGAAATCGCGTTGTTCCATAGCCGCGCAGGTATGGAATGATCACACGATAACCTGCCGAGACCAGCATCGGGCTGACATCGACAAAACTGTGGATGTCGTAAGGCCAGCCATGCAGGAGAATGACCGCAGGGTCACTCTCGGCGCCGGCCTCGACATAGCCAACATTGAGGATCTCGGTATCAATCTGCTTCAGCGGGCCAAAGGACACGTCTGTTCCAGGTTTGATTGCGAGCGTTGCTGGTTTCTCTTCGGCAATCGCAGAATCCGTGAAACCGAGCTGGGCGGCAGCAAGGGCGATCGCGGCAGCGGATACGAAACTGCGGCGGTGTTGGTCGATCTCGTCCACAACATCCATTGGAACCTCCTCCCTCAATGGCAGCGAAAGTCTATCGTTGGGGGTCCTGCCGATTTTACTCGCATACCGCCCCGATGATCCGGATTTCCCGTGTGACAATCTATTGGACGAAGGTATCGCTCAGGTCGGCATCGGTGCGCGCACCCGGAGAGTTGCACTAGCTTCCGTCCTCATCTCTGTCCCTTGCAAACACGCAGAGCTGCGACAGGCCTGCGATCGTCCATTGTGCTTTGGTGTCCCCTATCACTCGCGTGGACGGAGCAAAGACGGTCAGCGGATACATCTTCGTACAATGGATTTAGGGTCGCCGTCGGAGGACCCTGTGCGTGATCCAACTGGATCGGAAAAACACAGGCGTCGCTATGAAGACAACATTCCTGCCAGATCCATCCGGGCCCGCAAACTTGTCGGCAGCCGGCACCCCAAGCCCCCCAGGTTTCCAAGGCTCTGGCTTCTCGCGGCGCGATGTCCTCATCGCCGGTGTGGGCCTTGCCGCTCTGGCACCGACACTTTCGCTGGCGCGGACTTCGGCCGCGCAACCCACTCAAACCAATGGAGCACACATGAGCAGCGGAACCTTTGCCGCCAAGGATGGAGCGCAGATCTACTACAAGGACTGGGGTACGGGTCAGCCAATCGTGTTCCACCACGGCTGGCCGCTGTCGGCTGACGACTGGGATAGCCAAATGCTCTTCTTTCTGTCCCACGGCTACCGGGTTATCGCGCATGACCGGCGCGGCCATAACCGCTCCACCCAGACCGATCAGGGCAACGACTATGACACTTTCGTCGCTGACGTGGCGACGCTGGTCGCCCACCTTGATCTCAAGCACGCCATCCACGTCGGCCATTCTATGGGCGGCGGCGAGGTGGTCCGCTATGTGGCGCGGCACGGGGGCGGCGGCCGGGTCTCCAAGGCCGTGACGATCGGCGCGGTGCCGCCGCTCATGTTGAAGACCGCCGCCAATCCAGGCGGACTTCCGATGGAGGTCTTCGACGGCCTCCGCGGCGGCCTGGCGGCTAACCGCGCGCAGTTCTTCCGGGACGTTGCCGGGGGCCCGTTCTACGGCGCCAATCGGCCTGGGGCTAAGGTGTCGCCGGGGACCATCGACAACTGGTGGCGGCAGGGCATGGCGGGCGGCGCCAAGGCCCAATACGACTGCGTCAAGGCCTTCTCCGAGACGGACTTCACGGAAGATCTCCAGAAGATTTCCATCCCCATGCTGGTCATGCACGGAGAAGACGACCAAGTCGTCCCGATCGGAGACAGCGCCCTGCTGTCAGTGAAGCTGCTCAAGACCGGGACGCTGAAGACCTATCCGGGGTTGTCGCACGGCATGGCCACCACGCATCCCGAAATCATCAACGCCGACATCCTGGCATTCATCAAATCCTGATTGCCAATGCGGCGGCGGCCGCTGCCGCCGTGAGCCCACGGCAATTCTGAATCCGCAACCCATGGAAGTTGAGCCCGGCAGCCGCAGCTGCAGGCGCGAAGGCTGCCGCATGTAAACAAAGGAACGACCATGAAAAATGCAATTCTCGACGCGATCGAAAATCGGCGCACGACCAACAAATACGACAGCTCACGCGATATCGACGACGCCCAGATCAACGAACTGGTGCGCCTGGCAACACGGGCACCCACGGCATTTCATCTGCAGAACTGGCGGTTCATCGCCGTCAAGACGCCGCAGGCAAAGGCGCGCCTGAGGGCGCTCGCGTTCGATCAGCCGAAGGTCACGGAAGCGGCTGTGACGTTCATCGTCGTTGGGCAGCTTGCATCGCATCTTCTCATGGCTGAGCGGCTCGCATCGTCGGTCGCTGCCGGCTTCATGCCGACCGAGGTCGTGACCGGCTGGGAAGGTGCTGGAAAGGCACTGTACTTCGAACAGCCGCAGCGGCAGCGCGACGAAGCGGTTCGCACCGCGACCTTCGGCGCGGGCCAACTGATGTTCGCAGCGCAGGCTCAAGGGTTGGGCTCGTCGCCGATGATCGGCTTCGATGCCGCCGGCGTCGCCAGCGAATTTGGCCTTGCCAGCGATGAAGTCCCGGTCGTCCTGGTGACGGTCGGCTATGCCGCCGAGGGCAATTGGCCACAGAAGCCGCGCCGCTCAGTGACCGAACTTCTGAGTGTTGTCTGAACACGCAACACAGCTGCCGAACCAAACAAGCGCACGCTCAAATATCAAGGCGGCGCGCTAAGTGACGAGGAATTCGACGATGAAAGTTTTAAGTCCGAGCAGAGCCGCCATTCTGCTCGCCATTTCCGCGGCGTTGTGCTGTTCAACTCAAACTTTCGCGCAGACCACGAAAGCAGCGGATGGTACCGGCACCCAGTCTCAGGGGGCAGAGAGCGCGGCGACCGCGAAGATCCGACTGACACGCAAAAGCGCCGCGTACTGGGAAGTGACCTTCAACAACCCGCCATTCAATATCGTCGGCCCAGCCGAGGTACGCGATCTGGCCAAGATCCTCGACAAGATCGAAGCTGACCGGAAGGTCAAGGTCGTCGTCTTCGACAGCGCGTTGCCCGACTATTTCATGGCGCACTATGATCTCCTGAAGCCACTCACGGACTCGACGGAGATGACGCCAGGCCCCACTGGCATGCATCCTGTTCCCGACTTCATGGTGCGGCTCAGCCGTCTCAAGGCCGTGACGATCGTTTCGATTCGCGGCCGGGCCAGCGGTATCGGCAGTGAACTGGCGCTCGCTGCCGACATGCGCTTCGCCAGCCGCGAAAAGGCGCTTATTTCCCAATTCGAAGTCGGCGCGGGATTTGCCCCGGGCGGCGGGCCTATGGCTCGGCTGCCACGCCTGGTCGGGCGTGGCCGCGCCCTGGAGATCCTGATTGGCGCTGACGAATTCAATGGCGAGTTGGCGGAGCGCTATGGCTATGTCAATCGGGCGCTGCCCGATGCCGAGTTGGACGGCTTTGTCGATGCCCTGGCGACCCGCATCGCGTCGTTCGATCGTCAGACAATCGTCGACACCAAGAACCTGGTCGACCTCGCCAGCCTGCCGCCCGATGCGGAAAGCCAAACGGGATGGGACACCTTCCTGACCTCGGTGCAGCGACCCGGGGCTCAGGCGCGCGTGCAAGCGCTCATCGAAAAGGGACTGGGTCAGTCCGGCGAGATCGAGAGCCACCTCAATCAATCCACGGCCGAGTTCAAGGAATAGGCAACAGAGGCGAGCGCGATGTCGCTCATTTCCGAGGTGTAGTCATGTCTCTTTCCGATTCCCTGAGACGCATGCCGCGTCGCGATTTGTTGGAGGGGCCGACTCCTATCCAGCGCCTGCACCGTATCGAGGATGCTTTGGGCTCGTCGTTGAATGGTGTTCGAATCTACGTCAAGCGCGACGATCTGATGTCGCTGGGCGGGGGCGGCAATAAGCTGCGGAAGCTTGAATTCCTGCTCGGCGACGCCGCTGCCGCAGGCGCCGACACAATCATCGCAACTGGCGGCCGGCAATCGAATTTCACACGCCTGGCGGCTGCCGCGGCAGCCAGGCTTGGCCTGGCCTGCGAAGTGGTTCTCTCACCCTTGGTTGCGCGTGGCGGAGACGAATATGATCGGAACGGCAATATTCTGCTCGACGATCTTTTCGGCGCTCGAATCCACCATCTGCCGGCCGGCGTCAATTCGACAGGATTCGCGCAGGAGCGGTTCGAGGAACTGCGTCTGGCCGGCCGCACCGCCTATATGGCCACGCTCGGCGGCTCCTCGCCGGTTGGAAGCCTTGGCTACGCAGCCTGCGCGCTCGAAATCCAGGCGCAAGCCAAGGATCTCGATATCGATTTCGCCGCGGTCGTGGTCCCGAATGGAAGTTCAGGAACCCACGCCGGACTGGTTGCGGGATATCGGGCGCTCGGGCTTGATACCACGCGGGTGCAGGCTTACTCGGTGCTCGCACCCGTCGCCAGCGCCACCTCCACAACAGTTGAGAGGGCCAATGCCGCGCTCTCCCTCCTGGGGTTTGAGGCATCGCTGAGTTTGAACGACGTCAGTGTCTCGGGAGACCAGCTGGGTGCAGGCTATGGCGCTTCAACACCCGCCATGGTCGATGCGGTTCGGCTGATGGCGAGCCGAGAGGGTTTGCTGCTTGATCCGGTCTATGGCGGGAAAGCCTTTGCCGGCTTGCTGGCGGAGATCTCGGCCGGACGATACGCGGCCGGCGAAAGCGTCCTCTTCATCATGACCGGCGGGATCCCCGGCCTCTACGCCTATGCAAGCGATTTCCTAGAGCGGTTCCTGATTTGACGGAATCGAAGGGGATTCCGGATCAGTCGGTTTTGTGATTCAAGATGCTGGCTGGAGTGGAGGCCAGCATCGGATGACGC
>NZ_JAMYLZ010000022.1:0-100411 GCF_040318315.1 Mesorhizobium sp. M1227
GCTTGGCATTGTTGGGGAACTGGTATTCGACAAAACCGCGCGTGAACCATAGCAGACCGGCCTTCATGCGGTCCGGATCGAGGAAAGTGTTCGGCACATCGAGTAGACCGATGATGCCGTCCGGCGAACAAAGGCCGCAGGGCGCGGTAACCTCGAAGCCGGTATAAAGCCCGATCGGCATCGACACTTCGATCGCGTCGTTCTTGACCGCACGATATTCGCTCTTGAACACGACGAGCACTTCTTCCGCCGTCGGATAACAGATTTTCTGACTGCCTTTCTTCGCTTTCAGGTTCTCGGTGCGGATCAGCCCCGCATCCTCCAGCACCTGGATGTTGGTCGAGACGGTCGACTGCGGAAGCGACAGCACGGCGGCGATTTCGTTGACATTCATCGGCCCCTTCTCATGCAGCAGTTTCAGCATCGAGATCCGCGCCGAGGAGGCAAGCCCCTTGAGCACGGCAATGCCTTCCTCAGGTTCAATCACCAGAAAATTGCGACTCATAAAATTGCCCGGCCCATGTTAAATCCATATCCGAAATTACCCTGTATATCGGGATATCTGATTTAATCAATGTGCAGGCGGAACGCCGGGCAATTTGTTGAATCCGGCAGGGCGAGGGTCGCGCGGTGGCCCTGCACAGAATTTGTGCAGGAGCCATATGCAGAGTGGACACCTGAACGCCGATCGCCCAATCTAGTCCGGAGCCGAGCCCGGTGATGGCGGCTTGCACATAAAGCGGTTGGACGGGTCGTGACCAAAGGGTGGAAATTATACGATCAGCGACTGGCCTGGGTCCTCGTCGCGCCTGTGCTTTTACTGCTTACCCTGCTTCTGCTGCTGCCGATCGCGATGATGACGGTCTACACGTTTTTCACCTTCGTCACCGCGGGGGTGGAGTCGGCGGTGCTGACCTTCGACAACTGGAAGGAATTCCTCACCGACAGCTACTATCACGGTTTTCTTTGGAAGACCGTTCGCGTCGGCGCCATCACCGCTGTGATCTGCGCGATCCTTGGCTATTTCCCCGCCTATTTCATCTGGGCCACGACCTTCAGGCACAAATGGCTGTTGTTGCTGCTGCTCATCGTGCCGTTCTGGATCAGCTTCACCATCCGGACATTCTCGTGGATCCATATTCTCGGCGAACAGGGGCTGATCAACGTCGTGCTCATCAGGCTGGGGATTATCAACGAGCCGTTGCCGATGCTCTACACCGAGGGCGCCGTCATCATGGGGCTGCTGCATTTTCTGCTGCCCTATATGATCCTGAACGTCTATGTCAGCCTGGAAAACATCGACCGCACGCTGATCGCCGCCGCCCGCTCGATGGGCTGTACCAGCGCGCAGGCGTTTCGCGAAGTGACCCTGCCGCTATCGATGCCGGGGCTGGGCGCCGGGCTGCTGCTCTGCTTCGTGCTGGCGGCCGGCTCCTATGTGACGCCGCAGCTGCTCGGTGGTAGCCGCGATGCGCTGTTCGGCAACTTGATCTACGACACCATCATGGGGCAGCTCAATTGGCCGATGGGCGCCACGCTTTCCATCGTCCTGTTCGTCCTGCTCGGCGCGGCCGCGGCCGCCTATAGCCGCTATATGGGCCTATCGCAGATCATGAAGGGCCTCAGTGCATGAGAGCGGATCATCCCGATCGCGAAGGCAGATGGGTGTGGCGGCTGACCGGCGCGATCACGGTGTGCGTCTACGTCTTCATGTTTGCGCCGATCCTCGCCACGGTCGTGCTTTCCTTCAACGCCTCGATGTTCGGCGGCTTTCCCCTCACCGGCTTCAGCCTGCGATGGTACGAAAAGCTGCTCACCAACGAGCCGGTTCTCGACGCCTTCCGGACATCGATGTGGATTGCCCTGGTGACGGCAACGGTGACGACGCTGCTCGGCATCATGGCGGCATTGGCGCTGGTGCGCTTCGAGTTCCGTGGCAAGCAGGCGATCAACACGCTTGTCATTCTTCCCGCGCTGGTCCCCGAAACGATACTCGGCGTCGGCCTGCTGGTCATGATCAAAGCCGTCGACCAGCCGCGCAGCATGACGCTGCTGGTGCTCGGCCACATTCTGCTCACGCTCCCTTACGTGGTGCTGATCGTCCAGGCGCGCATGGTCGGCATAAAACGTTCCTATGAGGAGGCGGCGCTGTCGCTCGGGGCGCCGCGTGTGTCGACGTTCCGCGAAATCACGCTGCCGCTGCTCATTCCCGCAGTGCTTGCCAGTGTTCTGCTCGCTTTCACCATTTCGTTCGACAACACCTCGGCCAGCCTGTTCTGGCGGCCGGCGGGCGTCGAGACCATGCCGACGCAAATCCTTTCGATGCTGAAGATCTCGATCAGCCCCGAGGTGAACGCGCTCGGAACCGTCATGATCCTTTTGACGGTCGGCATTCCCTTGGCTGGCGGGCTCATCCTGCAAAGCCTCACCTGGTTCAAGGCAAGCAAGTGAAGATGAAAATGGGAGAATGGAAATGAAACTGACAACCGCCAAACGACTGGAACGGCTCAACGAACGCTATGCCAATGGCGACATCAGCCGGCGATCATTCCTGACGCTGACGGCCGCCGCTGCCGCCGCCACCGGGCTTTCCATGCCCTGGATGGGACGGGCGCTGGCCGCGGTTTCGGAAGTGCGCTTCGACGGATGGGGCGGCGTGGTGCAGGAGGCGATCGATAAGTACGCGTTCCAGCCTTATACCGCCAAGTCCAAGGTCAAGGTCGTCCAGGGCACCTTTGGCGACGAGAACGAGATCATCACCAAGATCAAGACGTCGAAACCAGGCGACTTCCAGATCGTCCATTCTTCCGGCGTCAACTACTACATCAAATACGTCAATGGCGGTTTCAATTCGGAGATCAACGAGGCAAACATTCCGAACATGGCGAATGTCCTGACCGCCATGATCGAGCCGTTCCGCAAGATCACGCCGAAGCTGTCGGCAGTGCCATATGATTACGGCACCACCGGCATCGCCTACAACAACAAGGTCATCTCGCCGGAGGAAGCCAAGGAAAAGGGCGCCAACCTGCTTACCGACAAGAAATATGCCGGCAAGATCGGCGGCTACGCCGATATGACGACGCGCGTCTGGTATGCGGCGCTGCAGACGAAACAGGACCCCAACAACATCCAGGACATGGACGTCGTCTGGGCCAAGGTTCGCGAGACCCGCGATCTGGCCAAGAAATTCTGGAGTTCCGGCGCGGAACTGATGGACCTCCTGTCGCGCAACGAGATCGTCGTCACCGACGCCTGGTCAGGACGTGTCGCCGCCCTGCAGCAGCAGGGCCAGCCGATCGGCTATCTCGACCCTGCCGGCTCATACGCGTGGATGGAGGACATGCTGGTGCTCAAGGGTTCGCCGATGGCCGAATGCGAGGAACTGATCAACTTCATGCTGGATCCTGCCACCTCGATCGCCGTCGCCGAGGGCCAGAACTATCCGCCATCGCTTGACCCCACCAAGGTGAAGCTGACCGACAAGATCGCGGCGCTTCCGGCCTTCGACCCGACTGGATCGATGAAATCGCTGACCTTCGCCGATCCGCTCTACTGGGCGAAGAACGAAGACGCCTGGACCAAGCAATGGGACAGGGTGTCGAAAGGTGCATGACGACAACAGCCACGACCAGCAGCCCCGGCCGGCTTCGGCCGGGGCTGATGGCGACCCGCTCGCCCAGAGCGAGCGGCAGCCGATAGGAAAGCCTGCGGTCGAGTTTCGCGACATCGATATTTTCTACGGCAAGTTCGCCGCTGTGCGCGATTTTTCACTGGCAATCCGCAAAGGTAGTTTCGTCACCTTGCTGGGGCCGTCCGGGTGCGGCAAAACGACGATCCTGCGCTCGATCGCGGGCCTGGTCGACATCTCCAGTGGCCAGATCTCGATCGGCGGAAAGCGGGTCGACGACATCCCGATCTATAAGCGCAACATTGGTCTGGTGTTCCAGAACTACGCGCTCTTTCCGCACAAGAACGTCTTCGACAACGTCGCATTCGGCCTGAAATACCGAAACGTGCCGAAACTGGAAATCGTGCGCCGGGTCAAGAAGGCGCTGGATATGGTGCGGCTGCCCGGCAGTGAGACAAAGCTGCCGTCACAGCTCTCGGGCGGCCAGCAGCAACGCATCGCACTGGCCCGCGCCATCGTCTTCGAGCCGGAAGTGCTGCTGCTGGACGAGCCCTTGTCGGCGCTCGACGCCAATATGCGCGAGGACATGCGCGTCGAGATCAAGAAAATCCAGAGGGAGACGGGCATCACTGCTATCTTCGTGACGCACGACCAGGAAGAAGCCTTGTCGATGTCCGACCACATCGTCGTGATGAACGCCGGCCTGATCGAGCAGATCGGCTCCCCCGCGCAGGTCTATGACCAGCCGGCCACCGCATTCGTCGCCAATTTCCTGGGCAAGGCCAACATGCTGCCCGGCAGCGTGACCGTGATGGACGGCAAGATGGCGACGATCGCGCTGGCCACCGGCCATATCGTAAAGGCGGCCGCGCCGAAGGCGCTCGAGACCGGCAGCGTGGTCACCGTCGTCGTTCGCCCGCAGAAGCTTACCGTCGGTACCGCCGGTGCTGCCAACAGGCTGGCGGGACGGATCGTCTCGACCTCCTATCTCGGCGGCAATGCGGTCTACGAGATCGACATCGGCGCCGGCACGCTGGTGCGCGCCAACACGTTGATCGACGGCCAGCCGCTGCGTGAAGGCGAAGCGGTCGATGTCTGCTTCGACCTGCTGGGCTGCGTGCTTCTCGACGCGCAAGGCTTACGCATCACCTAGCGAGGCGGAACTGAGCCGTTCAGGCTTTCGCGTCACCCTTTGGCCCGAGAAACCGCGCATAGACCTCACCGACAATACCGCGCCGGAAAACCAGCACGCAGACCATGAAGGTCAGGCCGGTGGCGATGGTCACCGGAAAGTTCGAGGTGGCGAGCGTGTTTTCCAGGCCGACGACCAGACTGGCGCCGATGATCGGCCCGGCCATGGTGCCGATGCCGCCGAGGAGAGTCATCAGGATCACCTCGCCCGACATCTGCCAGGTGACGTCGGTGAGCGTGGCAAACTGAAAAACGATCGCCTTGAGCGCGCCGGCCAGCCCGGCCAATGTTGCCGACATGACGAAAGCCGCCAGCTTGTAGTTGGCGACGGAATAGCCCAGCGAAATGGCCCGGCTCTCGTTTTCCCGGATGGAACGCAGGATCATGCCGAAAGGCGAGTTGATGATGCGCCAGATGGCGAACACGGCGATCAGGAAGACCGCCAGCACGAAATAATAGATGTTCATCGGGACGTTCAGGTCGAGCATTCCAAGCAGCCTGCCGCGCGGCACGCCCTGGATGCCGTCCTCACCTCCGGTGAACGGCGCCTGCACGCAGAAGAAGAAGAACATCTGCGACAGCGCCAGCGTGATCATGGCGAAATAGATGCCTTGCCGGCGGATGGCAAAGAAGCCCATCACAAGGCCGAGCAGCGCGGCACCCAGGACGCCGAGCAGGATGCCCGCTTCCGGCGGCCAGCCCCAGACCTTGACCGCGTATGCGGTGAAATAGGCCGCCCCGCCGAAGAATGTCGCATGGCCGAAGGACAACAGCCCGGTGTAGCCGAGCAGAAGGTTGAACGCGCAGGCAAACAGCGCAAAGCACAGCATCTTCATCAGGAAGATCGGATAGACGAAGAAAGGCGCCACCAGCAGCGCCAGGATGCCGAGCCCGACCAGCGCCCATTCAAGCCGTGCCGAATTCTTGGCACGCGTCTCGCGAAGTGTCAGTTCGGCCATCTCAGGCATCCCTTCCGAACAGGCCGGCTGGCCGGACCAGAAGCACGATTGCCATGATGACGAAGACCACCAGATTGGAGGCTTCGGGATAGAAGACCTTGGTCAGGCCTTCGGCGAGGCCAAGCATGTAACCGGTGACGATCGCCCCGAGGATCGATCCCATGCCGCCGACCACGACGACGGCGAAGACGACGATGATGAGGTCAGATCCCATCAGCGGGCTCACCTGATAGATCGGCGCGGCGAGAACCCCTGCAAGCCCGGCAAGAGCGGCGCCGAGGCCGTAGGTGAGGGTCAGCAGCAACGGCACGTTGACGCCGAAAGCCTGCACCAGGCCGGGGTTCTCCGTCGCCGCGCGCAGATAGGAGCCCAGCCTGGTCTTCTCGATCAGCGCCCAGGTGCCGAAACAGACGATCATCGAGGCGACCACCACCCAGCCGCGATAATTGGGCAGGAACATGAAGCCGAGATTGGTTCCCCCGGAGAGCAGCGGCGGCACGGAATAAGGACTTCCCGATACGCCATAGTAGTAACGGAACACCCCTTCGAGCACGAGCGCGAGGCCAAAGGTGAAAAGCAGCCCGTAAAGCGGGTCGATGTCGTAAAGCCTCGACAGCGCCAGGCGCTCGACCACGACGCCGAAGCCGCCGACGATCAGCGGCGACAGGATCAGAGCCGGCCAGTAGCCGATGCCGAAGCGGGTGAGAAGCAGGTACCCGACGAAGGCGCCGAGCATATAGAGCGCGCCGTGGGCAAAATTGATGACGCGCAACAGGCCGAATATGACAGCCAGGCCCAGGCTCAACATTGCGTAGAACGAGCCGTTGATGAGGCCGACCAGCAATTGGCCGAGGAATGCCTGAACGGGTATCTCGAAGATCATCGTCATGGCGCCATCATACACCCAGCACTTCATGCAGCAGCGTCATGCGATCCGGCAGTTCGCCGACCGGAAAGCCCGCCACGACCTTGCCGTGCTCCATCAGGTAGAAACGGTCGGTGACGCGGCTGGCAAAGCGGAAATTCTGCTCGACCAGCAGGATCGTCATGCCGCGCTTTTTCATCGTCGCCAGCAGATCGCCGATGCGCTGCACAATGACCGGAGCCAGGCCCTCGGTCGGCTCATCGAGAAGCAGCATTTTCACGCCGGTTCTGAGCATGCGCGCGATCGCCAGCATCTGCTGCTCGCCGCCCGACAGCCTGGTGCCCGGGCTGTTGCGGCGCTCCTTCAGATTGGGGAAAAGATCGAATATTTCCTCCACGCTCATGCCGCCCTCGGCGACGATCGGCGGCAGAACCAGATTCTCGTCCACGGTCAGCGTCGCAAAGATGCCGCGTTCCTCCGGCACCAGGCCGATGCCTTGATGCGCGGTCCGGTGCAATGGCAGGCGCATCAGATCCTTGCCGTCGAAAAAAATCTGGCCGCTCCGCTGGCGGATCAGCCCGATAATGGCGCGCAATGTCGTAGTCTTGCCGACGCCGTTGCGGCCCAGCAACGTCACAGTTTCACCTGGAAAGACCTCAAGATCGACGCCGTGCAGCGCATGGCTCTCGCCATACCAGGCGTTGAGGCCGCGGACTGCGAGAAGCGGCGCGGCGTCACTCATCGGCGGTGCCCATATAGGCGATCCTCACCCGCTCGTCGCGGCTGACCGTGGAGTAGTCGCCGGCGGCAAGGATTTCGCCGCGCTGCATGACGGTTATCCAGTCGCAAAGATCGGCTACAACAGTCAGATTGTGCTCGACCATCAGCACCGCACGCTCCCTGGCGACCGAGCGGATGATGTCGGAAACCGTGCGCACATCCTCATGCCCCATGCCGGCCATCGGCTCGTCGAGCAGCAGCACTTTCGGGTCGAGCGCCAGCGTCGTGGCGATCTCGAGCACGCGTTTCCTGCCATAGGAGAGATCGGCGGCGGGCCTGTTCTTGGCATCGTCGAGGCCGACAGACCGTAAAAGCTCCTCGGCGCGCGGCGTCAACCGATCGAGCACAGACAGCGAGCGCCAGAACTGAACGCTGAGTCCGGCCGGTCGCTGCAATGCAACGCGCACATTGTCGAGCACGCTGAGATGCGGAAACACCGCCGAGATCTGGAACGAGCGCACCAGGCCCATCCGCGCGACCTTGGCCGGCGAGGTGCGGGTGATGTCGTGGCCGAGCAGTTCGATCCTGCCGCTGGTCGGCGGCAGGAACTTGGTGAGCAGGTTGAAGACGGTGGTCTTGCCAGCGCCGTTGGGTCCGATCAGCGCGTGGATATTGCCGTGGTAGAGGTCGAGATCGACATTCCTGACCGCAACAAAGCCGGCGAAGTCACGCCGCAAACCGCGGGCGGAAAGCACTACCCGCGGCCCATCCGGTCCAGGCGGCGCCATCGGTCCGCCAATCACTCGCCTGCCGTGGGACAGCCGCTCTCCTTGGGGCTCAGAAACGCCTCGTTACCGGGGATCGTGGCGAGCGGTTTGTAATAGTCCCACTCCTTGGTGCTCTCGCTCGGCGACTTGACCTGATAAAGATACATGTCGTGAACCATGTTGCCGTCGGCCTGCACTTTGCCGTTCGCCGTAAAGACATCGTTCACCGGCATCGCATGCAATTCCTTGGCGACCGCCTCGGTTCCATCGGTGCCGGCTTTGTCGATCGCCTTCAAATACTGGGTCACCGCTGAATAGGTGGCGGCCTGGATCATATTCGGCATGCGGTTGGTGCGCTTGAAGAAGCGCTGGGCGAACTCGCGACTCTTGTCGTCGCGATCCCAGTAGAAACCTTCGGTCAGCACCACGCCTTGCGCCGCCTCGAGACCGAGCCCATGCACCTCGGCCAGCGTGAACAGAAGTGCTGCAAGCCGCTGACCGCCCTGCACGATACCGAATTCGGCCGCTTGCTTGATCGAGTTGGAGGTGTCGAGGCCGGCATTCGCCAGGCCGATAACCTTGGCGCCCGACGATTGCGCCTGCAGCAGGAAGGATGAATAGTCGGTCGACCCGAGCGGGTAACGCACCTCGCCAACCACCTTGCCGCCATGGCTCTCGACGAACTTTGCGGTCTGCTCCTTCAGCGAATAGCCGAATGCATAATCGACTGTGACGAAGAACCAGCTGTCGCCGCCTTGCTGGACGAGAGCGCCACCAGTCCCCACTGCCTGCGAATGCGTGTCGTAGGCCCAGTGGAAGCCATAGGGCGAGCACTGTTTACCGGTGAGTTCGGTGGTCGCGGCGCCGGTGACGATGTCAATTTTCTTCTTCTCCTTGGAAATTCCCTGGACGGCGAGCGCCACCGAGGAGGTGGTCAGTTCCATGATGGAATCGACCTGTTCGGTGTCATACCACTGCCGCGCAATGTTGGAGGCGATGTCCGGCTTGTTCTGGTGGTCGGCGCTGACGATCTCGATCGGCGAGCCTTGTACCTTGCCGCCGAAATCCTCGACCGCCATCTTGGCGGCCTCAACCGACCACTTGCCGCCGAAATCGGCATAGACGCCCGACTGGTCGTTGAGAATGCCGATCTTGATCTTGCCGTCGGAAATCTCGGCGGCTGCGGCAGGCATCGCGGTCGCTGCAAGAAGCGCGGCTGAGACCAGGTACGATATCTTCATTGGTGACTTCCTCCCTTATGGTCGACAACCGAGCAACATGTCGGCGGCAGCCTGCTGCAGCACGAAGAGTGGCCTCCCACATTCCGTCCTCGCCGGCGCAAAATCACGCAGCGCTGTACGGCCGCCGTCCTTCAAATCGTAGCATCGCTCGGCAACGCGAGAACAGTTACTTTAGTATTAGGCATCTGCGATGCCCGGCCGCCGAAGCGCAACATAGCGCCGGATCGTGCGGCGTCCAGATCGGCCTCTATTCTCGCCGAAGCAATGATTACGGCTGACGGTCCGGATATCGTTGAACGAGAATTCCCCTAGTCAACCGTCGGCTGGATGATGGCACGCGACCAGGCGGCCCTCGCCAATGCTTTGGAGAAGCGGGCGCTCGCTGCGGCAGATCGGGGTGGCAGCTGGGCAACGGGTGTGGAACCGGCACCCCGAGGGTGGGTTCATCGGGCTGGGCAGATCACCCTTGAGCACCAGCCGGCCGCGCCGCGCCCGGTCAATGCTGGGTATCGGCACGGCGGAACGCAGCGCCGCGGTGTAATGGTGTCTGGGCGCCGCAAAGACCTCGTCGGTCGGCCCGCTCTCCACGATCGACCCCAGATACATCACCGCCACACGGCTCGAGATTTGACGCACCACGGAAAGATCGTGGGCGATGAACACATAGGTCAGGTTGAACTCCTCGCGCAGGTCGGCGAGCAGATTGACGATCTGCGCCTGGATCGACACGTCGAGCGCCGAGACCGGCTCATCGGCCACGATCAGCCGTGGCCGCAGCGCCAGCGCGCGGGCGATGCCGATACGCTGGCGCTGGCCGCCGGAGAATTCGTGCGGGTAGCGCGATGCGTGCTGGGGCGACAAGTCGACCCGGCGCAGGAGCTCGGCCACGCGGTCCGCCATTTCCGATGCCGAGAGGCGTTCATGGATGCGGAACGGATCGGCCAGCAGATCGCCGACCCGCCGGCGCGGATTGAGCGAAGCGCTGGGATCCTGAAAGACCATCTGCATCTGCCGCCGCAACGGACGAAGCTGGCGCTGGGAGGCGTCGCTGATGTCGCGGCCCTCGAATTCCAGCGACCCCGAGCTGATTTCGGTCAGACGCACCAGACACCGGCCAAGCGTGGATTTGCCGCAACCGGACTCGCCGACGATGCCGAGGGTCTCCCCGGGCCAGATGTCGAGCGACACCCTATCAACCGCATGCACGGTCCGGCGCTGCGCCGGGAAGATCGAGCGGCCGACGCTATAGCGCTTCGACAGGTCGCCGGCACGAAGCAGCGGACGTTCGAGTGGCCTGGCATTCATCGTTGCATCTCCACCACGCCGCCAGGCCTCTGGGCAGCGAATTGTCTGCGCGTAGGCTCCGGCAACAGGCACGCGGCGCGATGGCTCTCGCCTTGCATGATCGGCAGTTGAACCAGACAGGCGTCGTGGCGAAAGGCGCAGCGGGGGCTGAAGGCGCAGCCTTTCGGCAGGTTGGAGAGCGACGGCGGAATTCCCGGAATGGCAGCGAGCCGGGCTGGACGTGGTCCCTCCATCGGCGGGATCGAGCCGAACAAGCCCCATGTGTAGGGATGCAGCGGCGCCCGGAACACGCTGCTCTTGCCGCCCTCCTCGACAAAGCGTCCGCCATACATAACCAGTACCCGGTCCGCGACTTCGGCGACGACGCCAAGATCATGCGTGACCAGGATCACAGCGGAACCGAACTGGTCGCGCAATCGTCCGATCAGTTCGAGGATCTGCGCCTGCACGGTAACATCGAGGGCTGTAGTCGGTTCATCCGCGACGAGCAGCGCCGGGTTGCACGAGAGCGCCATGGCAATCACCGCGCGCTGGCGCATACCGCCGGAAAGCTGGTGCGGGTAGCTGTCGATGACCCGATCCGGATTTGCGATGCCGACCGCATCCAGCAATTGCACGGCCCTCGCCCGTGCCGCTTTCGCCGACACCTTTTCATGCGCGCGGACCTGCTCGCCGATCTGGTTGCCGATCGTATGCACCGGGGTGAGCGCAGACATCGGATCCTGGAAGATCATCGCGATTTGGCGGCCGCGGATGGCATCGAGCGCACGCCGCTTGAGCCCGATCAGCTCCTGTCCCATGAAACGGATGGAACCGGAGACGATAGCGTTGGGGCTGTCGATCAACCCCATAATGGCGAGCAAGGTCTGGCTTTTGCCCGAACCGGATTCGCCGACCACACCGACGATCTCGCGCTGCTCGACGGAGAACGAAACACCTCCCACCGCCCGCACCAGGCCTTCGTCGCTGCGGAAGGAGACAGTGAGGTCCTTGACCACCAGAAGGGGAGCATCAGCCGACATTGCGCGCCCTCGGGTCGATTATGACGAAGACGACGTCGACGACGAAGTTTGCCATCACCACGAAGAAGGCGGCGTAAATCACCGTGGCCAGGATCATCGGCAGATCGAGGGTCTGCAGCGCCTCATACGTCAGTTTTCCGACACCCTGCAATCCGAAGACCACTTCGGTCAACAGCGCGCCGCCGCCGACCAAGGCACCGAAATCGAGGCCGAACATGGTGACGAATGCGACCAAAGAGGTCCTGAGGCCATGATGCAGCAGCACCCGGCGTTCGCCGATCCCCTTGGCCCGGGCGGTGCGGATGAAATCCTCCTGCATCATTTCGATCAGGCTTGCCCGCAGCACCCGGCCGTAGAGGCCGACATAAAGGGTTGCCAGCGTGAACCACGGAATGACGAGCGCCTTGAACCAGCCCCAGGGATTCTCGGTCAGGGGGATGTAGCCGAGCGGAGGAACCCAGGAAAACAGCCAGTTGTCGTGCCAGCGGCTTTGCGTCAGCAGGTTGGCGACCTCGCCCAGCCAGAAGACCGGGATCGACACACCTACCAGGCTCAGGATCATCAGCGCGCGATCAATGAATGTACCGCGCGTTGCGCCTGCGATCACACCGACGATCAATCCGCCGAGCACCCACAGCACTGCCGCGCCGCCGACCAGCGACAGCGTCACGGGAATGGCGCTTATCACGGTCGGAATGACGCGCTGCCCGCGATTGACGAAGGAGGTGAGATCGCGGCTGACGAAAAGCCGGTTCATCATCAGCCCATATTGCACCGGCAATGGCCGGTCGAGACCGAAATCGTGGCGCACCTGGATCAGCGTCTCTTGCGAAGCATTGCGGCCAGCAATGCGCGCCGATGGATCAGCGCCAGGCGTCGCAAAGAAGATCAGGAAAGCGACGACGCTGATACCGAACATAACCAGCACCATCTGGCCAAGCCGGAAGCCGAGCGCGGCAACCACTAGACGCCCCTCGGCGAGGATTTCGGATCGAGCGCGTCGCGCACGCCGTCGCCCAGAATGTTTAGAGCCAGCACCGTGATCACAATGGCTAGCCCCGGCGCCAGTGCCACGACCGGCCGCGAATAGAGCAGGCCCTGGCCGTCCTGGATGATCGTGCCCCAGCTGGCATCCGGCGGCTGCACGCCGATCGACAGGAACGACAGCGAGGATTCCGTCATCATGTTGAGCGCCAGGATCAACGGCACGAAAACGATGATGCGGGTCACCACATTGGGCATGATGTCGCGCAAAAGGATGCGCCAGGGCGATGCGCCAAGGCCGATCGCAGCGGTGACGAATTCGGCATGCATTAAGGTCAGGACATGGCCGCGGATCGGCCGCGCCACATAGGGCACATAGACGATGCCGATGATGAAGACCGGTAGCCACAGGCTGCCGGAGCGGATTTCGAACGGACCGATCTGGATACTCTGCGCAATCAGCACGATCGACAATGAAATTGCCAACAGGAAAATCGGAAAAGCCCAGAGCACGTCGAGAATGCGCGACAGGCCGATGTCGACGATGCCGCCGAAGAAGCCGGAAACGACCCCAAGGAATGTCGCGAGGACAAGGCACAGCACGGCTGCAGCACCCGAGATCAACAGCGAATCCCGTCCGCCGTAAAGCAGCCGCGCCGCGACGTCACGGCCCTGGTTGTCGGCACCCAGCATATAGGGTCCGATGCGCCAGGTCGGCCCGACCGGCGTCATGCCGAGGCCAAGGCCTTCGGTGGAGGGCTGCAGCACCGGCTGGGTCACCCCATCGACGACGATCTCGCCATTGAGATTGGTCACAAATGGATCGGTGCCGGAGACGTACCGCGCATAAAGCGGCGCCGCGAGCGAGGCGATCACGATGACGACGAGCACGGCGAAGGCAGATATTGCCGAACGATCGCCTTTCAGCTTGCGCCATGCGGTGCGCCACGGGCCATCGGTGGCCCGGCGAACCGGGATGGCAGGCTGGTCCGCAATGACATTGACCATGAACAGGATTGCCTGGGAAAAATCGCGGCCTGGAAGATGCGCTGATCCGCCGGAAAAGGAAATGCGACGGAGAGCCAGCGGCACTCCGTCGCATTGGCTCCGGTCGGCTATTCCACCCAGGACTGGCTGACAATCCAGTAGAATTGCGGGCTGAAGGTGAAGTTCTTCAGCCTGGAAGAGATCACATCGACGCGCTTTGGCGTGAACAGGACAGCGACCGGAGCCTTGTCCGTCACAGCCTTGTCGATGGCGGTCCAGAGTGTCGCGCCCTTGGCCGGATCGGCGATGGTGGCTGCCTCTGCCTCGTCCATCGATGCGTCGATCGACTTGTCGCAGAACCCCGAAATATTGACCGAGGCGTCGGAGCCCGGCGTAAACGAGGCACAGCTGAACAAGACCTGCAGGAAATTCGATGGCGCCGGGTAATCCTGGAACCATTGCGAGATCGAAATCTGCACCTTGTTATTGGTGTTCTGGATGTAGGTGAACTGTATGTTCTGCGAGATCGGCTTGACCGACGTCTTGTAGCCAAGCTGGTTGAGCACATCCTGCAGGTAGACGCCGATCGCTTTGGAGACCGTGGTGTCCTCGGTGATGATCGTCACCTCCTGACCTGCGGTTCCCGATTCAGCGACCAATTGCTTGGCCTTGTCCATATCCGGTGCTGACCACTTCTCGCCCGGATTGGCGGTGAACGGGCAATAGGCCACAAATGACGGGAAGCCCGGTGGCAGGATCTGGCAGGCCGGTTGCGCCAGATTGCTGCCGCCGAACAGCTTGACCATCGCGGCGCGGTCGATCGCGAAGTTCACTGCCTGGCGAACGCGGATGTCGTTGAACGGCGCCAGATTGGTGTTCATCGGCGCGTACCACATCGCTGTCAGCGGATGAACCGTGACCTGCTTGGCATATTTGGTGCCGAGTTCGGCGAGACGGTCGGACGGCGGCGGGTCGAACATCCAGTCCGCCTGGCCGTTCTCGACAGCGGTCACCGCCGCCTCGTCGGTTAGGCCGAATTCGTAGTCGATCTCGTCCGGATATCCGGCCGGCTGCGCTTCCTTGCTCCATTCCTTGAAATGAGGGTTGCGCACAATCTTCATCAGCTTGTTGGGATCGTAGCTGGCGATCATGTAGGGTCCGGTGCCCGGGATCGGATCGGTGCCGGCGTCCTTCAGCGGCGCGCTCGCCGGCAGGATCGACGCGTGCGGAACAGCCAGCTTCTGCAGGAACTCGGCATCCGGCTGGACCAGATTGAAGGTAATGTTTCCGGCGGCGTCGTCGACTGACAGGCCACCTTCGAGGGTACACGTCGCAGGCGTCTTCAAGCACGCATCCGCGCCGACGATGCCTTTGTAGAAGGTCCCGGCCGTCGGCCCGCTGATCTTGAAGATGCGTTGGAACGAAGCCACCACGTCCTTCGTGGTGACATCCGAGCCATCCGCGAATTTGATGCCCTTGCGCAGCTTGAAGACGTAGGTCTTGCCGCCGTTCTCGACCTGCGGGAGGCTTTCCGCCAGGTCCGCGACGACTTCGAAGCCGGTCTTGTCCCCGGCCTTCTTGTAGGTCACCAAGCCATCGTAGAGGACATAATTGATCTGGAAATACTGCAGCGTGTAGTTGATGTGCGGATCGGCGGTGCCTGCCGCGGCATTGGCCAGCAGTCGGAGTGTGCCGCCTGGCTTGCCCTCGGTGGCCAGGGCACTGTTTGCCGGCGACATCATGGACACGCCGAGCAGAGCCAGGCAGGGCATCAACGCTGCAAATGCTTTTTGGGGTCGCATATTTGTTCCCTCATGGAGGCGTCTCGGCTTTTGCCGCGCTGAGCCCGGTCGATCGACCATTGCGCGGCTGAAACAGTCTGGGTTTGCGAACGGTGTCCGCTACTTGGCCCAATCGCAAAAGACTACGGCGAGCGAAGCCGGACGGGATAGCTATTAAGATAGATAGGGTCGGACAGGCTTATCCCCGCCTATTTGTTGAGCAGCCGGCCGACATGGCTATTTGACAAGCAATCATCAGCGGGTAAGCTTGCCCGATGCAAAGCCTTCCAGGCGATCTAGAGAGCCGGTTCCAAACCGGAATGAGCATCGACGCTGCCATGGCGGTGGCAACGGAGGTGCTGGAGCCTATCGGTTTCACCGCATTCATCTACGACTATACGCCCGTGCCGGTCAGTCACAAGGGCGAGCTTATCACGCCCTCGTTGATGGCTCTGCGCAACGTGCCGCGCGACATGCAGGATCTCTGGTGCAAGGGCGGATATTATCAGCTTGACCCGGTGCAGGAGGCCGCGCTCACCGTATCGAGACCGTTTCTCTGGTCGCACAGCGGCGTTCAGAGCACCGTCATGCAGCGCGTGCTCCAGTCCAAGCACGATCCTGTGGTCAGCTATTTGCTTGACACCAGGATGACCTGCGGCGTCACCGTACCCATTCGCCTTGCCGGCGGCGATCTCGCCACCTTCACTGCGATCCGTGCCGATCCGGAGGCCGGGTTCGAGCTCGAAGCCAGACCCTTGATCGCCGAGATCGGAGATCTGGGTCATCTGCTGCATGACTCCGCCTACGCCGGTTTCGACGCCGGAATCCGCACCTGCCAACATGTCCATCTGACGTCGCGCGAACGTCAGTGCCTGCGCCTGGCCGCTGCCGGACTGACGGCCAAGCAGGTTGCGCGTGAGATTGGCCGCGCGGTGCCTACCGCAACGCTGCACCTCAACGCGGCGACGCGAAAGCTTGGCGCGCGCAACCGCTTCCATGCCATCGCGCTCGCCGCCCATTACCGGCTGCTCGAACCGGAGCATTGAGGCTCGCGACCTGCGGGCGATCGGCCTTGCCTCGGGCGAACCCATAACCGGCGAACCTATAAATAGTGCTAGCTGTAAATGCGCTGGGCCGCTTAGTACCGTCGGCCGCAAACAAGGCTTGGGAGGGGTGCACCAAAGTGGCTCCTGCCGCGCCATGATGCGGAGCTTGGACTGTGACGGCACATACGATCACCGAAGGATTTAGCGACTACAAGGGCTATCGCACCTGGTACCGTGTGACCGGGGACATCGGGTCGGGCAAGCTGCCCCTGGTCGTCGCTCATGGTGGACCGGGCTGCACCCACGACTATGTGGACTCATTCAAGGAGCTTGCCGGAACCGGGCGAGCCGTCATCCACTACGATCAGATCGGCAACGGCAAATCGACCCATCTGCCGGACAAGGGCGGCGACTTCTGGACCGTCGATTTCTTCCTGGGCGAACTCGATGCGTTGCTCGCCCATCTCAGCATTGCCGGCCATTATGCACTGCTCGGCCAGTCCTGGGGCGGCATACTCTCGGCCGAGCACGCCGTGCGCCGCCCTGAGGGGCTCAAGGCATTGATCCTGGCCAATTCGCTGGCCTCGATGGCGCTGTGGGTGGAAGGAGCTCGGCAATTGCGCGCCGAGTTGCCAGCCGATGTGCAAAGTGCGCTCGACCGGCACGAAGCGGCGGGAACCACCGATCACCCCGGATATGTTGCGGCGACGAAGGCTTTCTACGACCGTCATGTCTGTCGCGTCGTTCCGATGCCGCCAGAGGTCGCCCGGACATTTGCGGCAATCGAGGAAGATCCGACCGTCTATCACACCATGAACGGTCCCAATGAGTTCCACGTCATCGGCACGATGCGGAACTGGACCATCGTCGACCGCCTGCATCGGATCGAGGCGCCGACCCTGGTTTTCCGCGGCTTCTACGACGAAGCGACCGAGGCCTGCGTCCAGCCCTTTCTGGATCTTATCCCGTACGTTGAAGGCCTGGTCTTCCCGAATTCCAGCCACATGCCGCATGTGGAGGAAAAGCACGACTGCCTCAGCGCCGTCGGGCGCTTCCTGGCCAAATACGATTGACGTTCCAGCACCAGGCCTTCTGTTCCAACGGATCGTCGACACGACGCAGTCGTCGTGAGGCACATTCAGAAAACCTCGAACCGTCGTCCCATTTCTCCGCCGACGCATATTGTTATGCCTCGGTGATGGCGACGCCACGCTATGTGGATGTCCCGCAAAGGCCTGCAGGGTCGTCCGATGAGGCCAAATCACGGGCAGAATGCCAGATCACGGACAGCATACACGGACAGCATAAAGGAGCCCATTCGAGCGCCTTTTCCATTGCCCGCGGAGGCGGAGGCCTAAACGTTGCGGCGCAGATTGGCATGTCGCCGGCATGGCCGCAATCAGCCTGCCTTCCCCTGAACTGGCATCCCGTCGCTGAAAAACCTGACGGATACGGAGGACCAAGTTGCCGGTGGGTACGGAAAGTATCGGACCCAAAGTTTCGCCAAGCAGTTGCAACCGAATTCATTAGCCGGCGTTAAAGTGCGGGTGATCTAGCGGGGGCATGGGGAGGCTTTCATGCAGACGTATCTCGTCGAGCGTATGGACGGCGACGATGTTATCTCGGTGCGCGTTGTCAACGCGCCGAGTCCGTTCAGAGCCGCAGCCATGATGACGGACGGGCGTATTACCTTCCGAACGTGGGAAAAGGATTGGATCCGCGTGACCGACGAAAATCGGGGACAGATCTATGCATATTGTTTCGTCCCCGGCAGCTATTCCGATACCGAAGCATCGCCGGTATCGCGCGGGAGAACCACCGAATAGGCAATATGCCTGAATAGCGGCAATTCCATCTTCGACCCCACCGTGGTCTTCGAGCCCGCCTTGGCATGTGTCCGTGTCATGCGCACCACAACAGCCAGCGAGCCCGGCATGATTGGTTCGGCCGGTGGCTTGCGAAACAGGCGAAGTGACTAACCAAGCGTCCTTGAGGAAGATCGGGGCATCATCAGAATGATCGATGAAAAGATTGGGGCGGGGGGCGATAAGTGACCCTAATCTTAGCGTAGGCAACTCATGTCTTCGGCATATTTGGGATCAGAAGTCGCGGATCAGGATCTAGCGGTGGATTGTCAGACAACGACCTCCGATAATTGGTCAAGTGTCCCACAATACGCACTGGATCAGGGTGGTCCCGTACTGCGTCCATTTCAAAGATTGGGCGTCGATTTTACCAACATTGCGGCCTTCGATCACCTGAGAAATGTCGTCCGCCAGTACCCCGACAAGCTTGCAATCAGCGACGGCGCCAATCGTCTGACCTATTCCCAGCTCCTCCGGTCAGTCGAGACGCTGTCCCACCAGATCGCGGCGGCCGTCCCAGACGGACAGGCGATAGGGATTCTTCAGGCCAACTCGGCCTGGTATCCCATTGCCATGCTGGCAAGCATGACGGCTGGGCGGCCTTCGGTGCCACTCAACGCGCGAGATCCTAGCTCGCGTATCCTTGAAATCGTGGCCGGGGCGCGGCTCTCAGCTGTCCTGGGCGAGGGCAATGTCCGACCCGATGGTTTGCCTCACCTGGTCAGTTGGATCGATGTGTCGACCAGTGCGGCCTCGCAGGCTGGGCAAGTGCCTCGTTCTTATTCCGTCTCGGTCGATGCGCCCGCCATCGTGCTTTATACGTCAGGGAGTACGGGCCGGCCCAAAGGCATCGTTAACAGCCAGCGCAGCTTGCTGTGCCGGGTCCAGCAATATGTCGATGCGTGCCACATCAACTCGGATGATGTTTTCCTGCCATTGACAGGACCGGCCACAATCGCCGGGTGCCGGGAGATTCTTGCTGCTCTTCTCACCGGCGCCACCTTGCATCTGGTCGAAGTCGAAGCGGTCGGCTTGCGCGCCGTTCAACGCCTGGTGCGATCCGAAGACGTGACAATCACCTATCTGGTGCCGGCACTGCTTCGCGCGCTTATGGCAGACGGACCTGCAGAAGCGTTCCATTCACTCAGAGTCGCCCGGATCGGTGGCGAGAAGGTGCCCTGGACCGACATCGCCCTGCTGCGCAAGGCCGTCTCCGATACGTGCCTTATCCAGATCGGTTATTCGTCAACCGAGACCACCGGCTCGCAATGGTTCCTGCCGCGAGACTGGCCAGAGCATGGAGATTCGGTTCCAGTTGGCTGGCTGCTGCCTGGAATCACCTTCGCAATTGTCGACGAAGCGGGCCGCCGTGTTCAACCGGGCCGCAGCGGAGAGCTTCTGATCAGGAGCCCGTATGTCCTGCTTGGCCATTGGGAGGACGGGGCGGTTGTGCCGGCAACATCAGACCCGCACGATCCAGGCCTTCGGATTTTCGCGACAGGTGACCTCGTTCGACTTGATGATCAAGGCCTACTGCACATCGTCGGTCGCAAGGGGCGCCAGGTAAAAATCAACGGTCGACGCGTCGAGCCTGCCGAACTCGAACGGGTGCTGCGTTGTGCACCCTCTGTCGCGGATGCCGTGGCAATCGTGACGGCCGCGAATGAGCTTGTCGCCTTTGCTGTTCCTCGGCGCTCGGCCGAAGCGACCTTTTCGGACGAGCTTCGCCAGCTTGTCAGGACCAATCTGCCGCCGCCGCTGCGTCCCTTGCGGTTGCACACGATCGCCGAGATTCCGCGTCTGCCGAGCGGCAAAGTCGACATCACGACACTTGCAGAGATGGATCTTTCAGCCAGAGAGACAGCGGCGACCGCGCGTCCGCTCGAGCCGCGAGGCAAGCTGACTGCGCAGCAGGTCGTTCAGCGGGCATGGACCAGCATTCTCAATACGCGCGTAGCGGCAGGACGCTGGGATGACGCCGGAGGAGATTCGCTAAAGCTGCTGCACTGCGTCATGGAAATCGAAAGCGCCATCGGGCAGGAACTCGGCCTTGAGGCCTTCACCGTCGGGATGAGCCTGGAGCAAATGGTCAAGGCGGTCGTGTCCGCCCAGGCAGGCGATCAAAGCGCGCGCGCCCAGAAGCACGACCCTCCCGTTCTTTTTCTGTTCCCGGGGTCCGTCGGCTATGGCCCGAGCCTTGCTGCCTTTGCAGCAGCGATGGGCAAGGTGACCCGTGTTGCCCCGATCAGGTATCCGGCCCTGGCTATGATACTGCGCGGACAAGACAGCCTCGCCGATATGGCCGACGCCGCCGTCGACCAGATCCGCCGCGCCCAACCCTCGGGCCATGTACGACTTCTCGGCCATTCGCTCGGCGGCGCTGTTGCCTTCGAAGTTGCGGCGCGGCTGCTGGCAGCGGGGCGAACCGTAAAGTTCCTCGGCATCCTCGACACCAGCCTCGTCGGGGAGCGAAGCGCCCGCTGGGAGACGTTTACGCGCACAGTCAATCGAATCCGAACCAACCGCGTGTCCGCTTACCGGATGGCTTGCCGCGCCCTCGCGAAAGTTGCCGTGGCAATGAAGCGTGAGGCACAACTGGTCCAGTTTCTCGACCGCTTCGCTCAAGGACAGTTCAACGCGACGAGCTTTAGAACCAAACTGGAACTGCAAGAGGTTTTGCGGGCGCGAGCTTTCTTCCAGTGGGTGGCAGAGCCAAAGCCGGCTCTGCCGATCACAGGCACCCTGTTCCGCTGTGCTCGACCCGGAATGCCTCTGGCAATCGGCTGGGATAACGTCTTCGCCCATCTGGACGTGATTCCGATCGTCGGCAGCCACATCGATCTGGTTGTAGAGCCTCACCTTACCACCAATCGTCCCCTTATCGAGAAAGCGGTGGCGAAAACCTATTCGCCAATCGAGTCTCGCAAACTGGAGTACAAGCCATCGACCTGATCTCATCATTCGGCAAAGACGCCCTGGTGCTCGACGCTGGCGCGGAAGTCGATCGCATCGTCCAGATCTTGCGCCAGCAGGTCCTTGGCACGCTGCGACGTCGAGGCGTGGTGGTCGGCCTCTCAGGCGGCATCGACAGCTCCGTCGTTGCGGCGTTGTGTGTTCGCGCCTTTGGGAAAGGCAAGGTCCTCGGGATATTCATGCCGGAGCGCCATTCCTCCGGCGACTCACTGAGGCTCGGCCGCATTGTCGCCGCACACCTTGGTATCGAAACGATCCTGGAGGATATGACGCCGGCCCTGGAAGCGATCGGCGCCTACAGACGACAGACCGAAGCAATCCAGACCGTCGTTCCCGAATATGGGGACGGCTGGAAATGCAAGCTGGTGCTCGCCTCGGTTCTCGAGAGCAACGGTCTCAACATCACGCGCCTCACGGTTCAGGACCCCGAGGGCAGGACCGACACAGTGCGCCTGCCGTCGGCAGCCTATCTGCAGATCGTCGCTGCAACCAACTACAAGCAGCGCCTGCGCAAGATGACCGAATATTACCATGCCGACCGCCTCAACTACGCGGTAGCGGGCACGCCGAACCGCCTGGAGTACGACCAGGGCTTCTTCGTCAAGCAGGGCGACGGAATTGCCGACCTGATGCCAATCGTCCACCTCTACAAGACCCAGGTCTACCAATTGGCCGAATATCTTGGGGTGGACGAAGAGGTCCGGCGCAGACCGCCCACCACGGACACCTTCTCGATGGCGCAGAGTCAGGAGGAGTTCTACTTCGCGCTTCCTTATTATCTGATGGATCTGTGCCTCTACGGCTTGAACCATGGGATCGCCGACGAAGACGTCGCTGAGGCAACCAGCCTCACGGTGATGCAGGTCCAGAAGGTTTTCAAGGATATCGACAGCAAGCGGCGCGTCGCACGTTATCTTCACGCGCGGCCGTTGGTGTCCTCTTCAATGGGCGAGGGCTAGGGCGATGTGCGGCATCGCCGGAATTGTGTCGCTGAGCGCCGCAGCGGCGCCCCCTTCCCGGGATGCGCTGATACGTATGGCGGGCGCGCTGGCGCATCGCGGCCCGGACGAGCGCGGCCTTTACCGGGACAGACGTGCGGGATTGGCGCATGCCCGCCTGTCCGTCATCGATCTCGCAAGCGGCCAGCAGCCACTCGCCGGCGCGGGCGACACGATGTGGATCGTCTTCAACGGCGAAATCTTCAATTACGTCGAGCTGCGACAAGATCTGGTCGCGCTCGGTTATCGCTTCCGCACACGCAGCGACACCGAGGTCATCGTCCATGCCTATCATGCCTGGGGCGAGGCCGCCTTCGAGCGAATGAATGGGCAGTGGGCAGTCGCCATCTGGGACTCCGTGGCAGGTCGTCTCGTCTTGTCTCGGGATCGGTTCGGCATCTGCCCGCTGCACTTTTGCGAGCATGGCGGGCGGCTTTACTTCGCCAGCGAGGTGAAGGCCATTTTCGCGGCCGATGCGGATATACCCCGCGCCTTCGATCCAGCCGGCATCGATCAGACTTTCACACTCTGGACTGTCGCGCCGCCACAAGGCGTGTTTGGAGGAGTAAGCGAACTCACGCCGGGGCATGTCCGCATTTATGACAGCGGCGTCGTCCGGGAGCGGGCTTTTTGGAAGCCTGACTATCCAGAGGTTGACGGACCCGGCGATGATGAATTCACCGGCTCGCTTGATGACGCGGTGGAGGAAGTGCGCAGCGCCCTGGAAGCCGCGACGGCGCTCAGGATAGTACGCGCCGACGTGCCGGTCGGCTGCTATTTGTCCGGCGGGCTCGACAGCTCGCTGGTCGCCACGCTGGGGAGACGCTTCGCGGGCGAGCGCTTCCAGACTTTCTCGCTACGTTTTGCCGACGCCGAGTATGATGAGACGCATTTCCAGCGCTTGGTTGCCGGCGTGGCCGGCAGTGACCATCATGAGGTGGTTGTTTCGCGCAGCGATATCGCTGGCATCTTCCCTGAGGTGATCTACCACACCGAGCGGCCAATCCTCAGGACCGCGCCGGCGCCGCTGTTCCTGCTCTCGAGACTGGTGCGCCAGCACGGCATCAAGGTCGTGCTTACCGGCGAAGGGGCCGACGAAATGTTCGCCGGCTACGATTTGTTCCGCGAGGGCAAGGTCCGCCGCTTCTGGGGACGCCAGCCCGCCTCGACGCGACGCTCGCGGCTGCTGGAGCGCCTCTATCCCTATCTCAGCCGCTCGCCGGTGCAGCAGCAGGCAATGGCACGCCAGTTCTTCGGGCGCGACATTCACGCCTGTGACGCGCCTGGTTTTGCGCATGGCACGCGCTGGCGTACCACAAGCGCCATCAAGCGGCTGTTTTCGGCAGACATGCGCGCCCAAACGGAGCGCCGCAACGCCGTGTCCGAGCTGCTTGCCCGCCTGCCGCCGGAGTTTTCGCGATGGGGCTCTCTTGCGCAGGACCAGTACATAGAGATTCAGACGCTGATGTCGGGATACCTGCTTTCCTCACAAGGGGACAGAATGCTGATGGCTCATTCCGTCGAGGGGCGCTTCCCGTTCCTCGATCATGAACTCGTGAGACTCGCGAATTCGCTTCCGGCCGCCTACAAGCTGCGCGTGCTCGATGAAAAGCATGTGCTGAAGCGCGTAGCGCAACCGATCGTGCCGTCGGAAATCGTCACCCGCAAGAAGCAGCCTTACCGGGCTCCCAACGCGCTTTGCTTTGTCGCAGATGGCGCTCCGGCCTACATTCGCGAAGCACTTTCGGAGGCGGCGCTGCGCGAAACGAACGTCTTCGATCCCAAGTCGGTTACCCGGCTCCTGAGCAAGTGCCAGGCCAGCGCCGGCGGCGGCGACCTGTCCAACTCCGACAATATGGCGCTGGTCGGAGTGCTGTCGACGCAGCTTCTCCATCGGCAATTTATCGCGAGCCGTCCAAGTGGGGCCCGCACGCTCAAGCTCAGCATCGATATCGACCGCGAACACCGCGAAGAGGTGCTCGCATGATGCATGGCGCCGTACCGCTCCTGCACGACTGTCTCACCCACTCTGCCAGCCGGCTCGGCGAGAAGGTGGCCCTGGTGTGCGGCAATCAACGCGTCACTTATGGCGATCTCGATATGCGTTCGAACGCCATAGCGCACCATTTGACCGATGCCGGAATTGCGCGTGGCGATCGCGTGGTGGTCTTCGCCGACAACACTGTCGAGGCCGTCGTTGCGTTCTGGGCGGTGCTAAAGGCCAACGCCGTGGTGTGCATCGTCAATCCGCTCACCAAAAGCGACAAGCTTGATTATCTGCTCAACGATTGCCGCCCGACGGCACTGATCACCGACAAACACCTGCACTCGATTTTCAGGGAGCCGGCGCGGAATTGCCCATCGTTGCGCCGCATGATCGTCTCCGGGCCGATCGAACACAGCGACCTGCAAGAATTGCCGCATGCTGTGCGCTGGGACGCCGCGGTCGCGGCAGCCCGCAGCACGCCGCCCTGGCGCCGCTGCATCGACATCGATCTCGCTGCGATCATTTATACGTCCGGCTCGACGGGCGAGCCCAAGGGCGTGATGCTGACGCATCGAAACATGATCGCCGCGTGCGCCTCGATTTCCTCATACCTGGCGCTTGCCGAAGACGAGGTGATCCTCAATGTCCTGCCGCTCGCCTTCGACTACGGTCTTTACCAGATGATCATGGCATTCGGCGCGGGCGCCCGGCTGGTGCTTGAGCGCTCATTCGCCTTCCCGGCGCAGATCCTTGGGCTGATCAAGCAAGAAAGGGTGACGGGTTTTCCCGGCGTACCGACCATCTTCGCCGCACTCGGGGAGCTCAGGTCTCTCAGGGATCAGGATTTTTCGAGTATTCGCTACGTCACGAACACTGCGGCCGCCCTGCCGCTCAAGCACATTCTCCTGCTGCAGGAACTGTTTTCTGGCGCCCGCATCTATTCGATGTACGGCCTTACCGAATGCAAGCGCTGCACCTACCTGCCGCCGGAGGATCTGGAGCGAAAGCCGTCGAGCGTCGGGATCGCCATCCCCAATACGGAAATGTGGATTGTCGACGAGCATGACAGCCGGGTCGGCCCCGGCATCGTTGGTCAGCTCGTCATCCGCGGAGCGACGGTGATGAAGGGCTATTGGGGCAAACCGGAGGCGACAGCCAGGAAGCTCAAGCCCGGCCCGCTGCCGGGTGAGCAGGTCCTATACACCGGCGACTACTGCCGGATGGACGCCGAGGGCTACCTCTACTTCGTCGGTCGCGGCGACGAGATCATAAAATCGCGCGGAGAGAAGATAGCGCCGAAGGAGGTGGAAAACGTGTTGATGAACATTGCGGGCGTACGGGAAGCCGCGGTCATCGGCGTTCCGGACGAACTGCTCGGGCAAGCAGTGAAGGCATTTGTCGTGATGGAGCAGGGAAGCATGATCGGTGAAAAGCAGTTGCAGAAAGAGTGCCAGAGACGGCTGGAAAACTTCATGGTTCCGAAGTCCATCGTCATCGTACCCAGTCTGCCGATGACCGACACGGGTAAGCTCAAAAAAACGGCCCTGTCATGAGTCGGTACCAGGGCGAAGTTGATCAGCATTCATCTTTTGTACCGGAGGCGAAATAAATGTTATCTACCAAGGATAGAACCGATACCTGCAGCGAACAAATTCGCGCTTTCCTGGCCTCGAATTTCTATATAGCCGATCCCGAGAGCCTGGAGAGCGACACCTCGCTCCTCGACCAGGGCATCGTGGACTCGACGGGTGTGCTCGAGGTTATCGGCTTCATCGAGGAGACCTTCGGCATCACGGTCGAAGACAGCGAGCTGCTGCCGGAGAATCTCGATTCCATCGAGGGAATTGCGCAATACGTCATGCGCAAGAGAAACTGACGCAAGAGAAACTGATTTCCGAAATCTCGCGCAACTCTGTTTCAACTTCCCGGCCGTTTCTAGCCGCGACAGCGCGTCTACCTGCCGCGGCTGCGATGCTTACGCCTGCGCCCTCGTATGTCCCACAACCACCCTGACCTCACCGGCCTGGTTGGTGACTGCCCGGATACTCTCATAGGCCTTGGAACGCTCGAGCAAACTCATGACCTGCCGATCCTGGCCAAGCCCCACTTCGAAAAGCAGGATGCCTCCGCGCCGCAAATAGCGCGGCGCCTCCTTGAGCACCCGCATGTGGATGCTCAGGCCGTAGGGGCCGGCTGCGAATGCTTCACGCGGCTCGAGCTCGACCAGATGCGAACGGTCGCCCTCGAGCCGTTTTTCCGAAATGTAGGGCGGGTTGCAAACGATCACGTCGATCGTGCCGTCGAGCTCCAAGCCTGAGAAGGCGCTGAACAAGTCGCCCTGAAGCACCGTTACCCGGTCCTCGATTTTAAGATGGGTGACGTTGCGGCGCGCGACCTCCACGCATCCGTCGGTAAGATCGCTTGCCCACACGCGCGCGGTGGGAGCGTGGTGCGCGATGGCGCACGCCAGATTGCCCGCCCCACAGCACATGTCGACAACGCGAGGCACCGGCAGGTTCAGTTGGCTCAGGACATCGAGAGCGGCCTTGCCGAGCAGTTCCGTTTCCGGCCGAGGAACAAGCGCACCGGGCGAGACCAGCAACTGCAATCCCATGAAGGTGCTGCGCCCCCTGCCGTAGGCATCGGCAACATTGATCTCTTCGCTCACGACACTCGCCTCCCCGATTTAGCCGGCGTTGGTGGCCGACGTACCGATGAAGTGTATCTCAAAACCGTTTAACTCTCGATCGACAAAATCAAAACCCATCCGTCGCCAGACGCTTTGAAGCCTTGATGCTACAAAGATGATCATAAGCTTCTGCCGGGTGTCATGATTAGGAATATCTCCTTACCTGACCCGGTTATCCCCAGCCTGGCGAGCCAGTTGCCGAATTCTCAGCCTGGCGTCACGATTTTGCTACATTTTAATCAAAGAAGGCACGTATGTAAGCAATTCGTAATGTTCAGCAGCGGGGCGGGGCTGCTGCTTCCCGGAAGGTTAAAGTTTGTCCCTCATCGAAAGAATCGACGAGATTGCGCGGCAATTTCGCGTCAACGAGCGCACATCATGAAGTCGACCAAAGGGCGCTCGCTCGATCTCCGCTCCGCAATGTTCGGCTGTGTGCACGGCCTCGTCGGCGTAGGCGTTTTCTCGGCATTGATAAATATCCTCGCCTTGACCGGCTCCGTCTACATGCTCCAGGTCTATGACCGCGTGCTGCCTTCGCAGAGCGTGCCGACTCTTATCGGATTTACAGTCGGGATGCTGGGACTTTACGCGGCCTATGGGCTCCTCGATTTCGTGAGGCTTCGCCTGTTGGTCCGCATCGGCAGCCGCCTGCATAGAAATCTGCAGCAAAAAGCGTTCGCAGCCTCGCTTTCCCTGCCCCTCGTCGCCGGGCCGGATGCGAACCGGGTACATCCGCTTCGTGATCTGGACCAGCTACGTGGCTTTCTTTCCGGGCTCGGGCCGACAGTCTTGTTCGACGCTCCCTGGATACCATTTTATATGGTGGTCATCTATCTGCTGCACCCCGCGCTTGGCGTGCTGGCAACGCTCGGCGCATGTGCCGTTGTGTTTTTGACGGTGGTTGCCGAGATCATCGGCCGCAAACCAGCGGCTCGTGCATCTGAGACACTCGTAGCGCAGCGGCTTCTGGCCGACTCCGGCCGCCGCAACGCAGAGGTTGTTCAGGCGATGGGCCTTTCCGCCCCGCTTAGCCGGCGCTGGAACGAGGTCAGTCATCTTTATCTGAAGAACCAGGAACGGCTCTCCGACGTCGTCGGCGCAGCAAGCTCACTGTCGAAGACGCTCCGAATGGCCCTGCAATCATGTGTGCTGGGGCTTGGTGCCTACCTTGTGATCGGCGGCGAGGCCTCGCCCGGCGTGATCATTGCATCGTCCATATTGCTGGGCCGCTCGCTGGCACCGGTCGATGTGGCGATCGCAAACTGGAGAGGGTTTCTGGCAACCCGCAAAAGCTATTCCGAGCTGGCGGCAGCCCTGGATGCTTTTGATAGCCAGCAAGAGCCAATGGAACTGCCCGGCCCGAAGGCTGAGCTTGCGGTCGAGGAATTGACCGTCGCGCCACCAAGCCTGCAGAAGCCCACCATCTTCAATGTAAGCTTCCGCTTGGCGAGAGGCGCAGGGTTGGCGGTCGTCGGCCCGAGCGGCTCCGGCAAGACCACGCTCGTGCGCGCTTTGGTCGGCGCATGGAAGCCGCTTCGTGGCACGGTAAGATTGGACGGCGCCTCGCTCGATCAGTGGAACTCAGAACTGCTCGGCATTCATATTGGCTACCTGCCGCAGGACGTTGAGCTGTTCGACGGGACGATCGCCGACAACATTTCGAGGTTCGGCGGTAAAAGCGACGCAAAAGGCGTGCTGGCAGCTGCCAAGGCTGCGGGCGTGGACAAGATGATCATGCGTCTTCCGCAGGGTTTTCAAACACGCATCGGAGAAGGCGGCGCGGCCCTTTCGGCTGGGCAGAGGCAGCTCGTCGGGCTTGCCAGGGCACTTTACGGCGATCCATTCCTCGTCGTTCTTGACGAACCAAATTCCAATCTGGATGCAGACGGTGATGCTGCTTTGGCCGGCGCAATCCTGGCAGTGCGTCGGCGCGGCGGTATCGTGATCGTCGTTGCGCATCGCCCCTCCGCTCTCGTCAACATCGATCAGGTACTCGTCCTGTCGAACGGGATGCTCCATTCGTTCGGCTCGCGCGAAGACGTTCTGGCAAATGTGGTCCGGCCCTTCCCGCGCCCGGACAAGCCAAACATTGTCGTTCCGCTGCAGCACGGTGCAAGCGGGCATGCGTGAGGTATTGCTTAGTGTCTAACGTGACCATGTCGTCATATGCTGCGGTTGGCGGCGAAGGCCCGCCGACCGGGCAGAAGCCGCAGCCGGATGGGATTCGAGCCAATCTACCCTGGGGTACTCTGGTCCGGAGCCTAGCAGCACATTGTCGTTCCGCCGCACAAGGGTGCAGCCGGGCATATGCGAGGTATCGCTCTGCTGTTGCCGTGTCATACGCCGCAGCCGGTGGCGAAGGCCGTTCGTTGGAGACGAAGCCAGAGCCGGATGGCATCCGGGCCAATCTGCTCTTGGGCCTGGCAACCAGCTTGCTGTTGATCTTTGGCGGAGGGCTCTGGTTGGGATTGACCAAGATTGCCGGCGCGGTGATTGCGCCCGCAACCGTGGTGGTCGAAAGCAACATTAAAAAAGTCCAGCATCAAACCGGCGGCACCATCGGCGGAATCTTCGCTCAGGACGGCGATCATGTGAAGGCCGGCGATGTGTTGGTCAGGCTGGACAACACATTGACCCGAGCAAACCTGCAGATAGTCACCGAGGACCTCAATCGCGCCACCATTCGTCTGGCCCGACTGGAGGCCGAGCGCCAGGGTCTGCCGGAAATGCAGACCCCGCCCGACCTTCGCGCTCAAATGGGCGACCCGCAAGTGGCGGCACTTGTCAGTGGCGAGCGTGCCTTGTTTGAAAGCCGTGCTGCGGCGCTGGCTGGCCAGAAGGCACAATTACAAAGCCGCGCGAAGCAGCTGGAACGTCAGATCGATGGCCTCAAATCGCAGCAGTCTGCAACGGACGAGTCTCTGGATCTGCTGACCAAGAACCTTGCGGATGTCGAATCTCTCTACGCAAAGAAGTTGGTGTCCAAGGAGAGGTTGAGCAATGTCAGCCTGGACAAGACCCGGGCTCGCGGCGAATCGGGACGCCTTGTCGCAGCGATAGCAGAGGTCCAAGCTCACATCAGTGAAACGGACCTGCAGGTGCTTCAGCTCGACGAACAAATGCGGAGCGACGTGACCAACGAACTTCGCGAAACGGAAGCCAAGCAGACCGAGCTCAGTGAGCGCAAGGTGGTGGCCGAAGACGAACTCAGCAGGACAGACATTCGTGCCCCGCAATCGGGCACAGTACAAGAATCCTCGGTCCATACCGTAGGAGGCGTGATTGGCGCGGGAGAGGTGCTCATGATGATTGTGCCCGATTCCGACAACCTTGTCGTCGACGCTTCCATTCCTCCGTCGCGTATCGACGAGATTCATCCCGGACAGCAGGTGTCGATCCGCTTTCCAGCGTTCGACGCCGGCACCACACCTGCTTGCGAAGGCTCGGTCAAGCGCGTCTCAGCGGATCTGATCAAGGATCAGCAACGCCAGCTTTCCTTTTTTTCGGCGCGTATCGACGTCGAGAATGAAGCGACGTGCCTGACAGGAGAGAAAATCCTCAAACCGGGCATGCCCGCCGAAGTCCACATAAGAACCGACGAGCGCAGTGTCTGGTCCTACTTGATGAAGCCCCTCACCGACCAGTTTTCCAGAGCTTTCAGGCAGTAAAGCGGTTGCCACACTCAACCGACAGTGCGGCGGCCGATTGGATCGGGGCGCAGCCGATCTATCGGGTCGCCGCATTTTCGAGAGCGCTGCTGAATCTGACCTCGATCGTGTCTCCCGGCATGACCTCGGTGTCTTCTTGGGCAAGCTGTTTTCGCCATTCTTCGCCGACCTTGCGAATGATCGTGACCTCGGCCTGGATCGTTTCGCCGGCAACCGGCAACGGCAGAGCGGCCGCTCCCGTGGGCTGCAACTTCTGGCTGGCGGCGCGAAGTCTTGCGCCAACGTCGGCAAGACGCACGTTGGTATCCTTCAACTCAGTCAGCAGACCCATCCTTCTTTGGTTGACATTGCGTTCGTGCTGTCTGGTAAAATCGTCCTGCTGACGTCGTGCTCTCATAAGCTCAACCGACGTTTCGAGTGCCCGGCTGGAAGAAAGAACCAAAGCGCGCCGGACATCGGCAAGCCGGGTATTGGTTAGATTTCCGGACTCAAACGCTTTCCTTACGCGCGCCAGCTCGTCTTCGTCCGCCTTCACTCCATCCGCTTCGGCCTGCTCGCGCTTGAGCAGGGTCTCGGTTTGTGCAGCAGCATCCTTGCCACTTTTTTCGAGAAAGCCCTGCTCTTGCCGGAAGTTGTCCAACGAGAGCTTCAGCCCTTCCGCTTCAGCCTGCGCGATCGCCGACGCAAAACTTGCCGGCAAGGGAGATCCTTGTGGTGGCTGCATGTCGAAAGTCGGTTTGTCCTGAAGTTCGGCGCGGATGCGGGCGCTATGAAAATAATCTCTCGTATATTCCCCCCAAAGCGACTCGTAATCGCGCCGCAGATCCACCGGATCCGGGCCAACCTGGTTTGCCCGGGACCGCAAAAGGCTGAAACCGCCTGACACGGCAATCGCCTGCCGCACGGTCATCAGCGGGCGGTAGGCCTGCTGTCCGGGAGTGAGCACGTCGCCGGTCACATAGATCGGCCTGTACTCCGCAACCACGGCGGTCACGTCTGTCGGCTTGATGACGATCATTTGCTCCCGCCCATCAGGCAGACGCTGGTGGAATATCTTGGTCGGCAAGATCGTCTGCATGCGCGTTTGCAGTTCAGCCGGAGTTAAGCCCCCCACCGAAACCATCCCGACTTCGGGAAGCGCGATCGTGCCGTCCATCTGGACCACCGCACGTTGCGTTCGCTCCGGGATGGAGGCAATTCCAATCTCGACGGTGTCGCCGGCAGAAAGTCGATAGGCGACCCGCGGTTCCGCTGCAGCAGCCGTATCCATGGCAGCCAGCATACCGAACACGACAAGAAGCATTCGATCAACGAGGACCATTGGCGGCAATCTCCTTCTGGTTCGACCGCGGCTCTTCCGGCCAATCGAGACGGGTGACGAATTCGTAGACCGGCCCGCCAGGCACGCCCCAGTTGCTCGACCAGATTACCTGTGAGCCGTCGGGGGATGGCGAGGCATGGGTCTCGCTCCAGTAATCGGACGGGACGTTGTGAGTTTGCGTGACGCGTCGAACCTCCCCGCTGCCGTCGAGGCGAAGCGCGATCACCTCTCGCGCATATGGCGCCCAGTCGGGATTGGCAGATATCTCTTCCGGCTTGCCGCCATAGCTTACGAACACCCAACCGCGCCTGTCCAATGCCCGCAGGGATGCATGCTCGGCTTCGCCAAACTTCATAAGTGAGGTGACCTTTCCGTCGGCCAGCCTCCTTTTGATGACGTGATATTTGTCAGGGTCGGACTTGCTGATGCCCACGAAAACTTCGCTGCCATCTTTATCCACCGTCATATCGCCATGGCCGGGGCGATGATGGTCAGTCCACCTCTGCCGCAACGTCCCGTCGACGGAGAAAATAGCCCGCTGCTCTGTGTCCTCGTTCACATTCTGAAAGCACAGGATGTTCGCACCGAGCGGGGAGATCGAGCAGGCGCTGACGGTTCCGGCAAGCTGAGCAAGATCGATGTCCGGAAATTTCCGGCGCTGCTTGAGATCATAGGCAAATACAACCATCGCGCCATCCCCACGGATTGCGCGCACTGCTATGCGATCGCCGTCACGGCTGGGATTGCCTTTGGACGGCCCGAACTGAAGATCACGATAATTCGGTGAAACGAACAGGACGTCTTCGCGATTGGTCCGCGGCGCCCAGGTCGAAATTTTCCGGTCCTGAACGCAGATCATCAGATCGGCATTTTGCGGATGCCATTCGCATTCAGCCGATCGAGCACGACGGAAGAGCGGGACATAGGTCTGCCCGTCGAAAAAGCACATGCCATTGCAGCCGTTGGTGATGACGAGGAGAGTCTGGTCCGAATTCCAGGCCTGGGCGCTGGAATAACGGTGGCTGCAGAATTTTTTCTCGCATACGACTCCATTCCCAAGGGCCCCAGGCTTGGTAATGCGCATGAAAATTGTCCCGAAGGCTGGGTCGGTCGCGGGTTGGAGATAATCGGGCAAGTCCATCGTCACTGGCGCAACAAATTGTCTCGACGCGCTGCTTTGCCGACTGCCTGCCACGGTCAAATCCAACGACAAGGCAGCCGCAATCAACAGCGGAGCCAATCCTCCCGGGCGAAAGCTCATGTCATGTAGCCCATCTCGTGTCGCACCCGGCCTTCGCTGAGGCGCCCTTGCCACCATCCGATGGTCCGCTCCAGGCCTTCGCGCAGGCTGGTCTGGGCACGCCATCCAGTCTTGCTTTCGAGGAGCGAAGAATCGGCCAGCAAGGCACGCACCTCGGAATTCTGCGGCCGCAGGCGGCGCTCGTCCCGGTGGATTGGTTTCTTGCAGCCACTCAACTCGATCACCAGATCCAATATGTCCGAGATCGTCACGGCGCGCTGGCTTCCGGCGTTGTAGGCATGGCCAAATTCGAGCTCGGCGGAACCTGCGGTCAAAAACGCCGCCGCGGTGTCTTCCACGAAAGTAAGATCGCGGATCGGGCTTGTGTCTCCCACCATGATCGCCGGGCATTTCTTGTCGAGAGCCTGGCGTATAATGGTCGGTACTATGGCCCGCTCACTCTGGCGCGGGCCGTACGTATTGAAGGGCCGCATGATAACCACAGGGATGTCGAACGATCTGGCGTAGGACTCCGCCATCATGTCCGCGCCGATCTTGGATGCCGAATATGGTGACTGTCCCTGCAACGGGTGCGATTCGCTGATAGGCATTGTCAGCGCGGTGCCATAAACCTCGCTTGTCGAGGTGTGCACCACACGCTCCGTATCCCATTGGCGCGCCGCTTCGAGGACGTTGACCGTGCCCAGGATGTTCGTTTCTACATAGGACTGGGCCGCGGCGTACGAATATGGGATAGCTATCAGTGCGGCGAGATGAAACACGACCGCCTGGCCACGCACGATCCGGTTAAGGAAGGCGCTGTCACGAACATCGCCGCGGATGAGGTTCAACTGGCTTCGAATGGTGTCCGGCAAATCGTCCAGCCAGCCGTGGCTGTCGAAGGAATTGTAGAGAGCCAGCGCAGTGACGTCCGCGCCGCTACGGACGAGTGCTTCGGTGAGATGCGACCCGATGAATCCGTCGGCACCGGTAACCAGAACTTTCCTGCCCTTGTATGCCATGACCCAAGCGTTCCCCCTATGACGTGAGGCACTGACTTTGCAAATCCACGAGAGCCCGGGTTTTCCACCTGCTCTCAAGTTCCGATCGGCGACGGCGAAACCACGCCAAGCACCGCCAGCAAGCCGCGCACCATCCACACAACATCGGAGCCGATCGTGCGCTGCGGATAATAGGAAAGGTCGAGCCTGGCTTTGGCAGGAAACAGAACCTGGCGATAGAACAGTAGCGGGTCCATCGATCGCGGATAGAAACGGGCTTCATGCCGGAAGAGAACCTGGGCTGGACCCAGCAAGCCTGGCTTGTATTGTAAAATGTCTTCGAAGCCCCCGCGAAAACAATCGGCGAAGGCAAGGCTCTCCGGGCGTGGCCCGATGATTGCCATCTCGCCTCTGAAGACGTTCCAAAGCTGTGGCAGTTCGTCGAACTTGGTGACCGCGAGGAACCGTCCTATCGGCGTCATGCGGCTGTCATCGGCCATGGTCAGAGCCAAGCCACCGGGGTCACATTGCACGCTGAACTTGCGAAACTTGTACATGCGGAATGGGCGAGCACCGGCCCCGACGCGGGTCTGTGTGAAGAAGATGGGCCGACCGCCTTCCAGCAGCAGCGCCACGGCAATCAGCAGCATCAACGGGGCGAAGACGATCGCCGCGGCTGCAGCAATGACGAGATCGATTGCTCGTCTCGCAGACCCATGGGCGGCGCTCGAGCCGTTAGGCCTGTGAATGGCTAGGTCCAGGGCATTCATGCGGCCGTTCCTGTCTGAGCGCAGTTATTGACCGCCGCGGCAAGAGCGACCACCACCGTTTCGACCAAAGGTGCGGTGATCTGCGGATGCAGCGGTACCGTCAGTTCGCGCTGCGCGAAATCTTCAGTGCGCGGTAAGTGAGTACCGGGAATGAGCTCACGATAGAGCGTCATCTGGTGCACCGGCGGGTAGTGGATAGTGGTTTGTATCCCTTGCCCGCGCAGTGCGTCGATGACGTCTTGCCTGTCGGCGTAACGTGGCAAAAGGATAGGCATGATGTGGTAGGCCGACGTCCGCGGCTCGTGGAACGGGATGGTCACGGCTGGGCAATGCTTCGCTATGAGACGACGATACAGCATGACCAGGATACGCCTGATCTCATTCCACTCCTGCAGATTTTGCAGCTGGACCAGTCCGATCGCAGCCCGCAATTCATCCATGCGATAGTTGAATCCGAGCATGGTGACATCATACTGAGGGGTGCGGCTGTTCAGCCTTTGACGTGTCCCGGTGGTCATCCCATGTCCACGCGCCTGGCGGATTGTCTCGAGCAGACCGGCATCCCTGGCGATCACAGCCCCGCCTTCCGCCGTGGTCATGTTCTTGTTGCCGTAGAAGCTGAAGGCGGCCGCGGCACCAAATGTCCCCACCTCCTTCAAGCCCGGCGCATGCGCGGCGTCCTCGACGATGTGTAGCCCCCGGGCACGGGCGAACCTCTGCCATTGTTCCCGATCGGCGAGGTAGCCGGCGAAATGAACGAGAATGATTGCCTTGGTGCGGGCCGTGCATTTCGCTTCGGCTTCCACGATCGACATCAGCGGCACGTCGGCTGACTCGATGTCGACGAAAACCGGCGTCGCACCGACATAGAGGACCGCATTTGCGGTCGCCACGAACGTCAAGGATGGCACCAGCACCTCGTCGCCCGGTCCGATGCCAAGTGCGTGCAAAATGAGATGAAGCGCTGCGGTGCAAGAACTGACCGCGACGCAATCCTCCGCATCATGAACGTCGGCAAAAGCTTGTTCGAAGGCTCGTACCTGCTCCCCCATGGTCAGCCAGCCGCTGTCGATGACCCTGGTCAAAGCAGTCTTCTCCGGCACACCCAAGATCGGGGCACTGACCAAGAGCATCACAACCTCCTAGACTGATAACTGTGGGAACCGGGCTCGTGACTTCATCATCATCATGCAGCCGTCGCAGTGACCTCGATCGAGGCCGACTGGTCTTCCCAGGAAATGGTCTGTGCGTTCTGAAAATCGTCGACGCGCCCGATATCGAGCCAGAGACCCTCATGCTTGTACACGTGCACGGTTGTGCCGTTCTGCATCATCTGCAGCATCAGGTCGTCGAACCCAAAGGGTATGCCGGATGGGATAAACTGCAGAACATCCGGGTTCATGCAGTAAATTCCCATGCTGACCAGATGCGAAAGCGTCGGCTTCTCGCGAAAGACCTGCACGGTATTGTCGACTTCGTCGATGACGCCGAAATCCATCTTGATCAGGCGACAGGCTGTTGCGATTGTCACTGGATCGGTGTGCTTACGGTGCGCTGCTACAAATCGACTGAGGCTTAGATCCGTGAGGACATCGCCATTGAGAACGATGAATGGCTCCGTCAGTTCATCCCTGATCAAAGACAGTGGCCCGATGGTGCCAAGCGGCTCCATCTCCTGCGTGTATCGAATTTTCAGGTTCCACTGCGAGCCATCTCCACACACGGTGCGGATCAAGTGGCCGAGATACCCGGTTGTAATATAAACTTCCTGAATGCCGTTGCGTCGCAACCATTTCAGAAGCATCTCGAGAACCGGCCGTGCGCCGATCGGCATGAGCGGCTTCGGCAAGACCGAAGTGAAGGGGCGGAGGCGTGTTCCCATTCCTCCACATTGAATAACCGCTTTCATCCTGGTCCTCCCTTGTTCATTCGGCCTGAACGCCATCGTCACGGGCCGGCTATCCTGCCCTGGTCAGCACCCGGGAAACGCGTTCTTGTCCCCTCAGAAGAACCGGTGAGATTTCCCGTAGAAGACCGGTGAGATTACTCCACTGTCCCCTGATCCGGACATTGCATCTGGATGGTATGTGGCCGTCAGGGTGGATGTCGTCGTGCATTCGAATGGTAACAATTCAGCCGTTTTGCTGTTCTATATCTTTAGGCCTATAGCACTGCTGAACGACCGGCCGGTCTGTCAGCTGTCCAAAAGGTCAGAACGTATGTTCGACGACGTTCGGCGGGTTTCGCTCACAAGGGGCAAAAAAAGAGGAGCGTTTCCCGTCATTTAAGATTATATTAGAAATCTGGCGTTTGCGGTGTTGGGGGTGCTGCAGCGTCGGCTGGATGAATCGACGAGTGGATGGCCACGATTTTCAGGCCATTACCGTTCAATCCATTCAGATAGGCGTTGGGGTAGTTCAATGTATCGAATCGTCATCGCCGACGATCACGGCTTGTATCGTCGCGGCTTGCGATTGGCACTGACCGCAGGCATTCCAGGTGTGGAGATCTTTGAAGCGTCCTGTTTCGACGCGGTGCTCAGTTTGCTGGCAGAGCAGTCGTTCGTGGATCTTGCGATCCTGGATCTGAATATGCCGGGCCTGTTCAATCAAGAAGTGCTCGGCGGGATCCTGTCTGCCTATCCGGACACGCGATTTGCGATCGTTTCCGGAAACGATTCACGCTCGGAAATACTCACGGCTCTGTCGATCGGGCTTCACGGCTACATCGTAAAATCGCAGACGGACGAAGAGGTTGTTTTGGCCGTCAATGAAATCCTCTCCGGCCGCATCTATGTTCCTGCACTTCTGTCACGCCCGGGAGCGACGCAAACAACCCACGCGCATACCCATTCCGACGACAAAGGCCCACAGAGGCGTACCGCTGGCGTCAACCTTGGCAGGCTGACTTCGAGGCAAAAGGAAGTCCTCAAGCTGATGGCGGAAGGCTATTCAAACAAGGAAATTGCGCGCGATCTGGAAATCGCGGAGGCGACCACGAAAATCCACGCTGCTGCGGTTCTGCGTGAATTGGGGGTACGCAATCGGACCGAGGCTGCCGTTATGCTGAAGACTTGGCTTTCGAGACATGCCAGCTAGAGCGCCGCGTCCTTTTGGACGTGCAAACGGCGTCGCAAGACTCCTCATGCATTTTACTGCATATCCCAAAGCCGCGGCGCAGCTTTGGGCCGACGACATTCTTGGAAGGAACCCTGCGCATCTCAAAGGCCGCTCAGCGCGACCCGCCTTTAGATATCTGCTTTGCGATTGGAGCACTGCACTACAATCCGATTTCCTTGCGTGACAGCCGCAGCGAATACCGTAACCCTTGGTCCGATATTTCCAGCCTGGGAGAGTGACCGACAAGCGGCGCTCCATCCACTCCGATTATCATGGAACCGAAGCCATGACGGACTACGCTCGAGGTCCGCCGCCGCCCCGATTCCACCCACTCGAACGCGATCTCGCTGCCTGTGTCTTCAGGTGCGAACGTCCAGCTTACGTCGATCCGGCCTTTTGGATCGCCAAGCGCTCCATACTTCATGGAATTGGTGGCAAGCTCGTGAACGATCATCGCAAAACTCTCGGCGGCGCCTCCCGACATCGTCACGGAAGGACCGCCGACCGATATGGCGCGTGTTCCCATATATGGTTGCAATTCTTGCGCAACGAGATCGTTTAGCGTCCCCGATACGCTGCCGTTGCGTGAAAGAAGCAGATGGGTTGCCTCAAGCGCGCGTATCCGGTCGATCAGCATTTCCTTGTATTTGGCAACATTGTTTCCAGGAGCATCGACCATTTTCACGAGCGCCGTGATCACCGCGAAAACGTTGCCGAATCTGTGACGCTGTTCGAGCATAATGCGCTCCCGCTTCTTTGCCGCGGCGCGCAGCAGCGTGGTTTGTCGTCTCTCGCTCAGGTCGGCGGCCACTCCAAGCCGCTGTCCACCATCATCATGTCTTTCCTCCCTTCCGCGCAGGGCAACCCAGCGGATATGTCCGTCCGGTCGGCGGACGCGTATCTCGACATCGTAATTCGTGACCGATGGTGCGGCCTTTCTCGATGCCGCCAGCTTTGGCCAGTCCGCCGGATGAACGACAGCTGACAGCTCCTCCAAACTGCGGCTATTGGCCTGGGCCAGGCCGAGAATGTCCCAGAACGTGTCCGAGCCCGTGACTACCCCGTCTTTAAGGTCTATGCGCCACGTGGCCAAGCGTCCAGCAGACAGAGCGAGGTCCAGCCATTCCTTCTGGGCCCGAAGCGCTTCGTGAACAGCGCGTCGTTCCGAAATATCGTCGACCACCACGAAGATGCTCTCCGAGAGGCCACCCTCGGGCACGGACGAAGAAAGCGTTAGCCTGGCCCAGAATGCCGTACCGTCCTTTCGTGACAGACGCACCTCCGAAACGAACGAAGAAATGTCATTGCCCAGCCTCGCCAGCAATTGCGCCAAGGTATCCCGGTCGTTCGGATGGGCGAGCGTATCAAGCTGTAATTGGGCAAGCTCCTCCTCCCTGTACCCGGTCATCTCACAAAGGCGTCTGTTGGACTGCAGCAACTCACCTTTCTTGTTGGTGTTCGCGAATCCCATGGCAGCACGTTCGAAGGCCCAACGATAGCGGCTTTCGGTCGCCTCGACGGCAGCGAGCCTGGCCTCCGCGACTTCCAGCAACTCACGCAAGTCCTGCCGCAGACGATGGAAGGTCATGGCAATCACGCCACCCGAAACCAGAAGCAGGATTGCGCGTGCCCAGTCTCCACTTGAAATCTGATCGTGTCCTCGTGCCCACAGCCCGACAGCAACCATCAGAATGGTCGCAGCGAGCGCAGGTACGCGGTCTTCGAGATAAGCGATAATAATAATAGCCGGAATAAATTCCAGAAAACTTGCGCCTTGCCCAATATAGGCTGACGATTTTATTTCAAATATCAGTGTGGCAGCTAACACCGATGCAGACGCAATATGAGTTAGCAATCTGCCCGACGGGTTCGAATTCGACCTGCGCGACTGCGAGCTCATGGACACAGACTACAACCTTCTGACTAGCCCGTCGAGACTAGAGCAAAAAACGTACAGCTTAGTACCACTGCCGGATTGCCATACCGCTATCATAGCGCGCATTTTATCGGACGCAGCGGGGCCTAAGAGCTGCCTTAGAACTGTCGGATCATATTAAGTTTTCAAGGTGATGATGAACGTATTATCCGTCAGCGCATAGAAGACTATAATCCAGCTACACATAGAAGACTACATGAATCCCGAATACTTATTTCGGGCGTGTGAAACTTTGGGTTAGGGGTAGAAAATGAATCTGATCGATAGACAGGTCGATGCTTCTTCGAACAATCGGTATATTGTTACGAGGACCAAGTATGATTTTGAAGCGCGGAATACGCGGCCCTCTTCTGGTCACCTTCCCGATCGCGCATCGGATCCATTGGGCGCAAGGTTCGGCGAACCAAAAGGCCGCAGTCTGGAATCCATAACCGGCGTGCTTGATCGCATTGGCTGTGGCTATCTCGTGTTGAATCGCGAAAGAAAAGTAGTCGAGTGGAACGCAGCCGCCCAAACCACGCTTGAGCGCCAGGGCGAAGCGGCCGACACGGCGAGCGGACTTACGGCCGCCCTAAGGCGGCTGATCGCGAATGTTCCGGGCCAATTCCTGCCGGGCTCATTGTCTTGGGTGGTGATCCGCAGCAGGGGCGACCGACCGGTGATACTGAACGAGAACGGCGTTATCGCTCCCGACGGAACAAGCATTGTGGCGCTGCTGGATCGCGACAACAGGTCGGGGCCAAATCCTCGGACGCTGCAAAGAATGTTTGGCTTGACGAGCGCAGAAACGCACCTCGCCTTGCGCTTGGCCCAGGGCGACGCACCTTTGGAGATCGCTCGCAGCTGGCGTCTCAGCCGCACCACGATCCGTTCCCAGCTTGCCTCGCTGTTCGCCAAGACCGAAACAAAACGCCAGGCGGAACTGGTGGCCCTTCTTGGGCGTATTTCGGTCCTGCCGTAAGGGCCGCGCAGTTGTTGGGGTCTAGTTGGCGGCATCCACATGCGACGGGGCTTGGTCGACCGGTGCTGGAGGCCGTTCCAACCTAGCTTGGCAGGTCACGTTGCGCAGCGCATGGCCGGCGCCTGCTCACCTGTGCCGACGCCGACGCCCCGGCACATAACATCCCGGCACAATTGGCCGGGATCTCGGAATAGGCAATTCGACACTGTCGAGTGACGTCGAAGGGGCAAAAAATTGGATCATGATTTAAACGGTGGTTCCGTTCTTTCTGCGGAAAATATGGAAACCGCCCGATCCCGGTCAGACCGCGCCGTGAAGGAACTCGTCCCGATAGGACCGATCGTCGTCACCGGTGCTGCAGGCTTCATTGGTTTTCACGTCGCCTTGCGGCTTTTGCGTCTGGGTGTCGAAGTCATCGGCGTCGACAATTTCACCCCCTACTACGATCCACGACTCAAGGAAGCGCGGTTTGCACGTCTCTGTGCCGAGCCGGGCTTCACTTCGATGCGAATTGATCTGGCGGATGCCGCCCGCGTTCAGCTGCTGTTCTCAGAATTTCGCCCCTCACACTTTGTCCATCTCGCGGCTCAGGCCGGCGTGCGTCATTCACTTGCTGACCCGCATTGCTATGTGCAATCGAACATAGTGGCGTTTCTCAACGTCCTTGAGGGCTGCCGGCACTTCGGCGTTAGTCATCTCGTCTACGCTTCGTCGAGCTCCGTCTACGGCTCAAATCGAACCACACCGTTTTCTGAGCATCACGGCGCAGACCATCCTGTCAGTCTGTACGCCGCAACCAAGCGTTCAAACGAATTCATGGCGCATTCATACAGTCATTTATTCTGCTTGCCCGTGACCGGACTCCGCTTCTTCACCGTTTATGGCCCCTGGGGCAGGCCCGACATGGCAGTCTACATGTTCACGCGTTTGATTATCGAGGGGAAACCAATCGAAGTAGCCAATGCCGGCCGCGTGTGGCGAGACTTCACCTATATCGACGACGTCGCTGAGGGGGTGGTTCGAGCACTCGCTGCACCGCCGCGACCCGACCCGGGTTGGGATTTTCTTACCGCAGATCCCGCCACAAGTTCTGCACCGTACCGCGTCTATAATATTGGCAACGACCGGCCGGAGGAGATTAACCGGCTGATTTCGCTCATCGAGACCGCCCTTGGCTGCCGGGCGATTCGCGTGGAAGTGCCTCTACCACCGGGCGACGTTCTGGAGACTCGCGCCGACGTGAGTGATCTTCGTAACGCTGTCGGCTTCGCCCCGGCGACAACGCTCGAGGACGGAGTGCAACGCTTTGTCGAATGGTACCGGGACTTTCATGGAACGAACATCGCAGCCAGCACACAGCAACAAACGTTAATGCATGTGTAAGCCCACCGTGTAATCCGCGCCTTGTCGGAGCGACGAATCCACGCGTCGGCCATCCTTGTCGCGGCTGCTGGTCTGGTCAAAAGATCCAGTTGGTACCGCATAACGTGACGACGACATTCCCGAGCATCGATGCCCGCGCGATCCCCGCAGAAATCAGTTCATCGCGGGCAAGTCCAACGAGCGGTCTCAATTTCAGAGCTGCAGTTGTGCCCCGCCCGGAGCACAAAGAATTCGCTACATCGCCGCTCCGCCGAACGATGTCATTCAGATGGATGATGGTGACGTTCAGGCCCCATCGTAAGCTCCGGTCAACCGCATTTTGCCTCCTCGGAATCGCGAGCTCATGTCCCAAAGCTACTTTCTGAGATCCAGGACGGTTCCTACGGTCGAGAAAATAATCACCCGTGTTCCTCCAAGCCCGATCGGCAGTATTCTGCGCGCGGCAGGAGGCGTTTCGGCCATGGCGATTGCCGGTCAGTTGACTCTCGTCGCCGCTATTCCCGTTTTGGCCCGGCTCTATTCCCCGGCAGATTTCGGGATCTTCACGATTTATCTTTCGATCGTAAACATCCTCGGCGCGATCGCAGCACTGCGTTTCGAGGCCTCTCTCTATGGTGTCAAGGACAATGCGCGGGCGTATGTGACTGTTAAGCTCATTCTCCTGGCTGTGTCGGTGACGAGTGTCCTCGCCTTTGCGGCAGGACTGCTGTGGGCGAGCATCGCTCCAGCGCGGGTCGGCCACCTCGCCTGGCTCGTTCCACTTGGGATGGCGGGCGCAGGTCTCGTCGAAGCCATGAACTGCTGGAGCCTGCGCGCAGGCCTGCTACGAGACTTCGCCCTCGGCCGGCTGATCTTGCCGGCGACCATGGCCCTGCTGCAATTGATTTTTGGGCTCGCCCATTTCGGAGGTGAGTCGATGGTACATGCCCATATCCTGAGCCAATTCATTTTTATCGGACTCCTCGGCTCTCGGATTCTGAGCTGGAAGGACTTACACGGCGTCGCCCGAGCGCCGTGGCGTACCGTCTTTGCCGTCGCCAGGCGAGAATACAAGTTTCCGTTATTTGACATTCCCTCAGCTCTCGCGAGTTTCGCCATTATCAATCTTCCCGCAATACTTGTTGGTTCGCTGTTTGGCGCCGCTTTTGCGGGTTACCTGGGAGTGGCAGCGCGGCTGGTGACTGCGCCGGTCACGCTGATCGCCACCCCGCTCAGCAATGTTTTTGTCTCCGAGGCGAACAAAAACAGTGATCGCAGACATCTGCTCGGCACCGCACGCGGCCTCTTGATGCTTTCAGCCTGCCTCACTGCATTGCCAATATTGGCGCTTGGCCTGGCTGCGCCATATATTGTCGTCCCCCTGCTGGGCCCGCCCTGGGTTCCCGCCGCAGACATTATGACCGCGCTGGCGTTCATGGGGGCTGCGCAGGCGTTGGCGACGCCGCTTCAAGATGTCCCAGCTCTCCTGCGCCGGCAGGAGCTACGGCTTCTCGTCGACAGCGCGCGGACGGCGCTGGTGTTTGGTCCGCTTCTTGCCGGTGCTGAGGCAGGTTGGGAACCACTCAAGGTCATTTATCTGATGGCGGCCGGCGGCGGCGTCGGGTTTGCACTGAAAACGGCGGCCTCTCTGTATATTTTGAGCCATGCCATTAAACCAGCGGGAGCTGCCATACCAAAACAAGGTCATCATCTCGAGGGAAAAGCACCATGAAACAATCGCAGCTTGATCAGCTCCAAACGACCGCTGTGGTTGACCAACATCATCGCGCTGATGTTTCGCGACTGCGCCCTTTCATTTCAGTTGCAATCCCAACCTTTCGCCGACCGGACACGATCCGCCGGGCAATGGATAGCATTCTGAGTCAGAATTTTTCCAGTTGGGAGTTGGTCGTCAGCGACGACGAGGGCCGGGACGGACCGACCTGGGCAATCGTGGCCGAGTATGCGCGGACCGAGCCTCGCATCCGAATTGTCGAAAACTGCCGGGGCCGCGGTCAGGTAGAGAATACCAACAATGCCATGCTCGCTTGCGCCGGAAAATGGATCAAGCTGCTCCATGACGATGACTGGCTCGCCCCGGGCGCACTCAAGACCTTTGCCGAGGTTTCCACCAAGCATCCCTCAGCTGCATTCATGACCTGTGCAGCCAATATAATTGAGGACGATCGGATGAAATTCCGATTGCCACCGCAGGGGCGGCAACGAATTTCCGTCTACTCAAGCCAGCAATGCCTGACGGACCTCTATCTGGTCCGCACGACGCGGAGCCTTGGGATCATCCCATCGACGCTTTTGATCAACCGCGACGTCATTCACGCGGGTTGCCTGATGCGCGCCCATAATTCAATCCCAGCTGGAGTCGACCAGCTGTTCTTTGTCGATCTGGCCTGCCACGGAGACATGGTCGCGATAAACGATGGCTTGATCTTCTACGACGCGACGAACCACCCGAGCATCACTACAACCAAGAGTTTCGATGAGGTCGATCAGGTAACGCTTGCCGTCAAAGAGCTTAACTGGAACCTCATCGAGGATCGTAAACATCTTCCCTGCCCTGAGACTCTGTTACGGGCGCTGCGGGTTGCTCGTCTTCCCAGCAGATTCCACCAGCAACCCTGGCGGGCGACGATCCGAGATGCGATGCAAATTCTTCGCCCGTCAGTTATGAAAATAGCGAGCCAGCACATTCTTACTTACGTGTTCGCGATCCGCCCGAGACTGGGTCGATTGCGTAGCCTGAGACGATTTAGCTTCTGAGCATGGCGGCATCGTCGAGCGCGACGGCGGGCGGGCTGGGGCGCATCATATACCGTCGAAGGCGGCTTTCCTTCGGTCTGGCCTTTAGGGGTAAGCGAGATGACCATTTGTCCGGCGTGTGCCAGTGTATCAACCGCGAAATTGTTCGAAGTGACAGCAGATGAGGCCTCTCGACATTTCATCAATCCGCGTCAGGACCCCGATCGCTCTCGAAAATTAACAAGCCACCTGTCGGATCTCTGGGGCAGCAACACATGCGATATCCGCAAATGCGCAGATTGCGGATTCGGTTTTGCAGATCCCTTCGTCGCTGGCGGCGTTGAATTTTATAACTTAGCCTGGGCGTACCCTTCCTATCCGACCATGAAATGGGAATATTCAAGGACTATCGAAGAGCTCGCGGGCCTGAAGACTGGCGGAAAAACTGCCCTCGAAGTGGGGTCTGGGTTCGGATATTTTCTCGATCGCATCAAGAATAAATTCTTCCATGTTTCCGACATCTCTGCGGTCGACTACAACGAAACGGCGAGGTCTGTACTGGCGTCGAAAGGCTTTAAGACCTATTCAGGCGATTTTCGGATGGACAGCTTCGATTCTATGAAAGAGTCCTTCGACTTTATTTTCATGTTTCAAGTCTTCGAGCATATGGACCAAGTGGACGACGTTTTTGCTCGATTGAAATATCTTTTGAAGGCGCAAGGATCTGCCTTTATCGCCGTGCCAAATGAAAACAGAACTTACTACATGGAGTCCCATGGCTCGCTCATAGACATGCCACCAAACCACATCGGCCGATGGACGAAAGAAGCCTTCGATGCCATATGTCAGCGGCACGGCTTGCAATTGAGCAAGTGCGAGCGGGAGCCGTTCAATCTCGCCAAATTCCTGAAACAAGACATCGTCCACAGCTTTTTCCGAAAGGGAGAGAAACCAGGTAGCGTGAGTGAGTTCGTGCGCGCCCTGCCGCGAAGCAAAGCGCAACGGATTGCGCAAGGTTTGACTGCCCTTGCGATTTCACCATCGCGGTTGCCGGCATGGGCATACGCGGTCAGGAATGCATCGACGATGGGGGGGAGCGCACTCTGGGCAAAGATCGACAAAGTCTCGTCACCTGCGCTACGGATTCATCGCCAAGCCAAGCAGCGATGAGCGGGTCCGCGTGAAGGGTGATTTCGACACCACTAGGCGCGCGGTGAACGCCAAGCAGACGAAGGACGGCGTCAGGCGCGTTGCCTCAGATGGGGTCCGGAATTCATGAATGCCCGTCCGGCGGCTCCTGGCCGTAGGTTCCGTTGTGACACTTCGGACCCACGCTCCGGATGGATCTCTCCGCGACAACCCCAGCTACTGCCGGATGGCCCGCGCCCAGCAGCCGATCGGCGCAGCGCCTAGCGCGGTGATTTTCAACCAAGCGGGAAGTGCGCAACAACAAGAGCCGCGCTCGTCATGTCCTCTCCAGCAAGAGGTCAGCGCTGTCCCCGAACCGGTAACCAGCGTGCTTCCTGAGATTAACCTTCGTGAGAACGCTTGCGACGGGGACCGAAGCTGGTGCATCGCCCGCAAGCAGGTCCAGAACGCCTCGCGCGATGCTGCGTCGCGTTTTCGCCCAGCGAACGGCGAAAAGAACCACGTCACCCCAGCCTGTCAGGAGCCTGGCCTCTGGTCCCTCAAGCCCCAGCGGTCCATTTATGATGACGACCCGATAGATCGAGTGCAGTTCATCTTTGAAAGGGGAGCCGTCGACACTGGACAGCAAGGGCAGCAGATCCTCCGACGGTGCGAGCGCCATGAAGTCGATCCCGATCGCCGACATTCCTGCTATCGCATCGTGCAGTGCACAACGGTCACTCACATAGTCTCCGAAAAAATTGTGCGGCTTACGTGCGCTGAATTCCTTCACAAACTCGCCCGTAAGGCGGTGGTCCGTGCGGTCCAGATCAATGAAGAGTACTCGCCCTCCAAGTCTGGTGGCCGCCAAGGCCATGCTCCATGCGAGCTCGGTCTTGCCATCATCCTCACCGCAGGATGTTATCAAGATTATGTTCGAGTAATCCCTTGCCTGTTGGGGCGCCGCGGCGACAAGCAGGGACGTCACGGCGCGGCTGTATCTGCACCCCTGCTGGCCTGAAACCAGCTGCTGCAGTCGCTTCGCGTGCGTTGTGGGAGCCTGGGGTATTAGCCCGAGGCACGGAACCTTGAGCGCTGCTTCAGCTTCGGCCTCTCCGCGCAAAGTGCGATCGAAGCGTTGGCGGACAAGTATGAAAATCCCTCCAATCAGGCCAAACACGACCATGCCAGGCGGAATAAGAAAAATTGGCGAAAGAGTCGTTGGATTGGTAGGGGGCCACGCCGCTGAGAGAAGCCTGACTCCGGGGGATGGACTTGCAATACGCCGCATCAAGTCCTGTTGCCGGGTCAAAAGGTCGTTGTAGCGCTGCGTCAGGATGCTGACCTGCGGCTCGAGAGCACGCAGTCCGGAAAGCCGGCCGGCTGTATCGGCCACAACCGCATCTAGGACATCCTTACGCTTTTGCAGCGCCGCAATCTGGGAGCGATAGATGTTTGCCTCAGCAGCGACGCGGGCGATTTCTTGTTCGATCTCACGATCGATCGCATTTGTGACATTCTCATCTGCCGTGCCGTTGGCCTGGCCTGCCAAGAGATCGGCCAGCAAGGGTGATCCGATGGCTTCGGCTACCGAGGCAACGGGCGCGCCCCCCTTTCGCAAGTCCTGAATGTGTTGGAGTCGGGATTCCGTTGCGGAGAGGTCCGCTTTCGACAAGGAAATTTGCTGAGTGAGTTCGGCTGTCTCCTTGGCAGCATTGTCCGCCGCACCTTGATCGACCGCGCCATGGCTCAACCGATATCTCTCCAGACGATCGGTCGCTTCTGCCAGACTGCTTTGTATAGTCGGCAGCCCGGAGACTATCGAGTCGAGTTCCAGCCTGTCCGACGCTTGGCTTTTCCTTGCCAGATCGCCAATATACACTTCGACGAACGTGTTGGCGATCAGAGCGGCTCGCGCCGGATCGTGATCGGTGAAGCCGACACTGATAACTCTCGATCGCAGCTCCTGGCCGATCCTCATACCTTCACGCAGCACCTTGAGTTCAGCCGCATCTGGCGCCGCCGGCGTGCTTCGCGGCCAAATTTTGGCCAGCAAATCGGCTGGAACCGAGCGCAAATTCAGCGGCTCGACGCCAACAGGCTTCGGAGGATGGTTTCCGGTTCGAGCACCAGCCTGTTTAGCCCCATTGGCAGCATCTGTTTTGCGCAGCGCTGCCACTACGCTTCGCAGGTGGCTTTGCGATGAGAGCATGGTGATATGGTCGTCAATGCTGGAATCCAGCTGATCCTGAGCAGAGATCAAGCCGCCGGCAGGGGCTGCTCTACTAGGTGCGTCGACGATTACCTGCGTGGTGGCCTCGTATAGGGCAGGCCGTGCAAGCCCTCCAAGCGCGGCCAAGACACCGCCTGCGACGACCATGGCCAGGAGGAACCACTTTTTTCTTGAGAGGGTGACGAGGAGCTGATGGAGCGGGGTTTGCGTGTCCATCTGCTCACGTAACGGCCGTTTCATGCGCGGAGTGATTTCGCGCGCAGGCAAGTGCATTTCGGTAACGTGCGGAAGGTGGATGCGGCTAACTATGGACCCTTCCATCTTAATCTCCTGTAAGTTCGGGCACGCGAGAACCCGTTGCTGGCGGCGATGGCCGCCTTGCCTCGTTGTGCCAGGCCTGGAACATCAAAGCCGGCCACAATTCGCGAGAATGGTCGTGCCTGCCATCGACGTGACCGCGCCAGCACGCATCCACCTTCGCAAGGTCGAAAATTCCGTCTCCGGAGATGCGCATATCGGCGACAAGATCGTTTGCCCAACTGAGCAGCGGGCCCCTCAGCCAGACTGCTATAGGAACATCGAAACCTTGCTTTGGCCGCTCGATCAGTCGCTGCGGAACGTACCGGCGCAACAACTGACGAAGGATCCACTTACCTTTGCCATTACGAACCTTGGTATTCGTCGGCAGGCGCCAGGCGAATTCGACAACCCGATGATCGAGTAGCGGGCACCGCCCCTCGAGGCTGTTGGCCATGCTGGCGCGGTCCAGCTTCACCAATATATCGCCGGGCAGGTAGCCGTCCATATCGTCATACAAAAGACGGGACAGCAGCCCATCAAGCCGGTGCTCGACGTGGATTGATGAGGGGGGCTGGTGCAGGCTGAGGTTCTCGGTCGACGATCTCGTCAGTCGCCGAAACAACTCGTCCTCATCGGCTGCAGCGAGTAGCTGAGCGAGGCGATCCAGCCGGTCGCCCCGCAGCGCATGCCGTGCACCCTCCGAAAGCGGCAGCTTCCCGACGAGATCGTGACGGGCTGCACGGGCCAGTAACCCAGTGCCTGCCGCGAGCGCCCGACGCAGTGCCGACGGCAGAGTATGCTGTCGTCGCAGGCGGGCAGCCATGAAGTGGCGGGCGTAGCCGGCGAAGCATTCGTCGCCACCGTCACCCGACAGAGCCACCGTAACGTGCCGGCGGGCGAGCCGCGCCACCAGCAGAGTTGGTATCTGCGATTCGTCAGCGAAAGGCTCGTCCCAGATCTGCGGCAATTCTGGAATGACTTCGCGCGCTACGGCAGCCGAAAGGTGGAGTTCGGTATGGTCGGTGCCCAGATGCCGCGCGACTTCCGCCGCGTGGGGAGCCTCATCGAACCCGCCCTCTCCGAAAGCGATCGTGAACGTGCGCACCGGCTTGTCCGATTGAGCCTGCATCAGGGCTACAACCGTCGAGCTGTCTATTCCGCCCGACAGGAAGGCCCCGAGCGGAACGTCAGCGATCATGCGCTCCCGAACGGCAAGTCGAAGCAGGCCATCCAGTTCAGTGGTAAGTTCTTCGTCACTGCCGACGACCTGCTCCGCCCGCCCTTTGGCGGCGGTTTCGGCTAGCGACCACCAGTATCGAATACGATGCGCTAGCGAGGCGGCACTTCGCGACGCGGCGAAGTCAGCGGCCGTCACCGACAGGACCGAACCCGGCGGTAATTTGAACACGCCTCGCCAGATGCAGCTGTCATCCGGTACCCATCCGTTCGAAAGCATCGCCGCGGCCGCATTGATATCGAGCTCCTGACAAAAACCTGGAAAACGGGTGATCGCCTTCAACTCAGAGGCAAAAACAAGCGCATCACGTGTTGAGGCGACATAAAGCGGCTTTTTGCCCATTCGGTCGCGGGCGAGATGGAGCGTCCTCGTCTTCAGATCCCATAGTCCTAGCGCGAACATGCCGGCGAAGCGTGTGAGTGCTTTTTCGAGGCCCCAATTCTCAATAGCGGCAAGCATGACCTCGGTATCGCTGGTGCCCCTGAAATGACGACCTGTACTTTCCAGTTCGCAGCGCAGATCGCGGAAATTGTATATTTCGCCGTTAAACGTAATGACGTATCTGCCGCTTTCGGAATGCATTGGCTGGCAGCCCGCCTCCGACAGATCAACAATGGCCAAACGCCTGTGACCGAAGGCAAGCCCGGCTTCGCTATGTATCCAGAATGCCTCGCCATCCGGTCCGCGGTGACGAAGCGCGGCCGTCATTTGCTCTATTGCCTTGAGCGGCTTCGTGTCGGCTGAATCGGGGGCAAGAAGAATTCCGGCAATACCACACATGCCATTAACCCGGATTGTTGGAGATTGCAGAAACTGCTTTCGGAGCACCGGCGACAAGGCAGATGGTCAGCGCAAACCACACGATCGGGTGACGGATGATCAGGTGCGGCATTCCGAAAATAGCGATTGACACCACGAGCGCTAACAGCGCGTCGAGCTTCGCACGCCATACCGACACGATGGCGGCGCTGACGATCCAGACCAGCGCCAGAACCGCAATAAGTCCACCTTGAGTGTACAGGTCGAGGATCGTGTTGTGAGCCTCGAAGGGTCGTTCCAGAAATTGCGATTCGAACACTGATGGGCGCTCGAGATGCGGACCTGGACCAAGGCCCAACGACCCGGATTCCGCGCCCTTCTCTATTGCTTCGTCCCAGAGATGCACGCGGAGTGCGGCGGTTTCGGCAGTGGCCTCGCCGCCCTTGTCCTTGGTCAGGCCCTTGGCGAAGTTTTCGAGGACGCTCGCCTCCGTCACGGCGTAGGGAGTTATCGCGATCGCCAACGGAAGGATACCGACGAGCAACAGGAGGACGGCTTGCCGTGAAAAGCTGCCCCTGTTACCACCGGTCTTGAGCCATGTCCTGATCCGCAGCCCGAGGAACGTCAGGCAAGTCAGGATGCTGGTATACAAATAGGTATCGCTCTTTGTCAGCCTCCCGACATAGAAGGTTAGGAACAGGCTGGCGATCCCAAGAAACCTGCCCCATCGATTGCTGGTGGTGGTCGCAAGATGCAAGGCTAGCGGGCCAAAGATTGCGCAGTAGAGCGCGAGCTGATTTGGATTGTGCGACCAGCCGCGAAAGCGGTCCCAGTACCAGGGATCGACGCCAGCTCGGGGGATCCAGCCCCAGCCCTGTCCCAGCTGAATGGCAAGGGCCATATTCGCGATACCCACGACCCACCAGCCAGTACGACGGAGATGGCGGTCGGCGTCGGGTTCTGCAACGGCAAGGCAGGTGACGCTGACCAACAGCAGGTAGGCCATCGTATCGTGCATCAGGCCCGTCAGGTATAGAACTGTGGTCAGATAGCCGACAACGGTGCCGACCCCCAGAGCCAGCGCCATGATCGTCCAGTAACTTGCAAGGAGTGTCAGCGCCGGCCTGGTCTCCAGGCGACCGCCGGCAAGGACGCGCGCGATCGACAGCATGATCCAAAGCACGAGGAACAGTTCGCCAATCCCCAAGGGCGACCCGGGAATGTCGAGTTGCTCCGCATAGGTCGTTGCGAGCCCGCAGGCCAGGATCGCGTCCCGGATCATCGGCGCACATCCAATCTACCGCTGACAGCATCGTCTCTAATTAAGATCGGATACGCCGGTCGGGCGAGGCCACCGTGGGATTTGGCGCCAAGGATATTTTCGTACAGATCGCAATACTGAGCGACCACCCGCGGCAGCGCGAACTGCTCACGGACGAGTTCGACAGAACGACCGCCCATGATTTTTCCGTGACTGCGGTCGGACAGGATGTCGACTATTCGAGATGCAAGGCCATCGGCGTCGTAGGGTTGGACTAGGTAGCCGTTCCATCCATCCTCGACCACCTCATTGCAGCCGGGCATCTTTGAGGCGACCATGGGCAATCCCGCCAGCCCTGCCTCGAGCAGGACGCGCGGGATTCCTTCTCGATATTGTGTGGGGAAGGCGAACACGTCGGCCATGCCAAGAAGGGCTGGAACATCGCGTCGTGGGCCTAGCGCGATGATATGAGGAGCGTGTCTATCGATTTCCGACTTGTCGACTGCAAATGGACCTTCGGACTCCCAAGGGCCGACAAGCACGAAACGCGCATTAGGCCTTTTAGAAAGGACGCGGGGGACTGCTTGGAGCAGCGTCGGGATGCCCTTCTGGCGGGTTAGCCGGCCCACAAAAATTACGATCTCTGCTGACTGGAGCCCGAGTTCCTGGCGCATTTTCGCCGCCGGCGGAGCAAGCTGCCTGGCCATAGCGAACGCATCGACATCGATGCCAGAACTGCGGATCACTCTTCCGCTGCCAGGTTCAATCAATCGAAAGCGCTTGAAGAAAGCCTCATCGTCCCGATTCTGAAATACCGTCGCTGCCGTCCAGAAGGAGGCAAGCCATTGTAGTCCGCAAAAAATTGGACGTAAGGCCAGAGCCCGCGGTTCCAACGATGAGAATGTCCAGCCCAGGCCGTTGATCGTGCGCACGACCGGGACCGTTCCGCGCACCGAAATGGGTGTCAGCAGGTTAGGCTTGGTATCGAAGCTTTGGACGATGTCAGGCCGGAGTTCCGCAAGCAATTTCCGAATCACTCTTACAGCGGTCCACTCGCCAGTGCCGCTGGCAAATCGGTCGAAACCGTAGCGGCGATGCGGAATGCCATGCCGCAAAAACGCAGCCTCATCGCCGGTTGAAACTGCCGTGACCCGGAAGCCGCTTTCGCGCAGCGACATTAGGAACGGAATTCTCAGGGCGTGATCTTCGCCTCCCACACAAACGAGATGCGGATTCATCCCGAAGCTCCCGTCCGTGCGCCGTGTTCCGGTCGCGTGAAGTAACTGCCTTTCGCATCTGCTTTCATGGTTTTGCTTCGTTACTTCTGTGCGCGTGAAAGGATACGGTAGGAGGAGGCTTGCATACTGTCCTCGTCTGTTTGAATGAGGCAAACTGCATGGGGATCACGGCCTTACGGGTATCGCGAACCGCCTCGACGGCATCTGGTGGTGCATAGGAACGGGTACGGTGATGAATTGCGCCTCGAACTCTAGGGGTTCGGCCAAGCCGGACTTGCAACTGATAAGGCAACCGAAGAAAGCGCTTCCGACAGTCGTGCGTTGTACGGCTGCTCTACGCTGGGCGCGTCGGATTCCTAAGCTCCCGGTCCGGGTTCGCGCCTCAGCTTGTCCCGCTTGTGCTACCAGGCATGATAGTCGACCCCTCAGCCACAACTCCTGGCGCAACCTGCCTCCTTGCGACCAGCGGATAAGCCGATTCGGACCGTTCCGACGCCGGCGACCTGATCTGCCGACCGATTTCACGCGACGAACGCGCGGACACCTACGAATTATCCACAACTAATTGGTTGCGGGATTGAGACTGTGGAGGGGTCTGGCTCTTAGGTGAACGTCTGTCTGATCTCTCAATGCGCGGGTGAACAGTTAGATAGAAACATAATTTACAAGTTTATTTCAGCGATCTGCAAGATACGCTCTAGATATTTAACTATCTGTCTTTCAATCTAACCAGATGGGCTGGATAAAACACGGCCCTTTGATGGGATCATATTCTTGTTACTTATTTATTATGTCCATGGAAGTTACTCCTTCCGTGCAGCATTCCTATTGGCGATCAACCATTCTATCAGAGCCTGCAGGTATGTGATTTGGCGCTAATATACACCCTCTAGTAGGCAGACATCCGCGGGGCGCTATCGAATCAAAATGAGGGATTATGGATGGCAACTCTGCACTATGCATCGGGTGGTTCTGCCACCGAAATCGCAACCGCCGGCTTCAATCTGGCTGACGTTCAGTATGTTTCGCTGGTCGACGCATTGCCTGACGGCATGAAAGGCCTGGTGTACCTCAACGAGCATGAGGGCGTAACCGCATCCTTCATCGAGAAAATGACCCCCTTCCTCGGCAATCCGAATGTGTTTGGGTTCTATCTGGTTGACGAGCCTGATCCCACGGGCAGGTGGGGCACCTATGCAACCGCCGAGAACCTGAAGGCGGAATCCGACTGGATCCATGAGCATTTTCCAGGCGCCAAGACCTTCATCACCATGATGAACATGGGATCCCCGACCAATCCGGATTTTACCAACACCTACAATCCCGCCAACACGCATATCGACTATTTTGGAATAGACCCCTATCCGGTGCGCACGGGAACGGACACGGTCGACTACGACATGATCGACCGAGCCGTGGCTGCAGCGGTGAAGTCGGGCATCCCGATCAGCAACATCGTTCCGGTCTATCAGGCCTTCGGCGGCGGCAACTGGGAGACTTCCGACGGCGGCAGACAGGTCATGCCCACCGCCGAACAGATGCAAATCATGATCGATCATTGGGCCAAGCTGGTTCCGTCACCTGCCTTCGACTACACCTACAAATGGGGAACGCAGAACGGCGACACCGCATTAGAGAGCTCTCCGGAACTACAAGCCGTTTTCCGGGAGCACAACCTCGCAACGACTGGGACCGAACCGCCTCCCGTCGACACAAGCGACACCTTGTATGGCACCAGCGGCGACGATGTGTTTCACGGCGCCGGCGGCCACACGATGATCGGCTATGGCGGCAATGACACCTATTATGTCGATGACATCCGCGACAAGGAGATCGAGGCCGCGGGCGGCGGTACCGACAAAGCATTCGCCTCCGTAAGTCATGCGCTTGCGGCCGGATCGGAAATCGAACTTCTCGCCACCAACAGCCCGTCCGGCACCACGGCAATCCACCTCGCGGGCAACGAATTCGGCCAAATCATCCAGGGCAATGCCGGATTCAATATCATCAATGGCGGCGGTGGCGCCGACACGATGGCTGGCTATGGCGGCCCCGATACCTACTATGTCGACAATGCCGGCGACAGGGTAATTGAGGCGGTGGGTGGCGGCGCCGACAGGGTGGTCACTTCGGTGAGCCATACGCTTTTAGCAGGCTCGGAGATTGAGATTCTTGCCACCAACAACCCGTCCGGGACGACGGCAATGAACCTCAGCGGCAACGAATTCGGCCAGACCATCCAGGGCAACGCCGGCGCCAACATCATCAATGGCGGCGGCGGCGCCGACAAGATGGTCGGCTATGGCGGCAACGACACCTTCTATGTCGACAACGCCGGCGACAAAGTCTACGAGGCAGTGGGCGGCGGCAGCGACAAAGTGCTCGCCTCGGTGAGCCATGCCCTTTTGGCCGGCTCGCAGGTCGAGCTCCTCGCCACCACCAGCCCGTCCGGTACGTCTGCAATCAACCTGACCGGCAACGCCTTTGCCCAGACCATCCAGGGCAATGCCGGCGCCAATGTCATCAATGGTGGCGGCGGTGCCGACATCTTGACCGGTAACGGAGGCAATGATGCCTTCGTGTTCAACAGCGCCCTTGGAGCCGGCAATATCGACAAGGTCACCGACTTCAACAAGCTCCAGGACAAGATCCAGCTCGACGACGCCGTTTTTGCCGGGCTTAAGTTGGGCGGCCTTTCATCCGATGCTTTCTTTGCTGGCACGGCTGCGCATGACAGCTCCGACCATATAATCTACAACAGCTCAACCGGGGCGCTCTCTTTCGACAGCGACGGGATCGGTGGCGCAGCTCAAATACAGTTCGCCACTCTCTCTCCAGGTCTGTCGCTTACGGCAGGTTCGTTCCTTGTGATCTGAACGACCCGGAACGGCGGACCTTCAATTCGAGACGGTCCGCCGCCTTATCTTTGTTCAAGCACCGGATTTTTCCAAAGCGGGATGCCCATTTCTGGCTGATGCTCAACCTTCGTCACCCAGCGGGTTCGAGTTGTGTGCGTCAAGTTCAGCAAAATGGCGTGGCATTGCGGTGACGTCGGCGTGTCCGCCGCGCAGCCCCCGTGTTTAGCGGAGCGGCGGACACATGACGGTGCTCAGGCGGCCAAGGCCCTCAGGCTCTCCAGCTGGGAACCAGCCCTACTCTCACCTTTTGGGAGGTTTCCTAAATTGATTTGATTTCGATCACGGAGATCTGCCGACCGATACCAGGTGACGAGCGCGCAGATGCCTACGAATTGTCCACAGCTAATTGGTTGGGCAGTGAAACTGTGGAGGGGCCCGGAGTCAGAGGTTAACGTCATTTTGAATTTCCGTACGAAAGTTGACGTCTAACGCATTAAAATCTATAAATGTATAGCCATTATAAAAATATCGAGGAACTTCAAAAACTACAGCGCCTTCAAAATAAAGTCGCAATTCTGGCATCATTCTGACATCAGAAGACAATAAGCATCTTGTCCTAAGTCGCTGCTGTCAAAATAAGTCACAATCCGTGCAGCATTCCTACAAACGGTCAATGATTCTATCGACGGGTGTCTGTATGTGATTTGGCGCTAATATACGCCGTCTGTAGGTAGACGCCGGGCGCTATCGAAATCAGAAAAAGGAATATTGGATGGCAACTCTGCATTATACGTCGGGTGGATCCGCCACCGAAATCGCAACTGCCGGCTTCAATCTGGCTGACGTTCAGTACGCTTCGCAAGTCGACGCGTTGCCGGACGGCATGAAGGGTCTGGTGTACCTCAACGAGCACGAGGGCGTAACTTCATCCTTCATCGAGAAAATGACCCCCTTCCTCGGCAATCCGAATGTGTTCGGATTCTATCTGGTTGACGAGCCCGATCCCACGGGCAGGTGGGGCACCTATGCAACCGCCGAGAACCTGAAGGCGGAATCCGACTGGATCCATGAGCATTTTCCAGGCGCCAAGACCTTCGTCACCATGATGAATATGGGATCCCCTACCAATCCGGATTTTACCAACACCTACAATCCGGCCAACACGCATATCGACTATTTTGGAATAGACCCCTATCCGGTGCGCACGGGAACGGACACGGTCGACTACGACATGATCGACCGAGCCGTGGCTGCAGCGGTGAAGTCGGGCATCCCGATCAGCAACATCGTTCCGGTCTTCCAGGCCTTTGGCGGCGGCAATTGGGAGACTTCCGATGGCGGCAGACAGGTCATGCCCACCACCGAACAGATGCAAACCATGATGGATCATTGGGCCAAGCTGGTTCCGTCACCCGCCTTCGACTATACCTACAAGTGGGGAACGCAGAACGGCGATACCGCGCTTGAAAGCTCCTCGGAACTGCAAGCCGTTTTCCGGGAACACAACACCACTACCGCTGCGGCCTCAGACATCACCAGCAGTGACAGCAGTGCTGCTGCGCCCGCGTCCGACGCCGCCACCAGCGATAGCAGCTCGACTGTGACTGCGCCTTCCCATGCCGCAACCGGCGATAGCAGCTCGACTGCGACCGCGCCTTCCCATGCCGCCACCGGCGATAGCACCAGCGATGGCAGCTCGACCGCGACGGCGCCTTCGCACCTCATCGCAAGCGATGGCAGTTCGACTGCGACCGCCGCCGCCAGCGCCACCACGAGCGATGGCAGCTCGACTGCGACCGCCCCTTCCACCGGCGATAGCACCAGCGATGGCAGCTCGACCGCGACGGCGCCTTCGCACCCCATCGCAAGCGATGGCAGTTCGACTGTGACCGCCGCTTCCCCCTCCGACCGCGGCGGTTTTCACGCTCTGACCGATCTGTTCGGCAGCAACGACACCAGCCATGATACTGCCGGCGACAAGGGAGGCAGCAGCGTTGACCGGGTGCTGGCCGCGTTGAGCCCCGCGCTTTCGTCCGGCTCGGAGCTTGCCGCGACCAGCAGCCCATCCGAGAAAACGGCAACCAGCCTGACCGGCCACGGGTTCGCCCAACTGCTCCAGGGCAACGAAAATGCCGGCGCCGGTGTCCACAAGAGCGCCGTCGCCGACCTGACATCCGGTCACGGCAACGATGCCTTCGACTTCAGCAAGCTTCAGGACAAAGTCCAGCTCGACCACTCCGCGCTTGCCGACCTCAAGTCGGGAGGGCTTTCATTGCATACGTCCCCTGCTGTTACGGCCACGGATGATGGTTCCCACCACATCATCTTTGACAGCTCAACCGGGTCGCTCTCTCTCGACAGCGACGCGGTCGGCGGCGCAGCTCAAGCGCAGCTCGCTACCCATCTCCCGTTGCAGCATCACTCTTTGATCTGAAAACCGGAGCGGCGGACCTTCAACTCGAGCGTGTCCGCCGCTCCGTCCGTGTTCAATTGCGCCACGGAAGCTTGACTAAGAAAAATGCGATATCGGCAGACATCAGAGAGATCGAAGTTGGTCGCATTATCGCCAATGCGAATTCCGGATTCACCACACCCTACGCAGTCTCGGCAATATTCAGCACTGCGTCGATCTCGGCCATCACCGTTTCCGGCAGCGGCCCTTTTTCCAGCGCACCGAGATTGTCCTCGACCTGCTCGGGCCGCGTGAAGCCGGGAACCGGCAAGGCGATTGCCGACTTGGCGAGTATCCAGCCGAGCGCGCCTTGCGCAAGCGTGCGTCCGCCCGAGGTGAGCAGGTCGCGGATTGCCGAGAGCCTTGACAGATAGTCCGGGTTGGCGGCGCCATCCCTGAAAAACACCATCCATTCGGCATTCCCGCCGCGCACATCGTTGGTGGGCAGCCGCATGGCCGGCGTGTATTTGCCGGTGAGCAGCCCCATTGCCAGCGGCAGCCGGCTGAACGAGACGAGGTTCTCGCGCGCCGCAACGGCCATCAGCTCGTTCGCCGGGGTAAACACATTGAAGTCGTTCTCTACGGCGACGAACCCCTCGCGCGGCGCGTAGGCGGCAAGCCGTTCGCGGTGATCGGTGCTCCAGCCGAAGCCGCCGATCTTGCCCTCCTGGCGCAACAGGCCGAGCGTATCGAACACCTCGCCGGCGCGCTCGATCGGATACTCGTTGATATGTAGCAGCACGACGTCGATACAATCCCGCTGCAGGCGCTGCCGCGAATTGTCGATCGATGTCCGGATTGCCGCGGCAGAGGCATCCTCGGGTGCGATCTTACGCGTTTCGGGATCGCCGAAATAGCCGACCTTGGTGACGATGACGGCTTCGTCCTTACCCCTCAACGCCCGCCCGAGGATCAGTTCGGCATTGCCGGCGCCGTAGGCGGCAGCCGTGTCGAACACCCGCGCGCCGATCTCATAAGCCATCGCCAGCGCGGCTTGCGACCTGATATCATCGACCTCGCCATAGATTGTCGCCGTGTCACGCCAGCGCGCGGGGCCACCCGCCGCCCAGGTGCCGATGCCGATGCGCGGTACCGAGCGGCCATCCCAAAGCATCATCATCTGCATGCCCGGCTCCTCAACGACGCAAGCTGGCGTGGCGGGCACGCTCGCGGATCTCTTCGCGAGAAATGCCGGCATCCGCCAGTGTGCTGTCCCGGGCCTGCCTCAAGCTCGCAAGCGTCTGGCGATAGGCAATCCAGCGGGCGAAACGGTATCGAAGTTCATCCAACATGATCGTCTCCTTTGGTACGCAGAATGCCTGCGCGCCTGGGTTGGTCGGAAGCGCAAAACCTCTGCGCCAATCGCATGCGCGATCGAAAGGGTTCAGTTTGCTTCTTGGCCAGCCGAGGCGCTTGTCCCTGTCCCGCCAGGCAGGATTGTCCAACGCCTCCAATGCCTGCATACTTGCGCACGATGCCTGCTTTGCGCTACAGCCACGGTCGCAAGGAGTTTTTCATTTCTGCAAAATGGATATCGGCTGGGACGATCTGAGGTTGTTTCTCGACGTTGCGCGGCTGGGTGGCTTGAGCGCAGCGACGGGAACCACGCGCCTCAGCGCAGCCACCCTTGGACGACGCGTCACCGCGCTCGAAAAGCAGATCGGCGAACCTCTGTTCGTGCGCCAGCAGACCGGCTACCGGCTGACCCCGGTCGGCGAGGAACTGCTGCGGCGCGCCGAAGACGTCGAGGCGGCAATGCAGTCGCTGACCCGCTGGCGCGAGGGAAACCTGCCCGACCGCATTGTCCGCGTCTCGGCCGGGCCATGGACCTCGGCCTTCGTTTCCGCCCATATCGGCGAGATCTGGACGGTCGATGACGGCATAAGGGTAGAGCTCGTCACCACCATCGACCGGGTCGACATCGGCCGCCGTGCCGCCGACATCGGCATCCGCAGCGAGCGCCCGACCGAGCAGTGGCTGGCCGGCCGTCAGAGCGGCAAGGTCGCCCACGCCATTTATTCCGGACGTCACCTGATCAACGGCATCGCCGCCGGATTGTTCGTCGGCGTCACCGGCGAAGGCGCAAACATTGCCTCGGCGCGCTGGCTGCAAGCCCATCACGGCGACCGCATCGCCGTACGCGGCAACAACACCCACTCGGTGCGCGAACTGGTGGCCGCCGGCGCCGGCCTTTCGGTCTTTCCGTGCTTCGTCGGTGACGGCGATCCGCGGCTGGTTCGCGTTGCTCAGCCTATCCCCGAACTCGAAACCGACCAATGGATCGTCACCCATCACGAGGAACGTCACTCCCCGCCGGTACGGAAAGTCGCCGACCGGATTGCCGCCTTGATGCGGGCGCACCAGCCGCTGTTTCGCGGCGAGACGCCGATCCGGTAAGCCTCAGGCAGATCGGCCGCCAGTGGATCAAGAATCAGATATTTTGGTGGGCCGGACGATGGTACCGCCGCCGTTGAGGACGCCGGAGTGCGGCGCGCTGCTCGTCGAGATCCTTGCCTTGGGCGAAGAGAGCGGTATAAACCGACCAGCACGGGGCCGCCTATCCGGTCACTCGTCCTCCTGCCGGCTCATAGCCGTATGCTTCGCCCTTACGCACCACGCGACCGATGCCCGGCCAGCCAAGGTGCGCGCCGGCGATCCACGTCCCCGCCTCGGCCGCGTCACTGAAAACCTTTAGGCGGGTTGCGCGCGCGGTCAGCTGATCGTCGTCATAGCCCCAACTGAACGCGGGATTGCCGAACTGCAAGGCCGGCACATGAACGATGTCCCCGAAGAATAGGAAACGATCCTCGTCCGTGTCGAACGTGTAGCCGGTATGACCGGCAGCATGACCGGGCAAGGCGACCGCCCTCAATCGCTCACCCACCTGGTCGCCATTCTGGACAGGCTTCAGCAGGGGCCGGAACTGCGCAAGGTGCGCGTAAGCGAAAAAGCTCTGCACAGCCGCCTCGGGAATTACGATCGCCTTCAAGTTTGGAAAGAGCACTCGGCCGTCGGGGGTCAAAAGTCCGTGCACATGATCCTGATGGGCGTGGGTGAGCGCCAAGACCGTGATCGAAGCCGGGTCGATCTTGGCTTCCGCCATGGCCTGCTCAAGACGCCCCACTGTCAGGGCCCAGCCCCCTCCTCCGCTGTCGATCAGAACGCCGTCAACGCCTGGACCTGCAAGGGCGAAGCAATTGACAGACAGGCGAAGCGCCCCTGCCTTCGCAGCTTGCGGCACCAGATTATCCTGCGGATCCCGCAGAAGGTCCGCCGGCATCTCGATGTAACCGTCCGAGAGCGACCAGACGCGCCACCTTCCCGACGTGCTGCCGAGCACGTTATTGGTTTGCGATGTCACGATCATATGGCCACCTGCCGCAAACGAAAATGGAGGATAGGTTCGATTGTCACTATTTGGCTCTCTGCATCCTCTGCGCAAAACGTGGGAAACCGATGAAGATCAATGCGGAAAGCACCCGATCTCGATAGGCCATGGATCGGAAGATGATCGTTGACGGATCTGCTAGCTTCGCGGCGATGCCAGCTCTTATTGCATTCCCATGTAGATTCCTCCCTTCGTAAGCTCGTCAATCATCTGATTTATGCGCTTTCGGCGTGTTTCCGGGTGACGGGCGCGCTCGATCCAATGCAAGTAATCATTGCGCTGATAGGGAGGCCGTTGCTCGAAAGCAGTCATCAGATTTGCGGCCTCGAGCTCTGCACGCAAACTGTCGGGCATCTTAGCCAACGGACGTTTCAGCAACTCACATCTCCGCCATTCGAATCCTGATGCTGGAATAGATCACAAGTCAGCCGTCGCGCCTGCGAGACCGCAGCCGGCCTGGCGACAGCCCTTTCAATCGGGTCACGACGCGATTCATATGGGCCTGGTGAGTGAAACCCGCGTGCTGAGCAATCTCGGCCAGCGGCAGATCGCTATTTTCCAAAAGCTCGACCGCGCGATCAACGCGGCGGCGTAAAATGAATTGATGTACCGGCAATTGCGTCGCCTCGCGAAAGGCGGCGGTGAAGGCGCGTCGTGGTATTCCCGCGATTCCAGCAAGATGGTCGATCGACACCCCCTTTTCCAGATCGCCGTCAATCGCAGCGAGGACCCGGTCGAACCGCTGCGAGGTTAGGACCGGAGACTTCTGCTGCCGCTGGCGTGCATGCCCGAGACGAAGCAGGTTCGCGAAAACCAGGCCCAGCGTCCATTCGCGGACGATCGGGTTGGCGGGCGGGTCGCCTTCGAGGCGTCGACACAACTCGGCCACCAGCGAATCGCGTATCGGTCGATCGGTCAGGATTACCAGGTCCTCGGGGGTCCCGCCTGCGGATACCAGGAGCCTTGACGCCAGCGCGGAGTCAACGGTGATCATCGTCAGCTCTCGCGGCTCCTCGATCTTGAACCGCGTGGCACGCTCGGGAAGACTGAGCAGCAGGTCGCCGGGGCGGGTGAAGACGCGCCGCAGCCCGCGGCCAAGATCGATCTCTGCATAGGATGAACCGCTGCGAATCACACGCAGCTGAACGACTCCGGCCGGCGCATGGCGATAGTCGCCGGCAGGAAAGAACAACCTCTTTGCACTTGCCGCGATCACCATCGTTGTACCGGGCGTCCGGACGCAAGTTCCTCCAGGACTTCGATGATCGATCGCCGCATCCTCGATCCTTGATGCCTACACTTTTGCCCGTTTGTCGGGTCCACCAGGCGCATCATTTGCCAGGGCAGTCAGTTCACCAATCCGGGGCACAAAGATATTGTGCAGTGTCTGGGTCATAATGGTCATTTCACGCTGAACTTGCAGTTCCTGTGCGGCGGGAAACAATGTGTCCTGCAAGAAGAGCTCCAGGCCTGCCTTGTCGTCCCATATCTCGATGATGCGATAACCATCGTCTGTGGCATGCGCGATGTGCTGGTAGATGCCGCCAGCGGGCCGTTTCTCCACGCCGATCCGATCGAGGATGCGGCTATAATCTTCGGCCGTCAGGCCGGCAATATCAAGTGTCGTCACTACGGCCATGGTTCATCCTCGCTGCTGATAGTGGTTGTTTGAGGTGGAGTTCTTGGACGGACCCCGGATCCTATTGGGCCGATGTCGTTTGGCATCGCCCGCCCTGACGGCGAGTTTGTCTCCCGAACTTCACCGACAGGAGCGGTCTTTGGTCCTCAGCCACCGAGCGCCTCGATGACAAGACGGGCGGTCGCCGCTCCGGAGAAGTTCTGCTGGCCGGTGATCAAATTGCCGTCGCGCACGGCAAAATCGCGCCACAGCCCGGCCTGAATATAGTTCGCGCCGAGCGCACGCATCTCATCCTCGATCCGCCATGGCATCAGATGCGTACCGTGCGGCAGCGCGCCCATCTCCCAGACGGCATTGTCGGCGAAGTCCTCCTCGACATTGGCGAACCCCGTAACAGTGCGCCCTTTGGCCAGCAGCTCGCCGGTTGAGAGGCGCGCGTAACGCAGCAGCGCGACGCCATGACACAAGGCAGCCGCGACCTTGCCGGCCGCGAAGAAGTTGACGAACAGCCGCTGCAACTCAGTTGCGTCTTCGAAGGTGAACATCGGCGCCTGGCCGCCAGCGACGACGATCGCGTCGAACGCGTCGACCGACAGCTCTGCGATGGGCCGGGTCGTCTCCACCAGCGCCGCCAGTTTCGGCGTCGACAGGAAACCGAGCGAGATCAGATCCGTATCCGAATAGCCGGACGGATCGCGCGGGTCGCTCAACGCATCCGCCTCGCATTTGCCGCCCTCAGGCGAGAAGATCGCGACTTTATATCCGCGCGCGGTGAAGGCGAGCCAGGGATGAGTTAACTCGCTCCACCAAAACCCGACCGGCCAGCCTGTGGTGGTTGACACAGCCGGGTTTGAAAGGACCATCGCGACGCGTTTAGGATGCCGCGGGTCGAGTGGGTTGGAATCGCGCACGCTCATCGCGCCATCTCGACCGGTTCGCCAAGATTCGCCCAAATCGTCTTGTATTGGGTGTAGCTTTCCCACGCCTCGCGGCCCTGCTCGCGGCCATAGCCGCTCATCTTGAAACCTCCGAACGGCGCATTAGGATGGTACTTGTGCCAGCAGTTCAGCCAGACCGAGCCTGCCTTGATCCGGTCGGCGAGCCGCAAGGCGCGGCCGAGATCGCTGGTCTGGATGCCCGAGGCGAGCCCGTAGTTCGTATCGTTGGCGATCCGGATCGCGTCCTCCTCGCTGTCGAATGGAATCACCGGCAGGACAGGGCCGAAAATCTCTTCGCGCGATATCCTTAGGTCGTTGGTCGCATCGGCGAAGATGGTCGGCTCGATGAAGAGGCCCTTGCCGTTGACCTGGCGGGTGCCGCCGCCCGCGGCCAGTCGCGCGGTGCGCTTGCCCTCTTCGACATAGCTCAAGACCTTGTCATACTCGCCCCGCGATGCGATCGGCCCGATCATCGTCGCAGGGTCCAGCGGATCGCCGAGCGTCGCCGACTTCGCCATGGCGCTCAGCTTCTCGACGACCTCGTCATAACAGGCGCGTTCGACCAGCAGGCGCGATCCGGCGACGCAGACTTCGCCCTTGTTCCAGAAGATGCCCCAGAAGGCTGCCTGTATCGCGGCATCGATATCGGCATCGGCGAAAACGATATTGGGACTCTTGCCGCCGAGCTCCATGGTCAGGTGTTTCATCGTCCCGGCACCGTTGCGCATGATGCCCTGGCCGACGGCGGTCGACCCGGTAAAGGCGATCTTGTCGACGCGGACATCGTTGACCAGCGCGTCGCCTATGGTGCCGCCCGGGCCGGTGACGAGATTGTAGACGCCCGGCGGCACGCCCGCGTCGAGGATGACTTGCGCCAAGGCGAGGGCCGTCAGGGGCGTGTCGGTCGCAGGCTTGTGAACGACCGTGTTACCCGCCGCGAGTGCCGGCGCGATCTTCGAACAGGACAGCGCGAGGGGAAAATTGAACGGGGTGATCGCAGCGACCACGCCGAGCGGCTCGCGCCGCGTCAGGATCCTGATATTTGGTTCGTAGCTTGTACGATAGGCGCCGTCCATCGCGCTCATGGCGAGCCCGCCATGAAAGCGGAACAGTCCTGAGCAGTGCGGCATGATGATATCGCGGAAATCGCGATAGGGCATACCCATATCCATCGCCTCGCGCACCGCGAAATCCTCGGCCCGCTCGTCCATCAGATCGGCGATGCGAAACAGGATCTTGGCGCGCTCCTCATGATGCATCCGCGCCCAGGGTCCTTGCTCGAAAGCCCGCTGCGCGGCCGCGACGGCATCGCTCGTGTCGGTGACGTCCGCCTTCGCAATATCGGTGATAGCCGCCTCCGTGGTCGGATCAAAAGTCGTCGAAGTCTCGCCACTGACGGCATCGCGCCATTGGCCATCGATCAGCAGACGTCCTACTGGAATCGCGTTGCGCCGCGCGGGTAGATAATCAGTCATGAACCGGTTCCGTCCTGTCGAATGAGATTGAAGGAAATTGTCGGCCCCATCCCCCGCCGATAGGCGAGTTGGACCAATAGCAGCATCATCGGCTCGATCAGGCGCGAGGCCGTGAGATCGCCGACATCGACCGGCATTGTCGGTAGATCGGCGAGAAGCCGGCAAACCGCCGCCTTGGCATTAGCGTCATTGCCGGCGACATAGCTCGTCACCGGATCGCCGTTGAGACGCGGATCATCCCTGTCAAGCAATTCGGCAAACGTCGGAATGCACTTGACGACAAGCGCGCCCGGCGCGTGCCTCTGAACCTCCTCGCCTACAGAAGTCGCAGTGCCTAGCAGCATCGTGGAAAGGTCAGGCGCGACTGCATTGGTATTGTCCCAGACGACCTTGCCCGACAAATCGCCAAGCGCGTCCATCGCCAACTCGAGAGCCGGCCATGGCGTCGCCAGGGCAATTACGTCGGCCCATCTCGCTACTTCGTCAGGGGCACCGAAGCCAACACGGAGGGTTGCCGCGATTGCGCGCAACTTGCCTTCGTCACGACTGAAGCTGAGGCGAATTTCGTGCCCGGCGAGGCCAAGACGTTTCGCCAAGGCCTTCCCGAGCGAGCCTGGTCCGATGATCGCAACTTTCACAACTGCCTCCCGACACGCGATCGGGCTTCCCTAGCATCATTGCAGTCGCGCTTATTTCACGAATTGCCCTTGCACGATCGGGCGCACTTGTCACATGGGTCGGCGCCAATTGGCATCCGGATCGGCGTTCACGCCCTCCCCTGAATGTGTCCCTACTGGGGACATATGTGCGGGGCGACTATAGAGCAGGGTACCATTTTCTCAGCGCAGTTCCCCAGGGCACAAGGCTGCTCATATTGGTTGACGCTAGATTTTCTTTGCCTAATCCGTCGGCGTTGCGATGACTTTTGTGGCATCAGCATAACGCGATTGCCTGCAAATCCGGGGAAAGGCCGCCTCAGGACGGCTTTCCGGACTGGCACGCCCCTTGCTTCGTTGTTCACGTGCAGAGCGTCTAGGGTTCCGGCCGTGTCGATCACGGTGCTGGTCCAAGAGACGCGACCGCTTGAGATGCATTGAGGCATCCGGCGGAACACGGCGGGCCAAAATCCCGGGAGAACCCTGCACGGGTTTGCTGGCGCGAACCTCTCCCGGATGCGCGCTCCGTGAACCCCCCAAACAGACGTTCGGACGCAATCCGGATCGCAAACAGGGGTATGCAATGCTTCGCAAACTGGCCGCAATCATCCTAGCCGCATCACTCAGCCTCCCCTTCATCTCAGCCGCGCAAGCGGCGCCCAAGAAAGACTTCAAGATTTGCTGGTCGATCTATGTCGGCTGGATGCCGTGGGGCTATCTTTCCGACAGCGGCATCATGAAGAAGTGGGCCGACAAATACGGCATCAATGTCGAGATCACCCGCATCAACGACTATGTCGAGAGCATCAACCAGTACACCGCCGGCGGCTTTGACGGCTGTTCGATGACCAACATGGATGCGCTTTCGATCCCGGCCGGCGGCGGTGTCGACACGACGGCCCTGATCGTCGGCGATTTCTCCAACGGCAACGACGCGGTCATCCTCAAGAACAAGGCCGCGCTCAAGGATATTGCCGGCCAGAAGGTCAATCTCGTCGAGCTTTCCGTCTCACATTACCTACTTGCGCGCGCACTGGAGACGGTGGGGTTGGCCGAAAAGGACATTACGGTGGTGAACACCTCCGATGCCGACATGGTCGCTGCCTACGGCACCAGCGATGTCACCTCCGTCGTCACCTGGAATCCGCTGGTCTCGGAAATCGCCGCCATGCCGGGCGCCCACAAGGTATTCGATTCGACTGAGATTCCCGGCGAGATCATCGACATGATGGTCGTCAACACCGCGACGCTGAAGGACAATCCGTCCTTGGGCAAGGCGCTTGTCGGTGCATGGTATGAAGCCATGGCGCTGATGACGTCGGGCACGCCCGATGGCAAGGCGGCCAAGGAAGAGATGGCCAAGGCGTCGGGGACGGATCTTGCCGGTTTCGACGCTCAGCTTGCATCAACGGCGATGTTCTTCGAGCCGGCCAAGGCGGTCGCATTCACCAACGGCGCCGAACTGCCGAAGACCATGGATCTGGTGCGCAACTTCCTGTTCAGCCACGGCATTCTTGGTACCAACGCGCCGACCGTCGACGTGATCGGCATGAGCTTCCCCGATGGCTCGACGCTGGGCGATGTCAACAACGTCAAGCTGCGCTTCGATCCGGCCTTTATGGCAGAGGCGGCGGGCGGAACGCTCTGACGCGGGAGCGCGACATGCTAGTCAGAGGTACCGGCATCATGCAGGCCGCGGCAGGCCCCGAAGTCGCCCGCCTGCAACCTAGCAGGCCGAAAGCGCGGCTTCGCCTCATCAACGCGACGGTCTCGCGCGGCGGAGCGTTGCTGCTTGGGACGCTGCCGTTTGCCGCCGTGGCGATTGCCTATCTCTTCGCTTCGGCGCAAAGGCTGGCGGTCAATCCCAGCGACAAGCTGCTGCCCTCCCCTGCACAGATGTGGTCGGCCTTTTCAGACCTGGCGACAGTGCCGGACAAGCGCTCCGGCGACCTGATCCTGTGGGCCGACACCTATGCCAGCCTGATCAGGCTGTTCGCCGGCGTCGGCATGGCCACGCTGGTGGCGCTCAGCCTCGGCGTCGCCATAGGTTTCATCCCGCGCGTCAGGGCCTTTCTGCTGCCCTTGGTCACAGTTGTCTGCGTCATCCCGCCACTGGCGCTGCTGCCGATCCTGTTCATTGCGCTCGGCCTCGGCGAAACGGCCAAGATCACCTTGATCGCTCTCGGCGTCGCACCGGTCATGGTGCGCGATATCGCCAACCGGGTGATGGAATTGCCGCCGGAGCTCGTCGCCAAGGCACAGACGCTCGGCGGCAACAGCTGGACCATGGTGCTCAGGCTGGTGCTGCCACACGTCATGCCGCGCCTCATCACTTGCGTACGGCTGGCGCTTGGGCCGGCCTGGCTGTTCCTGATCGCGGCAGAAGCCATCGCCTCCACCGAGGGGCTCGGCCACCGCATCTTCCTCGTTCGTCGCTACCTATCGATGGACGTCATCCTGCCTTACGTCGCCTGGATCACGCTGCTTGCGGTGATGACCGACTGGCTGCTCGTGCGGCTCTCTCACGTCATCTCGCCCTGGGCTCATCCGGTGCGGAGCAGATGAGCCGGATCCTCGTCCATGGGCTGGAGAAGAGCTACGGCGACGCTCGCGTGTTGGAACGGGTCAATGTCTCCGCCGAAGCGGGTGAATTCCTGTCGCTGGTTGGCGCCAGCGGTTGTGGAAAATCGACGTTCCTGCGCATCCTGCTTGGCCAGGAACAGCAAAGTGGCGGCGTGGTCGTCGTCGGCGACCAGCCGATCGTGCCGGAGCCGACGCCGCAGCGCGGCATCGTCTTCCAGCGCTATTCCGTGTTTCCGCATCTGACCGCGCTGCAGAACTTGCTGCTGGTCGAGGACTTCCGTTCTGGCGGACCCTTCGGCCGCGTCTTCGGCGCCAGACGCAAAAGCGCCAGGCAAGAAGCCGAAACCATGCTGGAACGGGTCGGGCTTGGCCATGCGCGCGACCTCTATCCGGCCACGCTTTCTGGCGGCATGCAGCAGCGGCTGGCGATCGCGCAGACCTTGCTCGGCCGGCCGCAGATCCTGCTTCTCGACGAGCCGTTCGGCGCACTCGATCCCGGTATTCGCATCGAGATGCATGAGCTGCTCACCGAGCTCTGGACCGAGCACGGCATGACCGTGGTCATGGTCACCCACGATATCGGCGAGGCATTCAAGCTCGGCACCCGCGTGCTGGTCTTCGACAAGGTGCGCCACGACCCCCAGTTCCCGTCCGCCTATGGCGCGACGATCACCTACGATCTGAAGCTCGACCGCAAGCACCGGGCTTCCGCACGAGACGTGGCCGAAGTGGCCACGATGGTCGGGACGACCCGACTGGATAGCGCAATCGCGACGACGGCGTCGTGAAGGAGGTTTCATGCACAGAGATAGTCCAGAACGCCGGCATCGTCGCGCCGGGCTCACCGACCACCAGCCACGCCAACGCTTCCACCATCCGAACTTCGAGATCCGCGACATGCAGGGCTGGAAGTCTATCGAGGCGGAAGGAAAGCTGCCCGAGGACGGCTGGCGCAAGGAACAGAAATGGGCACTCGACATGGGCCTGCCCGGATCGGATTCGATCATCGACAAGTCGATCCCGACATTCGCGCGAGGCGAGTTGCCGCACTTCGCCGGCATCAACACCTTCCTCAAGGCGCCCTATGTCGAGAACGTCCGCGATGTCGGCAGATATGACGCTGCCGTCATGGGCATTCCTTTCGACAGCGGCACCACTTACCGGCCCGGAACCCGCTTCGGGCCGCAAGGCATGCGCCGCATCTCGGCGCTTTACACCCCTTACAATTACGAGCTCGGTGTCGACCTGCGCGAGCAGATGACGCTTTGCGACGCCGGCGACGTCTTCACCATCCCCGCCAATCTCGAAAAGAGCTTCGACCAGATCACCAAGGGCGTCAGCCATGTCGCCTCGTCCGGCGCGCTGCCGATCATGCTCGGCGGCGACCATTCGATCGGGTTTCCGTGCGTGCGCGGTATCGCCGACGTGACCTCCAAGCGAATCGGCATCATCCATTTCGACCGCCACATCGACATCCAGGAAAAGGATCTCGACGAACGTATGCACACGACGCCCTGGTATTGGGCGACCAACCTGCCGAACGTCTCGGCCACCAATCTGGTGCAGCTCGGTATCGGCGGCTGGCAGGTGCCCCGTTACGGCGTGGCCGAGGCGAGAAAGCGCGGAACCAACGTGCTGACGATCTCCGATATCGAACAGATGGGGCTGGAGAAGGCGGCGGAGATCGCGCTCGAGCTCGCATGGAAGGACACCGACGCCGTATACATCTCCTTCGATGTCGACAGCATCGATTGCGGTTTCGTGCCGGGTACGGGCTGGCCGGAGCCCGGTGGCTTCCTGCCGCGCGAGGCACTGAAGCTGCTCGGGCTAGTGTCGGCGCCCGGCATCTGCGGACTGGAAGTGGTCGAGGTGTCGCCGCCCTACGACACGTCAGACATCACGGCGCTGTTTGGCGTGCGGGTTGTCGTCGAGGCGCTAGGCTCGATGGTCGCGCACGGCAATCTCGGCAAACACAAATCCATCATCGACAAGCCGACGAGCTTTTGACCATGCACGATGATCATCACCACCACAGCCATGATCATGGCGACGGTCACCATCACGGGCCGAACGGTCATCATCACCATCCCCACCCCGTCGGCCACAACGGGCCGGCCGGCAAGCCGTTGCAATGGCAGACACCGCATCTACCGCACGACCATGCGCCCGAACCCGCCGACGCGCGGGCGACCGATCTCGATCTCGTCGAGATCGCGTTTCTCGAAGGGTTTTCGCGGGCGCCCGACCCGTCCAGTTTCCTGCGCCTCGCCGGGATTCCGTTCGTCGGCGAGACCGCCGACGGCGTGCGGCTGCATCTTCTGCGCGTCGAGACGCAGGACATGGTCGATGTCGGCGCCGTCATGCCGCTGATTGGCGGCGCCGGCGTCACCTATCACCCGCTGCCCGCGAAACTGACGTCGCGCCGGCGCCGCCTGGCCTTCGTCTACCATAACGGCCAGGCACAAACGCCCCTTGACTTCGGCGAGGCGCGACTGCTGGCCGACAGGTCCGGCGCCGCACAATTCACCATGCCAGGGGCCGGACAATGAGCACCGGCCTTGAACCGATCGCACCCCTATCAAACAGGTCCAGAACCATGAACAGAACGCTTTCATTCTTCGGTAGACTCGCCCTGGCAGCCGCCACAACCCTCATCCCCTCATTGGCCTTCGCCCATAGCGGCGGTTTTCATGCCCACGGGTTTGTAGACGGCCTTCAGCACCCGCTGACCGGTATGGACCACCTGCTTGCCATGATGGCTGTAGGCATCATTGCCGCTCGCGCCGGCGGCAAGGGGATCATCATCGTGCCATCGTGCTTTGTCTCGGCGATGCTCGCTGGCGCCCTGCTCGGTATCGCCGGCATCGGCCTGCCCTCACTGGAAACCGGCATAACGCTGTCGCTGGTGGTCTTCGGCGCGATGATGGCGCTTGCCAAGCCGCTTCCGCTCGCTGTGGCCGCCTCGCTGACTGCTCTCTTCGCCCTCTTCCACGGCAATGCCCATGGCCTCGAAATTCCCGAGACGGCCAGCGGCATCGCTTATGCGGTCGGCTTCGTGGTCGCAACTTCGGCTCTTCACGCGACCGGCGCGTTAGCCGCCCTGACACTTCGGCGCTGGCCGCGAGCCATCCGCACGGCAGGCGTCGGCACGTCGTTGGTCGGCGTGGCGCTGGCGGCACAGATCATCTGAACCGCAGCCCATTCATCTGCGATGAACAGGAGGCGAAGGCGTGATCAACCGGCTAACCGTTGGGCAGCGCATTCGAAACGTGCTGTACCAGATCCTGAAGACCCGGTCTGAGCGACCCTGATCTCATCCGGAGATTGAGGCTAGCAGCTTGCCGTAAGCCGCGCGCGCGTACGGAGCCGTCCGCCGTGGGTCGCGACTAACTTCCTAGCTGCAGCCGGACCGTCTTGCCTGACGTAGCCGGCCTGTTCCCAGCTACGCCAAATGATCGCCGTCGTGAACTCCGTGCCGGCGAGCGTGACTTGGTCGTCGCCGCTGCTGGCGGCCTCCCGGGCGAGGTCATGAAGAACTGGCGTGTCAAAGCGCCGAACACATTCGATCGCGAATTCGGCTTCTCACGCATGGGCTACGAGATCGCCGCAGGGTGGGGTGCGGCGATGGCCGATGTAGCATCCAGACAGTAATTCGAGGTCGATTGCGTAGGGGACTATGCGCGGCTTTCTATTCCGAACACCGTGCCGGCGTCGTTCAAGCACTTGATAAACGATCCTGACACTCCACCGGCGGTTGGCAACACATCTGCGGCCTCCACAGGCCCACCATAAGTCAATAAAATCAAACGCTATGGACGGCGGTTCGCCAGCCTTGACTTGGCTAACCAAGTGCAACAATTCCTCTAAATCATTGAAAGACAACGATAATGGTGGGCCCGGAGGATGTGCTAGGAACGTCGATTTGATTGGGTTTTTCGTGGGCCAAAATCAGAAGTATTCCCGTATCGTTCCGTATGGTTCCGCGATGCTCTCACCGTCGAATTGGCTGTGCCCTGCTTATATTAGTCCAACAGCAGCCCAACTTCGAAGGTCCGGCATAGGCTCCGCGTGTGTCGGCTGAGCGCACATCTTAGATCACGCGCGTCCTCCGGGCGCGGCTCGACCCTGCAACGGCGAATCTAGGACGATCCGCGCTGCTGTAACGTCGCACGCCCATAGGAATCGAGGACACGGGTGATGCTGCCAATCAGCAGGTCATGCGCGACGGGCTCGATCCGACCTGCCGCAACCTCGGCATCGAGTTGCCCCAGATACTGGCTGATCAAAGGGCGGGGAATGTCCCTGTCGCCCAGAAAATCCAGCAGCGTCTGTGTCGCGTGCTGTGCGTCGGGCGTCGGCCAGTAGTAACGGATGCGGTCGCTGAAGGAGAAGTGCCGCTGCACGCGCTGCTCGTCCGGCGTACCCGGATAGTATTTCTGCCAATTGTCCGGCGAGGCCAGCATGACGCGCTCCATCGCCGCCGGTAGGCTTTCGCGGGACGGGTCTGGCGCAAGCACGTCGGCGATGTGGCTCAGCCCGTACAACGCCTCGCGCAGCGCGAAGGTGAGCCAGGGTCCAACCTTGAGGATGGCGAAGCCGTCGCGCACCAGAGCCCCAAGCGCCTCGTTTGGCTGGTAGTCGGTCGAATGCGCCTCGAAGACGAATTGCGGCATGCGCCCGAGCACGGCGACCAGCTGCGTCGCCTTCCGCGGCGCGTAGGCGATGATCTCGGCATTACCGAATTCGACGCCCGGCTGGACGACGACGCCGACCGCACGCGCAAAGGCAGCATCGAGGCCGGCGCGCGAAAATGCCTGTCGGTGGATCTCGACGGTGCGCAGGGCGTCATCGGGTTCGGTGACATGCATATGGTCGAGCGCTTCGAGCGCGCCGCCCGGCACCGGAACTTCGGTGCCGATGATGTAGACCGGTTTCTCGCCGCCAATGCGTTCGACCGCCACCTCGGCGACGGCCGCAAGCGCCGCGGCGCGTGCAGCGATGGTCTCGTCGGCAAGCGCGGCTGGATCGTCGGCGCAAGCCATGCTGGTGTCGAGATGCAGCTTGGTGAAGCCGGCGCCGGCATAGGCGTCGATCATCGCCTTCGCCTTCGTCATCGCCTCGGCGGAAGGAAGATGCTTCCACGGATTGGGACCGAGATGGTCGCCGCCGAGGATCAGGCGATCGAGCGGAAAGCCGGCCCTTTGCGCATGGCCCTCGACGAAGCTGCGGAAGCCGGCGGGCGTCATGCCGGTGTAGCCGCCTTCGTGATTGACCTGGTTGCAGGTCGCCTCGATCAGCACATCGGAACCGCGCGACGCGCCGTGGCGGAGCGCGGCCTCGATCACCAGCGGATGCGCCGAACAGATCGAGGCGATGCCGCCTTTCTCACCCGCGGCGCGCTTCACCGCGATGCTGGCAAATCTCTGCATCGCGGCCCTCACGGCCGGCCCCTCCCGGCGGTGGTTGCGAAAGCCTCAACCTCGGCCAGCGGAAAGATACCTTCCATTGGCCCCTTGCGAGTAACGGCTAGCGCGCCACACGCATTGGCGATCATGAGCGCCTGGGCGGGTGCCGCACCACGAAGCCAGAATGAGACGAAGGCAGCGCCGAAACAGTCACCGGCGCCGGTCGGATCGACCTCGTTGATGGCAAAGCCCGGCAAGGCCACCGTGCCGTGACGGTCGTGGAAGGCGGCGCCGTCGGTGCCCTTCTTGAGGACGACGCAGGAAACGCCGCGCTGCAGGAGGTCGTCGACCGCGCCCTTTTCGTCGCCGGCCGACGAAAACAGGAACAGTTCGTTGCCGCTCGGCAGGAAGACATCGGTTTGCTTGAGCACTTGGTCGAGCGCTTCGCGCATGCCGGAGGCCTGCATGATCTCGCGGCGAATGTTGGGGTCGAAGGACACCGTCCCGCCCTTGGCCTTCACCGTTTGGATCGCCGACAACGCGACATCGGTGGCGCGGTCGGAGAACAGTGACGAGCCCATGATATGGACATGGTCGGCGCCGGCCAGCATGCTTGTCGCAGCGGCATCGATCCCGACCAGGCCGGCGGCGCTGTTGCGGATGTTGAAGACAAAGTGCCGGCTGCCATCCGCCCGGTAGGTGACGAAGGCGGTGCCCGTCGCGTGGCCCTTGTGAACCGCGATCGCCGACACGTCAGCTCCCAGGGTCCGCAGCCGCTCGATGTTCAACTGGCCGAAATCGTCCTCGCCGACCGCGCCGATCAGGCCGGCGGGTTGGCCGAGCGCTGCGGCCTGGCCGATGAAGATGGCGGGCGCGCCGGACGGATAAGGCCCCAGCAGCGGGCCCGGTTCGAGAAAGCTCTGGCCGATACGCTCGGCCATGATCTCGACGAGGATCTCGCCGGCTGAGACCAGCTTCTTCATCGCGGAATTCCTCCCGGCGTCTCGCTCCAGTCCGACTGCGGACTTCAGTCGCGCACAATTGTGCCTGGCGGCAACCGACATCCAGAGTCAATACGGCTTGCACTTTTTGCGCCAATTAATAAATTTACGCGTGGAATAATTTTGTTATACGCGTTAAAACAGCTACAGTTTTCTGTAAAATTTTGCCTTGCGGTTGCACGCCGGCGCACCGTAAGTAGGTGCCGGACAGCACAAGGAACGAGGTTTCCGGAAGGCGGGGAATCGCTGGCGATGAAGCACAAGACGATGGAGGATTTCGCCCGCTCCTGTGGCGTCTCCAGGCCGACCTTGTCGAAATATTTCGACGATCCGACCAGCGTCAAGCCGGCGACGCGAAAGCGCATCGAGGAAGCGCTGCGCTCGTCCGACTACCAGCCCAATTTGTTCGCGCGCAACCTCAACCGCAAGCGTACCCGCAGCATCGGCATCATGGTGCCGACGGTGGCCGATCCCTTCTATTCGGAGATGGTCAGCCGCATAGAACTCAGGCTGCGCGACGAGGGCTACTGGCCGATCGTGATCTCCTCGCACGGCTCGCGCGAACTCGAAGTGGAGGCAACGCGAACGATCCTGTCGCTGAAAGTCTCCGGCGCGCTGATCGCACCGCTCGGCGTGCGCTCGGACCACCGCACGCTGGAAAAGCTGACGCAGGCGATCCCGGTCGTCTATTTCGACACCTATCTCGAAGGCGGGACGCCGTTCGTCGGCAACAACAACGCACAGAGCGTCTCGACCATCGTCGATTATCTTTGCCGGTCCGGCGGCGCCCCGGTCTATTTCGACATCCCGCATGTCAACCACAACTCGCCGGAACGGCTGGAGAGCTATGTCGCCTCGATGAAGCGGCTCGGGCATGAGCCGGTCGTCATCGGCAACACCGAGGACTACACTTGGGATTTCGAACGGATCGGCTACGAGCAGACGGAAACGATGCTCGACAATGGCGGCCTGGCGGGAAAGACCATCCTGTGCAACAACGACCGCTTGGCCTTTGGCGTGATGGCCGCCGCCTATGCGCGCGGACTCAAGATCGGCCGCAAGGGCGATTGCGACCTGCGGGTAGCCGCCCATGACGATCATCCACTCAGCCGCTACACCTGCCCCGGTCTCACCACCATGGCGCAGGACTTCGCCTCGATGGCCGGGCGCAGCGTCGAGATGCTGCTGGCGGTGCTTGAGGAGGACGACACGGCGGTCGCACCCAAAGTCAGTCTCGATGCGACGCTGGTGATGCGTCAGTCGGCCTGATCTTTCCCAAAAGCCGAATCGAAGCCGCGCCATGCGGCGACCGCAGCGCCAACGGCCTGTCGCGCTGCCGTGCCATGGCGGCCCATGGAAACAAAACCATGGATCTGGCCTGGCCAACGCCGCAGCACGACCGGCACACCGTCATCTTGCAGACGCCCGGCGTAGGCCTCGCCTTCATCAGCGAGGATGTCGTGACCCGCGATGGCGACGAAGGCTGGCGCCGCGCCCGCGAGGCTTTCCGCCCTGAGTGGCGAGGCGCGCCAGTCGTCGATGTCGGCGGCATAGCGGACATAGTGATCGCGAAACCAGGCCATGGTCGAGGCGGTCAGGCCAAAACCTTCGGCGAAACGGCGATAGCTGTCCGCCGTCTGCGCGGCATCAGTGTTGGGATAGAACAGCAGCTGCGCGGTCAACGGAATAGGATCGCCCCGCGCGAGAAGACTAAGCACCGTGGCGAGATTGCCGCCGGCGCTGTCGCCGGCAACGGCAATGCGCAGAGCGTCGATGCCGAGATCGCCAGGTGCCTCTTGTATGAAGGAGAGCACGGCGCGGCAATCCTCGACCGCGGCCGGGAATTTGTGCTCCGGCGCCAGCCGGTAGGCGGGCGAAACGACGACGCAAGCCGCCATATTGGCGAACCAGCGGCAGATCTCGTCATGGGAATCGAGATTGCCGATCACCCAGCCGCCGCCATGCAGGTAAAGCAGCGCCGGGGCAGTTGCATCAGGCGCGTCCTGCCCGCGATAGATCCTGAGCGTCAGCGAACCGCCGGGTCCAAGGATGGCGCGCTCAGTGACCGAAGCCACCGGCTCGCGCTCACCCTGCTGGTCCGGAAGGCCTTCTTCGTAGGCACGGCGTGCCTGTTGCGGTGTACCGGTCTCGAATGGCAAGGCGTCGGCCTGCCGGCCGAGCTCGAGCACATGCCGGGCTTCCGGGTCGAGTGGGGACAGGGACGGCGCTGAAGGCGATGTCATCATGGATCTCCCTCCCCATCAGGCAAGCAGACCTGCCGCCTCGTCCTCGCCGAGCAGCGGCGGCTGGTCGACGGTCCCATTGACGGCAATTGAGCCGCGGCTTTCGCCCGAAGCCAGGATCGCCTCCATGATCTCCAGAACATGCAGCGCCAGATCGCCGGAGGCGCGGGGCTTGCGCCCATCGGCCAGCGCCCGCGCAAGATCGGCGACGCCTAGCATGCGGTAGTTGGCGCGGTCGGGTGCGACATAGGGCCAGTTGCGCGCACCGTAGAGTTCGGCCTCGCTGGCGAAATCGGCCCAGTCGTCGCCGCGCGCCGAGAGCGAAACTGTGCCGCCGAATGTGTCGGGATCGGGCAATCGCAGCGAGCCTTCGGTGCCGTGCAGTTCGATCGGATGGTTGGAGTGCTTGAACACGTCCCAGGACGCGCCGAAGGTGACGGTGGCGCCAGAGCGGAACTCCAGCAGGGACAGGATGGTGGTCGGCGTGCCGACCTTAAAGCTGGTGTTCTTGTAAGGACCTTCGGCTGATATCAGACGTTCCTCCTGACCGCGCGTCGCCATCGCCATGACGCGCTCGACCGGGCCGAGCAGGTTGACCAGCATCGTCAGGTAGTAAGGGCCCATGTCGAAGACCGGGCCGCCGCCTGGCTGATAGTAGAATTGCGGATTGGGATGCCAGTGCTCCATGCCGCGCCCCATCATGAAGGCGGTGCCGGTCACAGCGCGGCCGATCGCACCCTCATCCATCAGCCGGCGCGCCCGCCGGCCGGCAGCGCCGAGGAAGGTGTCGGGAGCCGAGCCGAGCTGCAACCGGCGCGCCCTCGCCTCCTCGACCAGCCGGCGGCCGTCGGCGGCCGATGTCGCCAAAGGCTTTTCGGTAAAGACGTGCTTTCCCGCCGAAAGCGCCGAAAGCGAAATGTCGAAATGCGCCGCCGGTATCGTCAAATTGAGAACAAGATCGATGTCCGGGTCGGCCAGCAGCGCGTCGACGCCGAGTGCGCGGATGCCATGCTCCCTGGCGCGCAGCGCAGCCATATCGGCCGAAATGTCGGCGCAGGCGCTGAGCTCTACCCCGCCGAACAGAGCCGCATTGCGCAAATAGGTCATCGAGATGTTGCCGCATCCGATGACGCCGACGCCGAGCTTTGTCTTTGATTTTCTGTGCATTTCAGATCGTACCTCTAACGCGGTCATGGCCTGGCTACGGCAAGGTTCATAGTCGAAAGCCGCTATATAACATTTTAAATCTTGACGCGCGTAAAATTTTTATAGAGCATGTGAAAACGCTGGCGCAGCATTGGAGGCCGCCAGCCTTGAGGAGGAGAACATGACTGACATGAAAAACGGCCAACGGCCGATGCGAATCCCGTGAGTCATGCGCGCACTGGATCTTTCCGTCGCGGTAGGAACCGAGACGGGTTCAGGCATAGATCACCTTGGCCCTGATCCTATCAAGCTGGCTGCGTATTGGACCGGGCAGGCCATCGTCGGTGATCACCACATCGACGGCCGACAGCGAAAATGCCTTGGAGGTCCCGCTGACGCCCCATTTGCTCGAATCGGCGAGGAGGACAACGCGCCGGGCCATGCGAACGAGGTTTCGCTTCGTTCGCGCCATGTCTTCGTTCACGTCGACCACATCCAGTGACGAGTCTATCGCATGCGCTCCAACAAAGACCTGATGCGCCACCAAGCCGCCGAGAGCCGTATCGGCATCGGTGATCAGTGTGCTCACCGTGTCGGGATAGACCCGGCCGCCGATCATATGAACGTCGAGCCCGGGACGATGCATAAGGTGCTGCACGATATTCATGGCCGTGGCCGCGACCACGACATTGCTGAGCGGCGGTAACTGCATGGCAAGCTGCATCAATGTCGAGCCGCCGTCGAAGATGACCGATTGGTTGTCCTCGAAGAGGTCTACCGCCGCCCGCGCGATGCGCTTCTTTGCGTCGAGGTTCGCTTGCATCCGCCGGGCGAACGCGGCCGTAGTCGAATCGGTGGTACGGGTCACCGCCCCTCCACGGGTCTTGGTCAGTAGTCCCTTTCGGTCCAGTATCTCGAGGTCGGAGCGCACCGTGACTTCCGACACGCCAAACCCGTCTGACAGGTCCTTCGTGCGAACCTGTCCGCTGCGTTGCACCTCACCCAGGATCGATTGGCGTCTCTGCTCCGACAACATTGCCCTGCCCTTGCCTCCCTACGCCAAGCAACCGCTCTGGCCTCGGCTCACCTTAGCAAAAATACGCAAATTCGAAAGCTTTCGAAAGATTGTTTTTCTTATTTCTTTCGGAAACACTGGGTCCAGGATTTTGAAATCAAACGATTGGGGAATTTTGCACTCATGAGCCTAGGAACCAAGGTGCGTCTTGCGCGCCTCTTCTCGCATCCATCGGGGAACCTTTTTGGCGGCGCCGTCGACCACTTCGTCGGCTATGGTGACGTGCGCAAAGGCGGCCTTGCCGACCTGCCGGGTGCGCTTGCACGCGTCATGGCGGGCAGACCCGATTACGTCAGCATCCAGCCTGGCACCGCGCGCCATCTGTGGCCGCAATATGCGGGCAAGGCTTCTCTGGTGATTCAGGCGGGCTGCTTCACTCCGGACGATCGCATCAGCGAGTTGATCGCAACGCCCGAGGATGCGGTGCGCGCCGGGGCCGATGCGTTGGCCGTGGCCATTCCGGTGCGCGGCGCGACCGAGGGCAAATACATACGCTGGCTCACCGATTCGGTAAACGCGGCGGCGCGCTACGGCATGCCTGTGGTGGCGCATATCTACCCACGCGATTTCACCGACGGAGCAAGAATCGTCTTCACCCCCGACGAGATCGCCTATGCGGCGCGCATCGGCTACGAGTCCGGCGTCGACGTGATCAAGATCGGCTACACGGGCGATTTCGAGTCGTTCCGAGAGACCGTCCGGACCTGCCCGGTGCCGGTTGTGATCGCGGGTGGTCCGAAAACCGATACGCTGCTCGGCGCGCTTAAGCAGACGGCGGACGCCATCCGTGCCGGCGCACGCGGTGCCGTGGTAGGCCGCAATCTTTGGGGGCATGGCGATCCGGAGAAGGCTGCGCTTGCCTTTCGGGGCGTCATCCATGACGGCCTTTCGGCGCAAGACGCCCTGGCAAAGGCGGGTGCCTGAACGATGCCCACCTTCCCTTCAATCCTCGGCTTCGGCGCTATTGCGATCGACGACATCGTCTATGTCGATCAGCCGTTGTCGGCGGGCAAGGGGAAGGTTCTGCATAGTGCCCGGTCTTTCGGGGGAAATGTCGCGACGGCGCTAGCCGCCGTCGCACGGCTCGGCGGAAGCGCCGGGTTCGTCGGATGGCTGGGCAGCGCCGCTGACGACGCCGTGCTGCGCGATCTCGTTGCGAGCGGTGTTGAAACCGAATTCGCGCCGCGCCACCCGGACGCGCGCCCGGTGCGCTCGCACATTACCGTCGGCTCGGACGGGGAACGGTTCATCGCGTATGACGACGACGCGATGCTGGGCACCGCGTCGGACTTCCCGGAGGAGGTCCTCAGCCGCGCGACTGTCCTGATCGTCGATAGCTACGCGATCCGGTCGCTGGATGTCGTGGCTCGCGCTCGCGATCTCGGTCTTGCCATCCTCGGCGATATCGAATGGAGCTGCGGCCCGGCCACGGAGCGGCTGATCGCGCTCTGCGACCATCTCATTCTTCCCCTCGGCTTTGCACGGACTGCCACAGGGCGCCGATCGCCCGCCGAGATGCTCGATGCATTGTGGTCGCCGTCGCGGTCCGCCGTGGTTCTGACCGATGGCGGCAGGGGCGTGTACTATCGCGGGCGTGAAGAGACAGGTCTCTGGCATCTGCCCCCGCACCGGGTGATGGTCGTCGACTCGACCGGCGCGGGTGACTGCTTTCATGGCGCCTACGCGCATGCCTTGATGCGCGGAGCCGACACCGCAGGCCGGGTGGCATTCGCGGCCGCGGCGGCGGCCCTCTCGATAACGGGGCGTGGCGGGCGCGAGGCGCTTCCGACCGACGACCAGGTCACGGAACTCCTGGCATCGACGAACGCGCCGTCAGCAGTCGAACTGAAAAATGCGTACGTCGATACTGGAACATAGGCTGAAACTATCCGAGGAGACATTTCGCAGGTGAACATAAGCCGAGGAAAATTATAAGAATCATTGGCTTATACTTGTGGAGGGAGGAAGATGGCAGAAGTCATTCTAGAGAATATCTGCAAAACTTACGGGAACAATTTTCGCGCAATCGACCAATTGAACCTATCGGTCGAGGACGGCGAGTTCTTGATTCTCGTCGGGCCGTCCGGCTGCGGCAAATCCACCGCGTTGCGAATGATCGCGGGATTGGAGGACATCACCAGCGGCAGCCTTCGGATCGGCGGAGTCGACGTCGTCGACATGCCGCCCAAGGACCGCGACATCGCGATGGTCTTCCAGAGCTACGCGCTCTACCCGCATATGACGGTGTTCGAAAACATCGCCTTTTCGATGCGGCTGGCAGGCAAGCCGAAGGCCGAGCGCAAGAAGCGCGTGGACGAGATCGCCAAAACCCTTCAACTGACGTCTTTGCTGGACAGCAAACCCGCGAACCTGTCAGGCGGACAGCGCCAACGGGTTGCCATGGGCCGCGCCATGGTGCGCGAGCCGGCCGCCTTTCTCATGGACGAACCCCTTTCCAACCTGGATGCTAAACTGCGTGTTCAAATGCGCGCCGAAATCACCAGCCTGCAAAAGCAGCTCGGCGTAACGACCATATACGTGACCCACGACCAAATCGAAGCGATGACGATGGGCGACAGGGTCGCGGTGTTGAAGGGCGGCGTGCTGCAGCAGGTCGACACACCCAAGAGACTGTACGAGTCGCCGGTGAATGCCTTCGTCGCCGGCTTCATCGGTTCTCCGTCGATGAACCTTTTCGAAGCGACCCTAAAGGGCGGCGAGCTCGGTTTTCGCGACTTCGCCATCCGATTGCAGGATGCAGCTTTCGTCGGCAGGCCCGCTCTGAGGTCCTATGAGGGGCGCAAGATCGTGTTCGGCATACGGCCCGAGGATCTTTATGACAGCGGCCTCGAATCCGGCCGCAATTATCAGACGATACCCGCAAAGGTGACTTCGATCGAAGAGCTCGGCTCTGAACATATCGTCCACCTGAACATCGACGCGGTCCGGGTGGACTCCGGCGATCCGGACGCAGCGGAGGATTTTGGCCTGGCATCGAACGCGGTGGCGAGATTCGAACCGGCCAGCGCCATCCACTCCGACTCGGAAATCCGGTTGGCCGTGGATGAGGCCAAGTTCCACTTCTTCGATCCTGAGACGCATCTAGCGATCTGAAGATCTGCAGCAGACCGCAGGCGAGAGGGAGGCGCCTGCGAAAGATACTCGCAAGAAGGCTTCTGAATAAACCAGACGATCGTCCGCATTGTGCGGTCGATCTTGTAGAAGGAGGAGAACATGATGTTTCGGATGCAATCCGCGATGCTGAAAATAGCCGCGGCCGCATGGTTGCTTGGCGCAACCAGCGCCATGGCGGACACGACGCTGGAATTCACCCAATGGTGGGAGCCTGAATTGCCGGCTGGCTCGCTCAGGGCAATCATGGATGACTTCGAGGCCGCAAACCCCGGAATCAAGGTGACATTGGTCAGCGGCCCCTACGCGACCACGCGAGACCAGATCTCGGTGGGTGCCGCAACCGGAACGCTCAGCGACGTCGTCGGTCTCGACGGCGCCTGGGTGAACAATCTGAATGCGCAGAACGCACTCGCCGACATGAATCCGATGATGGATGCGAGTGGTTTCGACAAGAGCCAGGTCGCGGACATCATCAAGGTGGACGGCAAGGCGGTGATGTTTCCCGTGGCCTCCTTCGTTTATCCGGTCTTCGTGAATTTGGACCTCGCCGCCCAGGCAGGCGTGACCAAGCTGCCGTCGACCCGCGCGGAGTTTCTCGAAGCCGCCAAGAAGATGACGCACGCCGAAAAGAACCAGTATGGCTGGGTGTTGCCCCTGTCGCTGCAAACGCCATCCGGCGTCCAGAACGACATGATGTCTTGGGTTTGGGCTTCGGGTCAGTCGATGATGGCGAACGGCAAGCCCGCTCTCGAGGGCAAGCCGGTGGTGGATATGCTCACCTTCGTCAAATCACTCAACGACGCCGGCACCATCTCGCCCGGCATCGCCACCAAGACCGAGCAGGAAAAGGTCGAGGAATTCGTCAACGACCGCGTCGGGATGATGATCGACTCGCTCGCGCATGTGAACCTCATCCGCAAACGCAACCCCAAGCTGAACTTCGACCTCATCCCGGTCCCGGTCGTAGAAAACTACACCGGCAAGCGCGGCCTTCCCTATGCCTCTTGGGGCATCGGCATCTCTGCTGCCTCGAAACATCAGGAGGAAGCCTGGAAACTCGTCCAATATCTGATGAGTGAAAAGGTGAACGCCAAGCTCGTGTCGCTTGCAAACGCCTTCCCGGGCAACGTCAAAGCCAAACCCGATTTCGTGACCTCGGACAAAGCTTTCGGCAAGGCTTTCGAAATCTTCAAGACCGGTTATCTCGCCAATGAGTTCACGGGCCTGCCGGTGGCTGAAGACCTGATGACCCAGTTCGACGTTCAAGCCCAGAAGATGCTCGCCGGCGAGCAGTCTCCGGAACAAGCTGCAGCCACCGCTCAGAAGGGCTGGATGGCGAAATTCTGATCGGCCTGTTCCCGTTTGCTATGTTCGACCGGGTGGCCTGACTCGGGCAGGCCACCCGGCAACAACGGATCGGCAATTTGAGATGGACCTGTTTCCGAAGCTTACCTTCTCGCTGAAGGCGTATCCCAAGGTTGGCACATGACCCGGCAAAAGCGCTCCCATCACAAGCTGAAACGAGCGGTCGCACCCTACCTCTATCTGTCGCCCTCGCTGCTCATAATCGGGCTTCTGATGCTGCTGCCGATGGTGACGGTGATTGCCTACTCGTTCCAGAACAGCGCGGTGCTGCGTCGTGACCCGTCCTTTGCCGGACTGAAACACTACCAGGCGATCTTCGACGACCCCGTGTTCTGGGCTTCGCTGTGGCACACGCTCTACTTCACATGCATGAGTGTCATTTTCCACATGACCATCGGCATGGCCTTCGCGCTCATGCTGAACAGCGAGCGCATCAATCCGACGCTGCGCAATATCCTGCGCGTGCTCTACATACTGCCCTGGCTGTTCACCGCAGTGATTATCGCCGTGATCTGGCGCCTCCTGCTTGAGCCGAACGGTGTCGTGAATAGCATTCTCATGCAAATCGGCATCATCGGTTCTAAGGTCGAATGGTTTTCCTCGCCCGAGACCGCGCTGCACGCCGTCACCTTCGCCAACATCTGGGCGGGCTATCCGCTTTTCATGGTCAGCCTCCTCGCAGGCCTGCAGGGCATTCCCAAGGATTTCTACGAGGCCGCCGATATCGACGGGGCGAAGGCCTACCAGAAACTGATCTTCATCACGATCCCGCAGCTGATGCCGATCATCATCAGCATCTCACTGCTGGATTTCATCTGGACCATGCAGGTCTTTCCATTGATCTGGATAACGACGGGCGGCGGTCCGATTTACTCGACCGAGGTCCTCAGCACCTACACGTACAAGCTGGCGTTTTCGAGCTACAATCTGTCGCAGGCGTCTGCGAGCGCCGTGGTCATCCTGCTGATCTCCCTCGGCCTGACGCTGTTCTACATCCGCTATCAAAAGGCTCGGTAGTCACCATGAGGAAAAGGCACACGCCGAAAGACCGGCTGATCACCGTCGCGCTGCATGTCGCGCTTGCCGCAGGGCTCTTTTTCGCGGCCTTCCCGATCTACTGGATGCTGAGCAGCTCGTTCAAGTCGAATACCGAAATCTTTGCCCTGCCACCAACCGTCCTGCCGAAGGCCTTCACGCTGGAAGCGTATGCGGCCATCCTTGGCGACCCGGTAAAGCTGCGCTTCTTCTTCAACAGCTACTTCGTGGCCGGAGCGGTGACCGTGCTGACGGTGCTGATCGCCTTGCTGGCGGCCTATGGCTTCAGCCGTTTCAATTTCCGCGGCAAGGGCAGCCTCAACACACTCATCATCAGCACGCAGACGATCCCGCCGATCACGCTTTTGATCCCCTTCTTCGGGCTTGTCGTCTCGTATGGCATCTTCGACACCTACGTTGCACTGATCCTGACTTACCTGGTGTTTACGCTGCCCTACGCGATCCTGCTGATGACGGGATATCTGAACACCTTGCCCCGCGATCTCGATGAAGCGGTGGCTGTCGACGGCGGCAGCAGCTGGACCGCACTCTGGCGGGTGATCGTCCCGATTTCACTGCCTGGTATCGTGGCGACGTCGGTCTACACCTTCCTGTTGTGCTGGAACGAATTTCTGTTTGCGCTGACGCTGACGAAGTCAACGTCCATGCGCACCGTCCCGATCGGCATCCAGCTGTTGATGGGGCAGCACGCCTTCGAATGGAACCAGATGATGGCGATGAGCGTGCTCGGCTCGCTACCGCTCTTGCTCATCTACCTCGTTGCCCAGAGGTTCTTCCTCGCCGGCATGACCGCGGGCTCGGTCAAGTAGGATGTCCCCCCCGGAGAACTGATGGAGTAGGCCGCGCATCGAAATCGATGGATTGGACATTCTCTGCTGGCAGGCGATATCGCCGCGGCCTCAAGCGTCGTCACAGCGCCGCTGATCGTGCTGGAGCCGTTCTTCCAGCGCCACATCATCGAAGGGCCTTCGCAGGTGGAATCAAGGAATGAAAGGATGAACGTGAAAGACCTCAAAGTCGGCTGCCAGACCTTCACCTGGGAAATGCTCGGAGACCGTTTTGCCGGCGGCCCCGACGACCTGCTCAAAGCGATCGCCGATGGCGGCTATGCCGGCATCGAGATCACCGACACGATGATCGGCCGCTATGCCGGCAAGCCGGCGGAGTTCGCTGCGGCGCTGAAGACATCCGGCCTGACGCTGGTCTCCTTCGCCTTCGGTTCGGACAGCGGCTTCACACTCAAGGAGAAGATCGGCGCCGACCTCGAGACCGCCAAGCGCTGGATCGATTTCGCCGCCGCCTTTCCGGGCGCGCTGGTCTCCATGGGCTCGGCCACCGTCGTGTCGGACGGTCCGCGCGACGACAAGTTCGCCATTGCGGCCGAGGTCTACAACAAGGCTGGTGAACTCGGCCGCAAGGTCGGCGTCCAGGTCGCGGTGCATCCGAGCTCGCACCACAACACGCTGCTCTACGACCGCGCCGATTACGACCGCATCTTCGGGCTGCTCGATGCCTCGCTGGTCGGCTGGGTGCCGGACACGGGCCATATTTTGCGCGGCCACAAGGACATGGCCGACACGCTCACCACCTATCGCGATCGCATCCGCTACGTGCACCTGAAGGATGTCGATGCGAGCGGCACCTGGGCGATGCTCGGCAAGGGCGTCTGCGACACGGCGAAAGTGATAGAGATCACTAGCGCGGCGCCCAACTTCAACGGCTGGCTGGTGCTGGAGGAGGAATCCGAAACCGCCGCCGCCGATCCGGCCGGCGCGGTCAAGACCAACCGCCAGACCATGCGCGGCTACGGAGCCTGAGGCGATGATCCGCAAGAAAGACCGTCGCCTTCGTGTCGGTGTGCTCGGCTGCGGGCCGATCGCGCAATTCGCGCATCTGGAATCCTGCGTGAAGGCGAGCAATGCCGATCTCTACGCGATCTGCGACGCAGCACCCGATCTGCTCGCGCGTATGGGCGCGACCTACGAGCCGCAGAAGATGTATGGCGACTATGACGCGATGCTCGCCGACCCTGCGCTGGAAGCGGTGATCGTCGCCACCTCGGACGCCTATCACGTGCCGATGTCGATCAAGGCGCTCGAGGCGGGCAAGCACGTTCTCTGCGAAAAGCCGATCGGCGTCTCGGTCGAGGAAGGCCATAAGCTTGCCGATGCGGTCAGGCGTTCCGGCAAGGTGCTGCAGGTCGGGCATATGAAGCGCTTCGATCCGGCGCTCGAGGCAGCGCGTGACTTCGTGCGCGACGAGATGGGCGAGATCCTGGCGCTGAAGGCCTGGTACTGTGACTCAACCCATCGCTACACCAACACCGACGCGATCCAACCTCTGCCCATCACCAGCAAGCTGGCGAGGAAGCCGGCCGGCAATCCGAAGGCCGATCTCAGGCAATATTTCATGCTGGCGCATGGCTCGCACCTCGTCGATACGGCGCGCTTCCTGTGCGGCGAGATCACCGCCGTGCGCGCCCGCCTCAACGAGAAATTCGGCGCCTATTGCTGGTTCGTCGAGACCGAGTTCGCCAATGGCGCGCTCGGCCATCTCGACCTCACCGTCGCCGTGCGCATGGACTGGCACGAAGGTTTCCAGCTCTATGGCGAGAACGGCTCGGTGATCGCGAAGACCTTCAATCCCTGGTACTTCCGGGCGAGTGAAGTCGACATTTTTCACGAGAAGGACGCCACCTCGCGAAAGCCGCTCGGCGCTGACGGCCATTTCTTCCGCCGCCAGCTCGAAAGCCTCGCTGAGACGGTGCTCGACGGCAAGCCGATGCGCGGCGCCAATGTCGACGACGGGCTCGCCTCGATCCGCGCCATGGTGGCGATCGCGCGCTCGGTCGAGAGCGGCGAACGCGTCGAGATCGCCAGCGTGACGGGAGCGGTCTGATGCAGATCGGGGTGTTCGCCAAGACCTTCCCGGGCAGCGAGCCGGCCGGCGTGCTGGCCGCAGTGCGCAACGCGGGATTTGCCGTCACCCAGTTCAACCTTGCCTGTGCCGGCCTTCCGTCGATGCCGGATGCGGTGCCGGATGACGCCATCAGCACTATTGCGGCTGCGTCCGGTGCCTCCGGCGTCGCTTTGGCGGCGCTGTCCGGCACCTACAACATGGCGCATCCGGACCAGGCAGTGCGCGACGACGGCCTGCGACGTCTTGGCGCGGTCATCGAGGCAGCGGCAGCGCTTTCGGTTCCACTCGTCACCCTGTGCACGGGAACGCGCAACGCCGACGACCAGTGGGCGCATGACCCTGGCAATGCCGATCCCTCGGCCTGGGCCGATATGGCAAGCGAGATGGAAAAGGCACTTGCTCTGGCCGAGCGTCACGGTGTCGACCTCGGCATCGAACCCGAACAGGCCAACATCGTCACTTCGGCATTGGACGCGGTGCGCCTTATCGCAGAGATGGGCTCGAAACGGCTGCGTGTCGTGCTCGATCCGGCAAACCTGTTCGAAAGAGTGAATGCCGAGGAGGCGCGCGCCATCGTTGCCGCAGCGGTCGAACGCACGGCAGGCCACGTCGCCATGGCCCACGCCAAGGACCGTTTCGCCGACGGCCGCTTCGCCACCGCCGGCCGCGGCGTCGTCGACTTTGCCGATTTCGTCGCCCGGCTCAAAGTATCAGGCTTTGACGGGCCGCTGGTCACGCATGGGCTTTCGGCCGATGAAGCGCCAAGCGTTGCCCGGTTCCTGAAGGGGCTGGTCTGATGGCGCGCCCGACCACCTTGTTTCGCGACGATGCCACGCTGCGGATTTCCGATGAGGGCGACGGGCTTGCCGTCGTCTTCCAGCACGGGCTGGGCGGCGGCGAGGCACAGGTCGCGCAGGCTTTCCCCATCGACGCCGGCTGCCGGCGCATCACGTTGGAATGCCGCGGACACGGTGACTCCGATCTGGGCAGCCGCCGACCGTTTTCAATGGCGATGTTTGCGGACGATGTTCTGGCCGCCGCCGATCAGGCCGGCCTCGACCGTTTCGTCGCTGGCGGCGTGTCCATGGGCGCCGGGATTACGTTACACCTTGCCTGCCGTTGTCCGGACCGCGTCGTCGGCCTGATGCTTGTGCGGCCGGCCTGGACGTTCGAACGCGCGCCAGTGAACCTGCAGCCGATCGCCGACGTCGCCGGCCTCATCCTCGATCATGGCCCCGACAAGGCCAGGACGATCTTCTCGCGGTCTGAAGTCGCCGCGCGCCTCCAGAGCGAGGCACCAGACAATCTCGCCTCGCTGTTCGGTTATTTCGACCGACCGGATGCAGCATTGTTTGCGCAAGTCCTGGCCGATATCGCTGCCGATGGGCCTGAGGTCTCGGCAAGCGACGCCGCCACCCTTGGCATTCCAGTGCTGGTCATCGGCAATACTGTGGATGCAGTGCATCCACTATCGGCCGCGCATACACTTGCGGATGCCATCCCCGGCGCGGCCTTTGTGGAAATCGCTGCCAAGGCGCTCGACGGCAAAAGGCATTTCGCCGAGCTGCAGGCCGAGATCACCACTTTCCTTCACGCCCACTTCAACATCCGGAGCCTTGTTGCGTCATGACGAGCAAATCCCTGTCCGGCCGTGCTGCCATCGCTGCCTTGCCGCGCAACCGGCTGCTCGGCGAGTTTTCCCTGTGGTCGGCCGACCTGGCCAACATGGAGCGCGACCTGAAGCGCATAGACTTTTACGTCGACCTGCATCACATCGACGTCGCCGACGCCCGCTTCACCCCCGGCTTCCTGTTCTTTCCGGATCTGGTGGCACGAATCGCCAAGCTGACGACCAGGCCGATCCATGTTCATCTGATGGTCGAGGCCGAAATCGTCGAGGAGCAGACGCGGCAGTTCATCGAGGCCGGCGCCGACCTGATCAGCGTGCATGCCGAGAATGGTGAAGCGGGGCTTCGCGCCGTGCGGCTGGCGCATGAGCTTGGCGCCGAAGCCGGCGTGGTGCTCAGGCTGGAAACGCCTGTCAGCGTCGTCACGCCTTTCCTGCCTGAAGTGGCGTTCGTGACGCTGCTCGGCACCTCCATCGGCGTCAAAGGGCAGAGCCTGTCCGATCAGGCCTGCCCGCGCCTGATCGAGGCACGCGCGCTGATGCGGAAGGCCGGCCGTGAGGCCGACATCGTGCTTGCCGCCGATGGCGGCATCCGCCACGAGACAGTGCCGCTGCTGCGCGCCGCCGGCGCCGAGACGGTTGTGCTGGGCTCGCTTGCCTTCGGCGATCCCGACCTTGCGCAGCGCATGGCCTGGCTGCACGGACTGAAGGTCGCCGCCTGATGAGCACGCTTGCGCTTGCCTTCGATCTCGGCGGCACGGAGCTGCGCGGCGCGCTCGTCGAACGCAGCGGTGATGTCATCGCCCGGGTTTCGGCACCGACGATGGCAGGCGCGGGATCGGAGGCGGTGATCGGCCAGATCATCGCGCTGGCAGGCACCCTGCTGGCGGAGCATCCGCGGGCAAAGGTGGTCGGCATCGGCATGTGCGCGCCGGGGCCGCTCGATCCCAAGGCGGGCATCGTCATCGGGCCGCCGACCCTGGCCGGCTGGCACAATGTGCCGCTGATCGACATCCTCAGCCGGCAGTTCGGCCTGCCGGTGCGGCTGGAGAACGACGCCAATGCGGCGGCCCTCGGCGAATGGCGCTTCGGCGCCGGCCGCGGCACCGGATCGCTGGTATTCGTGACCGTGTCGACCGGCATTGGCGGCGGCGTCATCGCCGACGGCCACATCTATCACGGCAGGCGCGGGCTGGCGGCCGAGATCGGCCACATGACCATCACCGGCGAAGGCGACCGCTGCTTCTGCGGCGCCGTCGGCTGCTTCGAGGCGGTCGCCTCCGGTACGGCGCTCGGACGCCGGGCGACACGGCTGACCGCGCCGGGCGACGGCTCGCTGCTCCGGCGGCTGTCCAACAATGGCGACGTCTCGGCGCGACACGTCGTCGAGGCCGCGCGGGCGGGTGATGTGGCGGCTCGCCCACTGGTCGAGGCCGAGGCGCGGTGGCTGGGCATCGGCTTCACCAACCTCCTGCATCTCTACTCGCCCGACCTGATCGTCATGGGCGGCGGCCTTTCCAACGGCTTCGACCTCCTGGCACCGACCATCAGGGCGACCGTCGAGCACCGCGCCATGCAAGCCTATCGCGACGTGCCGATCGTTCCGGCCGAACTTGGCGACCGGGCGGGCCTAGTCGGCGCGGCGAGCCTGATCCTATGGGAGGGCGAGCCCGGCACGGCGCTGGCGATGGTGCAGAACGAGGAGACGACAACCGGCGCCAGGGAGGCAAGCCAAGGCTGAGCTCAAGCTGCGCGGCGCGCGCAAATCCTATGGAGCCGCCGAGATCATCAAGGGCATCGACCTCGACGTCGAGGACCGCGAATTCATCGTCTTCGTCGACCCGTCCGGTTGAGGGAAGTCCACGCTGCCGCGCATGATCGCCGGGCTGGAAAGGATCAGCGCAGGCGACCTCATGATCGACGGCGTGCGCGCCAACGGCATCGACCCGTCCGCGCGTGGGCTGGCCATGGTGTTCCATTCCTATGCGGCCTATCCGCATATGAGCTTGGCCGAGAATAGGGGGCTTCGCACTGAAGATCTCTGGGGTGCCGCCGCAGGAGCGGGAGCGCAAGGTGAAGGAGGCGGCCGACGTATCCGGAATGGTGGCTCCTGACCGCAGCCTGCGCTCTGCGGAGGATCGACAACGCGCGGATCGGTAGCCGTTTGCGAGAATGTCCATCTCAAGAGTCTTAAGGCGTAATCAGTAGTGCAAAGGTGTCAATGCCCACTCCCAACAATCCTCCGGCCGCGGTCAGACGCCCTGCACAGGCTGGGAGCGAATATCCACGATGCCCGGCGGCGGCTCCCAATGGCGCGGGTGGCGAGCGCGCCTGTACCTCGCGCTCGACCCTGCAACGGGTCGAGGCGGGCGACACGAATGTCAACACCGGCATATATGCCGCCGCAATCACAGCTTCCTTTGGCTCGGAAAAACGGCGCGCGAGCGACGGATGAATCGACCGAGTTGACATCGTGCAACGTTCACCTCATTGCTCTCTAACAATGCTTCCGGGGGGCGGCTTTGCTTTTCTTTCGATCTCTCTGCCGTGCTGTGCTCTTGACTGTGGCCTTTTTTGCAGCACTGCCGAAGATGCCGGCACTGGCATGGGCCCCGGATACTGTCATGACCTTCCAGGTGATCCGGAACTCGGACCCCGCATGTGAACCAACCTGCCCTGCGTGGATCTACGCTGCAGGTTCGATTGAAACCTCGTCCCCATCGGCTTTGCGCAAGCTGCTGAAGAGCCTCGGCGCAGTTCACCTGCCCATCGTCTTGGCATCGAACGGTGGTGACCGTCAGTCCGCCCAGGAACTCGGCAGGATCGCGAGAAAGAACAAGCTGACAATCGCTATTGGGACTTCACCGGTAGTTTGCAAAGACAAAGCCTCGGTCTGTCGCACGATGCCAGAGATTGACGGCCAAGGTCGATTCGAAGAAGCCAACTGCCTGTCTGCCTGCCCCTTGTTCCTTGCTGGTGGCGTCAAAAGGCTCAACAGCGACCGCAACTTTATCGCGGTCCACAAGGGACAAGCCGTCCTGTACTCAAATGGCGACAGGACCTTCACTCAAATAAAGTCCGCCAAGAGGGTTGCCAAAGTTCTAGCCAATGCTCACCTGGAGAAGAAGCAATATCTCCGGGAAATGGGCGTAGCCGTCGCGCTGGAGGATGAGGCTTTCAAGCATGGCGGCGACGACTTTTATGAAGTCCCGATCGATCGGCAGCGCAGTTGGGGCTTGATCACCGGCTCAGTCGAAGAGTTGGATTTCACCGATCCCCAATTCTGCAAAAGACAGCCGCTCCCCGAGAATTGCGTCCCAAAACAAAATGGCCTGCCACGACGTAAGTCATGAAAATGGGTGGCTTATTTCCGCGCAGCCACTCGACCGGAAGAGATCAGCCGCGTATCTCAGTCAAGCAAGCCGCCGTTACGAGGCCAACCGGCTCTTAAGCCGTTTCTCGCGGAGACGGGTGCCAGCCCGCCAGGTGCGGGCGGTTCGTCGTCAGTCGTCTGCTGGGCGATCCGTACCAGATCGCTGAGCGCCGAACGGATTTGCGGCCAGGGAAACTCGGAGCATTCCACCCAGGCCTCACCCTCGCGCAACACGGCATCGAGCTTGCCCGCCACGCCAGCGACACTCGTGGCAGGCGTCGTTGAGAGCGCTTGCATCAGATCCTGCGCCCGATTGGCAGCCTCGCGCTCAGCTCGAAGGGCCGCAGCATAGCCGCCCTCCTCCGCAGCCGTGTCCCAGCGTGCCTTATGCGCCGCGAGGTCAGCTTCGGCCTTTTCCCGGAGATCCGCTGTGTCCGGGCGCTTGCCGAGCACTTCATTGAGCGCCTCGATCGAGTGGACCGTCACATCCTCACCCTCGGGCAGGCACACGGTTGCGCAAGGAAAGCCGACGTTCGAGACAAGCCTCGTCTCCAGGCGCTGCTGCTTGCGGCAAAGCCGCTCGGTCAGCTTGTGGGTTGTCTCCCATTCCCGCCAAAGCGCCAGCGCTGGGTCGGGGGGCACATTCGTCATCCCGGCCTCGCCAGCAAACGCGTTCCCTTCAAGGGTCCACGCGGTGGTTGCCGCCACTGTTCCCGCAAGCACTCTCCTGCGGGTGACGAACGGCAGAGTCGTGGTATTGTCGGAATCAGCCATGATCCGAGCTCCAATCAGCTTGGGTGGTGGTCAGGCCGCTCAGGGTGTTACCAGCACCTCGTGCGGCCGCCTCTGTTGCCCTCCTGATATGTCACTTTTTGTGACTTTAAACAAGAAGAATGTCATGAAAAAGGACATATCGGCCCACCAGCTTCGTGCAGCGAGAGCCTTAATTGACTGGACGAGAGAGGATCTGGCCAACGCATCCGGGATAAACGTTCGCACGCTCGTCAGAATTGAGAATGCCCAAACGGCTTCGAGGCAGACCACTCTAGAGGCGCTAACTGCAGCATTAGAAGCTGCCGGTGTCGAATTCATCCCGGAAAACGGCGGCGGTGCTGGCGTTCGCCTGGCGCGTCGATCAGACGATGCACAAGGCAAACTGTGATCCTTTTGTATGGACCGGCTCCCTTTCGCAAAGGCGTACAGGGACAGGGAAAGTGGCGCAGATGTGTCCGCCCTATGGAGCGGCGCGTTTGTGGGTCGTCGCGGGAGACCTGATACGAGTGAGTGCCCAAGTTGGGAACAATCGACGCACGCGCGGTCGAGACACAGTTCATTCTCCGGCAGATCTGAATTACGGCTCTCGCCCCACCTGCGCATTTTGCGGCGCGAGCATTCCTCACATCCCGATTCCGACCCCGCGTTTTCTGCCGAAGCTCCAGTCGATGCCGCCGCTGCTTTGCACGGCGCCGGTGATGTGCTGGCCGATGCGCTTCTCGAGCATCGGCTGCCAGGGCACCAGTTGAAAGCCGAGACCATCGTCCAGCATGGCGAAGCGCCCGCTGGCAAGACGGACCGAGCCAAGCAGCGTGCCGCTGATATTGTTGCCGGGCTCGACGGGCTCGAAGGTGAGGCCGCGGGCAGCGGCCATTTCCTTGCCGACGCGCGTGACCTCGTGGCGCTCCAGCGTGGCTACAAGGTCGCGCGAGAAGGTGATGGTGCCGCTGGTCGCGTCGCGTTCGGCATGCCCCATGCTGACGAGCTGGGCAGCCCGTCTGTCGAGCGCGTTGTCCACGTCGAGACCAAAACCTGACCGGACCAGCGAGACGGGGGTCCTGGCCGTGAGCTCCCGGTCGAGCCAGGTGGCGCCGTCGCTGCCGATCTGCGCGTCAAGATCGAAGGTCGAGACCACGCGGACGGAGAAGTCCTTGCCGCGGTTGTGGCCATCGTAAGCGATGCCGCGCTCGGACAGGTCATTTGGAACGCGCCAGTGGTCGTCGTCGATGCGTTCGACATGGCCGGCCCGGCGCAGCGCTTCGAGACGGCGGACATGGAAACGGACGAAGGCGTCCGGGTCCTTGCCCTGCTCCAAAAACGTCTCGCGGATCGCCTCCAGGTGTCTGCTCGGACGATAGATGCCATCCTCGCCCGCCACGACACTGATGTTGCGGTCGGCCGCACGTGGCTCCCCCTTCGGCAGGATCGGATCGAGCGCCACGATATGGCCGCGCTGAATGTCGTCGAGCTTTGCCGCATCGGCAGTCTCGACATAGTGCGTGCGCCCATCGACGCCGTCGACGACCAGCGACAGCTTGTCGCTCATCTCATCACCCGCAAGACCCTTGGCGAGCACGCGGCCGACGACCGGCTCGGTGATGGTCTGCCGGTGCATGACATATTGCGCCGCGCCCCGTTCATCGGCGAGGCCGTGCTCCTCCAGCGCCCGGTGCATGCTCTTGATAATGTCGTTGCGCTCGCCAAGCGCCCGCAGCACGTTTTCGGTCCTGTCGGAGATGACCCACCGGCCGGGCTCCATCTCGCTCGCCAGGCCGAAGTGCTCCAGCTTCTTTGCCCGATCGATCAGCAGATAGCGATTGCTGGAAACGGTGTAGCTGTCGCTGGCATTGGGACGGAGATCGACCAGATCGTGCTCCTGCTGTTCGGCGATCAGCATGCGGTCGAGCCGCGTCAGCCGTTCGGCCCCGACCTCGTTGGCCAGCTTGCGGGCGACCTCGAGCTCGCTTTGCAGCCCGAGTTCCCGTTCCACCAGCTCGCTTGCCCGGTGACGAATGCCATGGGCGATGTAGTCGCCGGCGATGTTCAGGATCTTGCCGTCATCGGTGATGCCGCGCACCAGGACGTGGGTATGCGGATGACCGGTGTTGTGATGGTCGACAGCGATCCAGTCGAGGCGTGCTGAGGTCGGTCTCCATCTGTCGCATGAGATCGCGGGTGAAGGAGCGCAGGTCTTCCATCTCGGCGGCATCCTCCGGCGCGACGATGAAGCGGAACTGATGCCGGTCGCCGCGCCCGCGCTCGACGAAGGCCTTGCCGTCGGCCTCGTCGTCGAAGGCCGAGTACACCCTGCCCTTCTCGCCGTCCCTGGTGACGCCGTCGCGCTGGAGATAGCGCAGATGCGCATCGACGGCCTTGCTGGTCGTCACGAACTTTTGGGCGCGCCCGGTGGTCGCCTTCCCTCGCGCCGGCAGCTTGACGACGCGCGCCTTCACCACGACGCGGCGGGAACGAAAGCGGACGCCATTGGAGTCCTGCTTCCACCCGCCACCGTCCCTTGGCAACCCGGCCACCACCTTGCCGCCGCGGCCGCGGGCATTGAAGCGGCCACTCCCCTTCCCGGCGCGACCACTTCCGCCCATGCGATTGGGGTTGCCGCCTTGCTTGCGGATGGCAATCTCGACCTGGCGCACGAAGGGCAGCGTCCGTGAATTGACCGGCGCGCCACCATGCCGCATCCGGCCAGTGCGAACCTGGAATTGGTCGCTGTCACGATCTGCCATGCCGACAGCATCGGCAGTCGGATTTGGTGCTTCAAGATGGCCGGAGCGCAGAGCGTGCTACGGCGCGCAAAGACTTGCTGCGGCGAAGAATGGCGGATCGCACATCGCTGCGGCACGATAGTTTTGCGTTTCGGATCAACAGCATAGCCATAGCCTGTCAGCCCCGCACCTCACGTCATTCTGCCTGAGGTCGGCACGGGCAGGAAAAACAATGTGCAGACAAGCACTTACGAGCGAAGCGAGGCGAGCGCCAGCTCGCTTTATCTTGCTGTCCCTCTCCGCACTCTGTAACCGTCCGGATCCTGCACACCTAGTGCAATCTCGCAACGTGTGGGGTTCCTTCTTATCGAGGAGGATCTTCGGCGGTGCCTCGACGTTCCTGGGACAAGGCCGACAACTCGTACTGGTCGACGCATGTCGCGACCTGGTATCGGGGGCCGTTTTGAGGTGGAGGAATATTGCCGCCGGCGCAAGCTTTCGATGACGACTTTCAAGCTGTGGGTGCGTCATCCGGTGAGCGCGGAAGATCGGCGCAAACGTGCGGAATATCTGCGGAAATTGCGCGGGGAAAGCCGCAAAAGCGGGGCAAGAAAGGGCCGCCGAAGCGACGCAAGAGCCCGCGCCGCTACTGCTACAGCGTGCGTACGGACACGATCCGATTTGCTCTGCAGGCGTTCTGGGGCATGCATGTGGAGGCGATGAACTGGAGCGGATTGGGGCCTGCCGAATATGCCGTGGCGCTCGGGCTTTCGCCCCCATGCGCTGCGCAAATGGCGCGCTCGTCTTGAGGAATTCGAATTCGAACTGGACTGGCGATCTCTGTTGCATCCGAGTGCCCGGGCTCAATTAAGCAGCGCTGATTGCGTGCGGCGCCAATCGCTTGAGACTGCGGGTTGACGGGCGGTCGGACCGGCGCCGCTTCAGCGACGCGCAGAAGCAGGCGATTGTGCAGGAGACGGAGAAGCCTGGTGTCAGTGGCGGAGGTTGCCGCCGCCATGGAGTCGCCACCAGCACGGCCTTCCGCTGGCGTGTCGAGTTTCGGCCTGACCGCTCGCAAGACGCCGCAATTGGCAACTGTTGCGCTCATCCATGGGGCGAAAAAACGAACGCCGGCGACGGCTCCCCTGTGCAATCTCGTGCGGCCGCCGGACGGCATGGTGGCAGTCCGACTGGACAACGGGCGGCGCGTCTTTGCGTCCGTCGGCAGCAATGCGGATGCAGTCAAGCGGCATCTCGCGGTAAGGGAGAACGCATCATGATCGTCGTTGCGGCGGGTGTGAAGATGCATCTGGCGCTCGGTCATACCGACCGTCAAGAGGCTCGACGGGCTCGCCATACTGATCCAGGAGCAGCTGAAAGATGGATCCCTTCTCGGATTCCGAGCGCAATGGACCCCGACCACATCGAACGCGATATCAGCGAAGGCGCGAACATCACTCCGCGCCGTAGCGAACCCGGAAAAGCGCAACCAAAGCGCGGGCCGCTGCCCGATCATCCGCCGCGCGTTGTTGCGGCGGCACCCTGCCCAGCATCTGCGAGAGCATTAGCGAGATCCTCGACTATACCCAGGCGCGGTTTAGATGTAGCGCCACGCCGCCCGAAATGTGCCTGCCGGACCCGTTGGCCCGAACAGGTTCAGGCAACTTGAACGTCGCCGACGCGTTCCAGATGAATTGCGCCCAAAGCTCCAATTCACCGCCGCCGCCGCGAGGAGGACCGCGCCGCCAAGTGCCGAGAGGATAAAGATTGTACGCGCATGTTCATCGCTCGATCTGCGGTGCAGCAGCTTTCACCGGTTTATCAGCAACTCTGTCCGCAGCCGGGCAGAACGATGGAAGCGAAAGCTTGCCGGCTTGATATTTGCGACGAATGAGGTTTGTTGTGGAACAACGAATTATTTGCCTGATTGGCAATAAACAGCCCATCCGTTTCAACGCGCGCTATTAGAGCCGTCAGACAAGAGGAAAACTCGATGACCGTTTCTCCAGACCCAAGCGACCAGGCTGATCTCGTATCAATCACCGCCGACATCGTTTCCGCCTACGTTTCGAACAATCCGCTGCCGGTCGGCGAGTTGTCGAAGTTGATCGGGGATGTCTATGTCGCTTTGCAAGGGATCGGCAGACCTGTGGCTGCGACCGCAGCCAAGCTGGAGCCGGCGGTGTCGATCAAGAAGTCAGTGTCACCTGATTTCATCATATGCCTGGAAGACGGGAAAAAGTTCAAATCCTTGAAGCGGCATATCGGAACGCATTACAATCTGAGTCCGGACGAATACCGGCAGAAATGGAACCTGCCCTCCGACTATCCGATGGTAGCGCCGAACTACGCGGCCACCCGCTCGGCCCTGGCGAAATCAATAGGCCTGGGACGCAAGGCGGCAGCGCCAGAAACAGCTGCGGCAGAAAAACCAAAACGAGCTGCTCGCGCGGCAGCAGCGACAACAGCCGCAAGGGCAGTCAAGTCGCCGGTGAAGAAGGCGCGCAAGACACCCGTCAAAGCATAGCGTGCTGCACCAGATAGAGGTCAGTGGCGAACCTGAACATGGCGAAGCCCCGCCTTGCGCGGGGCTTTGTGTTAGCTCAGATCACTCGCCGGCGCGGCGGGACCAGATGAGCGAGAACTCGCCCTCGGTCTCGACCAGGCTCGCATAGATCGGAGCGGGGAAGCTCGGATCGTCGAGCTTGACCGAGTGATAGTCGCGGCCCTCGCGCGAGGTCTTCTTCCATGCCGCCCCGAACTCGATGGCGCCGGCGAAAATGCGGAAGTCCGGACCTTTTTCATTGTCGCCTTCGGCTGGCGTGAACGTCACCGACTTGACGTTGAGGTTCAGGGTTTTGACTGAGCCGGAGAAGCCGTTCGCGGTGCGGGAGAATGTGCCGATCGTCGCCATTGTGATGGTTCCTTCTGTTTCTCGGGCCGCGCCTATCGCGGCCTCGATGGTGGTCTTGAGACCGGGGACGATCGGGCCGCACCCAAAGTGGCTGAAACGAAGTGGAAGACGGCGCCGCGAGACTTTCTTGGGCCGCGAGGAATGGACGCAAACCGGGGTCCCCGCCAGGTGTGCCGGGTGGGGTGGTACGGCCAGGGGAAGAAAACGAAGCGCCGTCAGTTGTGTGCGTCAAGTTCTGCAAAATGGCGTGGCATTGCGGTGACGTCGGCGTGTCCGCCGCGCAGCCCCCGTGTTTAGCGGAGCGGCGGACACATGACGGTGCTCAGGCGGCCAAGGCCCTCAGGCTCTCCTTCTTGTGCTCGCGCAG
>NZ_JAMYLZ010000023.1:0-98251 GCF_040318315.1 Mesorhizobium sp. M1227
AATCGGTGATCGCAACGTCACCACCGTGCCATGGCCGCTCGCCCCTCAGAGCAAGCGCCGTTCTCTCTCCAAAACTTTTTGCAGAACCTTCAGCACACTATCGGTACCGCCCCCTTCGAATGCTTTGCGTTTCTGGCTCTATGGCAGCAACGCCGTTGGTCTACTGCCGCATCGTTGAAACGCCACCAATACAGACCCATATGCGAATTGCGTCGGATGTCTCCTCCCATTGCGTCCGGCGCGTTCCCCTCTGGAGGTTATAGACCTTCACACTTGGCCGGGCTTAACAGTCCGGCCTTTTCTTTTGGCATTTTGCGCAATCCGCCTGATGGCCCTAATTTGCGAGACATCGGTAAAATCGATTTGCAAATGCATTCATGTGCTCATAACCTGTCACCATGAGCACGATTTCCAAAGTTGCCACGCGAGCGGGCGTGTCGCGCACGACCGTGTCGCATGTCATCAACCATGCGGACCGGGTATCGAAATCGCTGCGTGAGCGCGTACAAGCGGCGATCGACGAACTCGGCTACACCCCGAACCCGCAGGCGCAGAGCCTGCGCACCGGCCGTACCAACATTATCGCGATGCTGATCCCGGACATCCGCAACCCGTTCTATCCGGAGCTGGTGAAAACGGCGCAGTCGACGCTCGAAGTGGTCGGCCTCGACATGCTGATCTTCAACACCGACGTGCCGGGCGGACATTCACAGGATCACGGCCGCGAGTATTTGCGCCAGATCGGGCGCAAGCGGGTCGACGGCGTCATCGTTGCCGACTTCGCGCTGCACGGCATGCACAGCGAACTGCTCAGCCTCGATCTGCCCGCCGTCTTCATCGGCCATCTGCCGAACCATGCTGTCGACAGCGTCCAGCTGGACGATTTCGGCGGCGGCTATCTGATGGGCGAGTATCTGGCGAAGAGGGCCCATCGCCGCATCGCCCATGTCACCGGGCCATCCTTTTTCAAGGAGGCGATGGCGCGTGCCGCCGGTTTCGAAAAAGGGCTCGCCGACAATGGCGTGCCAATCTCCGCCGATCTGCGGTTCGAGGGAAGCTATCTTGCCCCGTCAGGGCGGGAAGCGGTCACCTGGCTCAGGGAGAAGCACGGCGGACACCTGCCGTCGGCGATGTTCTTCGCCAATTATCTGATGGCCTCCGGTGCGCTGACCGAATTCTACGACCATGGGATCAATATCCCTCAGGATATCGCCATCGCAGTCTTCGATGACCTGCCTCAACTGGAATATGTCAGGCCGAAGCTGACCTGTGTCGGCAACAGTCCGACAATGCTTGCCAAGCGCGCCACGGAAATGCTGCTCGAACGGCTGGGTGGCAAAGTCGAGGGCGCGCCGCGCACCGAAGTGATCCCATGCGCGTTGAGCCCATTCGACAGCGCGTGACGCAGATGCCGGCAAAGGGAACGGAGGTCCCTTCGCCAACGTTCGACCGAACAACATCCAAGGGAGGAATTGATGACTGACAAAACGACCCGCGACCGGCCATTGGCCAGCCTGAACCGCCGTCGGCTGATCCAGGGCGGCGCCACTTTCGCTGCCGCCGGCCTCACAGGCTTCCCGTTCATCAACAGGATGGCCGTGCGCGCTCAGGAAGCGCCGCTGAAATTCTGGCAGTTCTATGCGCCTGGGGGAGACGTGAAGCCGCAGGTCCAGTGGTTCGAGAAGCTGGTGGCCGACTGGAACGACGGCCACGACCAGAAGGTCGAGCTCGAATATGTCGTCAACAGCGAATACATCTCCGGTTCCAAGCTGGCAACGGCCTTCGCGTCGGGCGAGGGCCCTGACATCTTCCTCATCAGCCCCGGCGATTTCCTGCGTTATTACAATGGCGGCGTACTTGCCGACCTGACGCCGCATATCGAGGATGCCGCCAAGGCCGATTTCCCGGAAAGCGTCATCGCCAACCGCATGGTGGACGGCAAGATCTACGGTGTGCCGATGGAAGTCGAGCCGATGGCCTTCTACTATTCGGTCAAAGCGTTCGAGGATGCAAAGCTCAACGAGAACGACGTGCCGAAGACCTGGGACGAGCTGTTGGCGGTCGCCAAAAAGCTGACGACGCCCAGTCGCTACGGCGTGCTGTTCGAAACGACTCCCGGCTATTACCAGAACTTCACCTGGTATCCGTTCCTGTGGCAGGGCGGCGGCGAATTCCAGGGCAAGGACGGCAAGAGCGCCTTCGATTCGCCGGCCACCGTCCAGGCGCTGAAACTCTGGCAGGATGCCATCAATACCGGCGTGGCGCCGCGTCAGGTGGTCGGCGGCGGCTTCGACATAGTCGCCAATCTCGGGGCAGGGCTGTGCGCCATGCAGAACTGCGGCATCTGGGGTATTTCGGCGATGGACAACAACGCCAAGGACGTGCCCTACGGCATCTTCAAATTGCCGACACCGGCCAATGGCAAATACGTCACCGTCGGCGGTGGCTGGGCCTTTGTCGCCAATGCCGGAGGCAAGAACCCGGATGCTTCCGCCCAGTTCTGCGCCTGGGCGCTGGCCTCAATGGATCCGGCATCGATCGACCGGGTCGTCAACTGGTGCACTGTCGCCAAGAGCGACATGCCGCCGCGCAACAGCGCGCTGAAGGCCGGCGCCGATGTCTTCAGCACCGGCAAGTTCGGCACCTTCGCCAAGGAGATCCATCCGGGGACGCGCGCCGAGCCGCGGGTTCCGCCGGAGGCCTACAAGATCATCTCCGACGCCATCCAGTCGGCACAGCTTGGCGGGGTTGATGCCCAGCAGGCGGCGACGACGGCCAGTCAGCAACTCGATGCGTTCCTCGCTTCCTATTCCGGCGCGCCGATCCTTTAGGCCCTTTCCAGCATGGATCAGATGAAACCGCCAGCCGCGGGCGCGAATTCCGCCCGCGGCCTCACCGCCAAGCAAAGGGAGCGCTGCGCCGCATGGCTGTTCGTCCTGCCCGATGCGGTTGGCCTGCTGGTGTTCGTCGGCGTGCCGATGCTGCTGTCGCTCGCCGTCGGGTTCTTCGAGGTCAACGGCTTCGGCGGCTACAGGTTCGTCGGGTTCGGCAATTACAGGCGCATGTGGGGCGACCCGCTGTTCTGGTCGTCCGTGAAGGTGACGGTAGCTTATGCCGTCATGCTGGTGCCGGCGCTCTACGTCGCCGGACTGGGACTGGCGCTTCTGGTGCAGAAGACCAACCGCTTCAACGCGGTCATGCGCTCGATGTTCTTTGCGCCGCAGATGGTCAGCCTGGTCGTGGTGGCGCTCGTGTGGCAGCTCATGCTGGTCGAAAAGGTCGGCATCGTCAGCCGGCTGGCGCCGCGCGTCGGCCTCGGCGGAATTTCGCTGCTCGGCGATCCAAATCTGGCGCTGTTCACGCTGGTGCTGGTCAGCGTCTGGTTCCTGATGGGTTTCTACATGCTGATCTTCCTCGGCGGGCTCCAGGACATCCCGGCAGAGTACTACGAAGCCGCAAAGATCGACGGTGCCGGGCCGGTGACAAGCTTCTGGTACATTACTTTGCCCCTGCTCAAGCCGACCAGCTTCTTCGTCCTCCTGGTCTCGCTCGTCGCGGCTGTCGCCGGCGGCCAGGTCTTCGACCTGATCTATGTGATGACCAAAGGCGGTCCGGTCAATTCGACCTCGGTGCTGATCATCTACATCTACAAGCAGGCATTCCAGTTCGGCGCGTTCGGCTATGCATCGGCAATGGCATCGCTGCTGGTGCTGGCGCTGATGCTGGTCACGGTCTTCTTCTTCGTGCTGACGCGCGGCGGACGTTTCGAGCATGACTGACGGCCGAACTCCTTCCGGCCGTTCGCAGATACGAGCGGCGAGACTTGCCTGGATGCTGGCAACCGCCGCACTTGGCCTGATGACGGTATTCCCGCTTGTCTGGATGCTGGTCATCTCGCTCAAGCCGGCGAGCGACGTCTTCACGCCGAGCCTCATTCCGGAACGCCCGACGCTCGGCAATTTCCTCTATGTGCTGACCGAGGTGCCGTTCCTGCGCTATCTCTTCAATTCGTTCTTCGTGTCGGCGACGGTGACGGTCGCCGCGCTGTTCTTTCATTCGATGGCCGGCTATTCGCTCGCACGGCTGCGTTTTCCGGGCCGCGACACGCTGTTCCTCGCCATGTTCTCGACCTTTCTGGTGTCGCTGCCGGTAATCATCGTGCCGCTGTTCATCCTGACGCGGATGCTGCACATGCTGGACAGCTATGCCGGGCTGATCATTCCGGCGATCTTCAACGCGTTCGGCATCTTTCTGCTCAGGCAATACTACCTGTCGCTGCCCAGGGAACTGGAAGAAGCGGCGATCATGGATGGTGCCGGCTACTGGCGCATCTATTGGAGCATCATCCTGCCGCTCAGCCGGCCGATCCTGTCGGCACTGGCGATCCTGTTCTTCCTCGCCAACTGGAATGCTTTCCTGTGGCCGTTGACGATCACATCGGACCTCGATCTCTGGGTGGTGCAGGTAGCCATTGCGAACTTCAAGAGCCAGTACGCCGCCGCCTGGAACTACGTCATGGCCGCCTCGACCATCGTCGCCGTGCCGATGCTGGTTCTTTTCGTGATCTTCCAACGCCAGATCATGGAATCGATCAAGACAAGCGGCCTGAAATAACCGCTGAAGCAAGAGGAGAAACACATGGATAATGCCGGCTTGTCGCCGCTTCGCGGGCTCGCCAAATTGCGCGACGCCAAAACCCGCCGGTTCTCGAGCTACGACCGCACCGGCGGCAATGACGACCGGCTGCATGTTGAACCCGGCCAGACGGTGGTGATTGCCGAGCATGACGGTGCCGGCATTGTCACGCATATCTGGGCGACGCTCGCCTGCAAGAGTGAGGACTTCCTGCGCAAGATCGTGCTGCGCGCTTACTGGGATGGCGAGGAGTATCCGAGCATCGAAACGCCGATCGGTGATTTCTTCGGCATGGGGCATGCCCGCACCCGCAATTTTGCCAGCCTGCCGGTCCAAGCAAGCCCCGAGGATGGCAAGGCCTTCAACTGCTACTTTCCGATGCCGTTTGCCAGCCACATGCGCTTCACCGTCGCCAATGAAGCTGAGGACGACCTGCTTTTCTATTACTATGTCGATCTCGAACTGCATGAGGAACTCGAGGAAGGCCTGGGCCGCTTCCACGCCCAATACAGTCAGCAGCGACCTGACGGCATAGACGAGACGGGATTGGCCAACGAGCAGGTCCTGTTTGGCGGGGAAAACACCGACGGGAACGGCAACTACACCATCCTGGAGGCGGAAGGTCATGGCCACTATGTCGGCGTACTCTATTCCGTCTATTCGCGGCGGCGTTCCGCACTATGGGACTGGTATGGCGAGGGCGACGACATGATCTTCGTCGATGGCGAGCCGGGCATTTCCGTGCCGGATACAGTGCGCAAGCCCGATCCGCGCATCGGACCGAAGGCCGAACTGATCGACGATCGCGGCGAGACCGGCCCCGGCGCCAACGATGCCTGGCCGCCGACGCTGCACGGCACCGGCACGGAAGATTATTTCAATACGGCATGGTGCCCGACACAGGACTACAGCGCGCCCTATCACGGCATCATCGCCGCCGGCGGGCCGAACTGGACCGAGCCGGTTACGCTCTATCGCTGGCACATAGAGGACCCGGTCATCTTCCACAAACGCATCCGGGTGACCATCGAGCACGGTCACGCCAATCGCCGCTCGGACGACATTTCGTCGGTCGCCTTCTGGTATCAGGCCGAACCGCACAAACCGTTCGAAGCGCTTGTCGATGTCGAGGACCGCATCCCCACCTATCGCGCGCCTTATCACAATTGGAATGCCGCCTTCGACGAGAAGAGGCGTTAGGCCGGGATGCGTTCGAATTGAACCGTGCATCCCGCGCTATCTGTGTCGGGGCACGACCCTGCCGCAGCGTGCCGCCTCAGCTGCGAGGTGGAAGTTGCTGGACAGACCAGGTGTTGCCGTCGGGATCCTCAAAGAAGACAAATCTGCCCCAGGGAAAATCCTTGATATCGCTGACCTCGATACCTTGAGCGGCCAGGTACCGGTGAGCCTCATCGATATCGGGCACGACGAGTTGCAGGCCCCTTATGGATCCCGGGGGGCTGTCGACGAGGCCCTTGCCCATGGCAATCGAACAGGCCGAACCGGGCGGCGTCAATTGCACGAAACGTATCTCGTCGCTTACGGTGTGGTCGTGATCGAGATGAAAGCCGACCTTCCCAACATAAAAGGCAATTGCTCTATCGACGTCCGATACGGGGACCGGGACCAGCTCCAGCTTCCAATCCATGACAGCCCTTTCGCAGCTTGATCGCCAAGTGGTGCCGAACACCGTGGGCGCCATCCCGCCATCTTCCCAATGCCATTGTCGGCGCGGGCCGCTCAGTCAGTCAAGAGATACCCGGGCTCGGGCAACGTGAGGACTGGTCTCATTGCTGAGACGGCGTTCGGAACCGATGAGCACAAGCTCAGTTAGGCGGAGGACAACCACCTTTCGGATCAGCAAGGCCGACTTTAATGATCGGAACGCAGGCGCCGAATACAACTGTGGGAAGGTTGAACGGGCGTCGTTGACGCGCGAAGGGATTGCTTGGAAGCGACGCTCGCCGAAGCTGGCGAGATCGTCGGACGGCGAAGCCGAAGCGCAATTATGCCGTGAATGCCTACGATTCGGCCTGCCTTCTCCTTGCCGCGATCAAAGACGCCAGCACTGTATCCAAGGGACATCCGAGCCGGCGCGACGTTCTGGCGGCGGTGCGCGATATCCGTTTCAGGGGAATCGCCTATCGCGAGCCGGTGCGGTGGGATGAAAAGGGTGACAATCTGGCCGCTGTGACTGAACTCAACGGGGTGGAAAACGGCCGCTTCCGACAGATCGCCGAAATCCAGCAGATGCAGAGTGTCGAGCAGACCTGACGCCGACAGGCTCTCCGACCGAACCGGTTTCCGCCGCTTTGCCAGGACGATTTTCACAGGACCACGAAACAATAATCTCCGGTCGCCGTTTCGCCCGCAGAACCTTTCGAGGAGGCGACGATGAGCGCAACCGGCTTGGACGTTTTCGACAAAACGCTGCAAATAACAAACATCTGGCTTGACGAGATCATGGCGGATCTTGGTCCGGATCGACACGTCGCCTGGCATACATTGGGCGCCGTTCTGCGAACCCTTCGCGACAGGCTGCAGATCGGACTGGCGGCCAAATTGGGAGCGGAACTGCCGCTGCTCGTGCGCGGCGCCTACTATGATCGCTATCGGCCCGCCGACATGCCCGACAAGACACGCTCGCTCGAGAAATTCCTGCAACACATCGCCGATGAATTGAAATCGACCCGTCCTGTCGATCCCGAGGATGCGGCACGCTCTGTGCTGCGTGTGCTTGCACGGCATATCGACCTTGGCCAGTCGGCAAAGGTGCGGGATGCGCTGCCAAAGGAAATCCAGGTCCTCTGGCCTGAAAGCGTGGGCGTCAAATAGCGGCGATCCTGCTCATGCGGACGCGCGACGGACCAACTGCCACGAAACGCTGAAAAGGGTAGGTATTGCGCCCGGTGTTGCCGAGATCAATGAGATCAGATGATCGGCAAGATGGTCGTAGTGGGCAGTTTCGGGGCCGATTGTCGTCAATGCCGGATGACTGAATTCGCCCTCGTCGATATTGCCGCAGCCGATGACTGCAATGTCGCCGGGCACGGAGAGGCCGGCCTCCTCGAATGCGTGCAGGGCGGTCACGGCGGCAAGATCGGATTCGACGAAAAGCGCGGTCGGCCGATCCGCGCGGGCGGCCAGCGCCGTAGCATTGGCAAACGCAGCCTTGCGCGCCTCTGCACCGCCGATCACCAGGTCGTCTCGCAGCGGAAGGCCGCGTGCTTGCAGGAAGCTGCGATAGGCGGCGAGACGGCTCCCGTCCACCGCTTGCTCATGCACCATATAGGCGATGCAGCGATGGCCGGCTCGGTAGAGGTAGTCGAGTGCCTCGAAAACGGCCCTGCCGGTATGCTGGCGCACAACCGAGAAGCCTGCCGGCTCGATGGTCGGATGGAAGATCACCGCTGGCCGGCCCGCGGCCGCCAGGCGCGCGGCCAAAAGCATCACCTCGGGCTCGGAGAGATGCTGCCAGTCGGCGATAATGCCGTCTGCCAGCCCGCTCTCGATTTCCCTCACGATCCGGTCGGTTCGTTCGAACGTGTCTCCCGCGGTGATAATTGTCGAAAATCCCCTCAGCGCCGCTCCAGATTGGATATCCTGCGCGATCCGGTCGCTGAACGGCACGCCGAGACGAGGCAGTACAAGGCAGATTCGCTCGGCCTGCTGGCGGCGCAGCTGCCGCGCGGTGCGGTTTTGCACATAGTTGAGCTCAGCGACGGCCTCGAGGATGCGCTGCCGCGCCTCCTTGCCGACGAACTTCAGGCGCGTGCTGTCGCCGCTGAGCAGGTACGACACGGCAGCGGTCGATACATTGGCGCGCCGGGCGACATCGGCCATGGTCGGCGCCTTTCTGCGATCGGAACTTCTCTCGTGCATTGTTGGATCCGCTGCGCGACGTGACATGATCAGCTGTCGCTCAGCCGGATTTCATTCCAGCTTCCATGCCCGGCGGCAAGGATCTCGGGCCTTGCCTCGCCGGCCTCCTCCATCAGGGCAACGATGCGGCCTCGCAGCCATGCACGCGTCGCTGCGTGATCGGGCGAAGCTATGAGATTGATTAGTTCGTTTGGATCGGCATCGAGGTCGTAGAGTCTCGCCTCGACATAGAAATCGCTGCCGGAATTCCGCCAGCCGTCTTTTCCCGGTGCCTCGACCTCATATTTCCACCGTCTGGTGCGCAAGGCGCGGCCGACATGGTGCTCGCTGATTTGAATGAATATCTCGTCGCGCGGCGGCCGTTCGCCCTGCAGTGCGTCGAGCAGCGAGACGCCCTGCATCGAATTGGGCACTTTCAGGCCGGCCGCGGCGAGCAGGGTCGGCGCGAGATCGACGAGGCTGACCAGGCCTTCATAAGTGCCGATGCGCTGGAAGCCGGGGCCGTGGAATAGCGTCGGCACGCGGATCGACGCCTCATGACAGGAACGCTTGTATTCGTTGTTGCGGGTCTTGAAGTGACATCCGTGGTCGGAGGTGAAGAGGATGATCGTGTCGTCAAGCCGGCCAAGGCTGTAGAGCGCCTCGATCAGCCGTCCAAACGCCTCGTCGAGGCGTGCGACCATGCCCAGATAGCCGGGGAAATGTTCCGCTGTCGTGCCGCCAAGTGCGGCGAGATCGCCGGGAATGGCGAGCTTCTTGCGGATCCTGTCCTCGTATCCGAGCGGGGCAGGGTAGTTGTCCGTCTGGTTCTGGTGATGCGGCTCGAGGAAGGACAGGAATAGAAAGAACGGCTCGTCTTCCCTCGATGCGACATAGCGGATTGCAGCGTCGGTTAGGGCATCGACGCGGTATCCCGGCAGCTTCACCGCCTTGCCGTCATTGTCGTGGACGACGGTGTCGAAGGGGCCGGAAGTGAACTCCAGGATGTTGGAGGCCAGCCAGTAGCGATAGCCGCCGCGTTGTTCCTGGGTGACCGGCTCGGCGGACCCCAGGTGCCACTTGCCGATGTAGGCGGTGTCATAACCTGCCGCGGTGAAATGATGCGCGAGCGTGCGCTCGCTCTTCGGCAGTGGGATGTCGTTGCGGTAGCAGCCGGTGATGGTCGGGTACCGCCCCGTCTGGAATACGGAGCGGGCGGGTCCGCAAACGGGCTGGCAGGTAAACGAATTTGCCACGAACGTGCCGGTCCCGGCGAGGCGGTCGAAATTTGGCGTAAGCTCGAGCGGATTGCCATGGACGCCAACGGTGTCCCAACGCTGCTGGTCGGTGAAGAAGACGATTACATTCGGTCGGCGGGACGTCATAGGGCGCAATGCCTTCGAATGGTCATTTCATGCCTGCCAGCATCACGCTGCGGACGAAGTAGCGCTGCGTGAAGAGGAACAGCAGCAGGCTCGGGATGAAGAGAATGATCCCGCCCGTCGCCGTCAGGTTCCACTGGGTGAAGAATTCCTGGTTGAAAAGCGTCAGTCCCGTCGTGATCGGCCGCATTTCGGTGGTGTTGACGGCGACCAGCGGCCAGAGGAATTCGTTCCACTGGAACACGAAGGTGAGGAGGGCCAGCGTCGCCAGTGCCGGACGGACCTGCGGCAGCACGATGCGCCAGTAAAGGCCGAGTTCCGAGCAGCCGTCCATCCGTGCAGCGTCAAGCAACTCGTCGGGAATTGGACGGATGAACTGCCGCATCAGGAAGATTCCGTAGGCGCTCATGGCGAATGGAAGGATAAGGCCCTGATAGGTGTTGAGCCATCCCATCCGCGCGGTGAGCACATAGAGCGGGATCATGCGGATGAAGAATGGGATCATCAGCGTAGACAGCACCGCGACAAACATGACGCGCTTACCGGCGAATTCCATCTTGGCGAAGACGTAGCCGATCAACGGATCGAAGATCAGATGGAGGAAGGTAATCCCGCCGGCGATGATGAAGCTGTTGAGCGTGAAACGCGCGAACGGCGCCTTCTGCCAGATGTCGATGTAATTCGTGAATTGCCACGTCTCGGGGATCAGAATCGGAATGCCGCTGAAGACGTCGGCATCGCTCTGCAGCGACAGCGAAAGCATGTAGAGGAACGGAAAGATCGACAGCGCCACGCAGAAGAGCAGCAGTAGGTAGGACGGGAGCGTTTTTGCCAATGTCATGCCAACCTCAATAGGTGGTTTCGCGGTTGAGCAGGCGGAACTGAACGAAGGTGATGGCCAGGATCAGCAGGAACATCAGGAAAGACAGCGCCGAGGCGTAGCCGATGTTGAGCTCGAAGAAGGCTGCCTCGAACACGTGCAGGCTGAAGAACCGCGTCGCGTCGGCCGGTCCGCCCTTGGTTATCAGGTAGGCCGGCGCCAGCTCCTGCAGTTGGCTGATCGTGCTGACGACCGCGATGAACAGCGTGGTCGGCGTCAACAACGGCCAGGTCAGATAGCGGAATTGCTGCGTCGGCGTGGCGCCGTCGATGGATGCGGCATCATAGAAGTCGGACGGGATCGACTGCAACGCGGAGAGGTAGATCAGCATGGCATAGCCGACATCCTTCCAGACCGTGATGGCGATGAGGGTCGGCAGCGCGGTCGAGGTGTCGCCGAGCCAATTCTGGGTCGGCAGCCCAAGCTCGGCAAGAAAGCTGTTCAAGATGCCAGTGTAGGGATCGAGAATTGCCTGCCACATCAACGCGACGATCACGAAGGAGGTGATGTAGGGAAAGAAGATGATTGCGCGGATCAGAGTGCGCCCCGGGATCGGCCGGTTGAGCACGACCGCCAGTCCGAGGCCAATGGCGATGCTGGCCGCGGTGACGCCTATCGCGAAGGCCAGCGTCACGAAGAGCGACTGCCGAACGCGCGCGTCGCCGAGCGCAGCAACGTAGTTGTCCAATCCGGCGAATCGGCTCTCGCCGATCAGCGGCTGGCCGCTGTACAGGCTCGCCCAAAACTCTAGTCCGATCGGATAGAAGAAATAGACCGAGAAATAGAGGATTGCTGGCGACAGCAGCAGGTAAGCGAGAAGCGTTTGCCGGGTGCGCCGGCTGAAGCGGCCAGTTCGCCGGGTCGGCATCGCGCCGACGCGAATGTCCGTATCGGCCGTATTGGTGCTGCCGCTGACGATCATCGGCTAGTTGTTGGCCAGGATGACGTTGGCCTCGGCCGCGAATTTCGGCATGATCTCGGCTGCTGGCTTCTGATTGTAGATGATATCCTCGAGCGCGCTTTGCAGGAGCTTCTCGATTCGCGCGTGCTTGCCGGTGAGGCGCAGCTCGGCGGTGACGTCTTGCGCGTAAGGCAGGCATTTGCTGAAGCTGCCGATGACCGGATCGGCCTGAACCTCGGCGTTGTTGGCCCAGGATTTGCGCGGCATCGTCATGCCCGCTTCCTTGGTAGCCGCCAGTTCCGTGTCGAGCGCGACGAGCCGCTTCAACAACTCCCAGGCCTCCTTCGGGTGCTTGGCGTCCTTAGGGATCATCACGCTGACGCCGCCCGCGAACGTCGCCTGCACCTTGTGCTTGAGTGATGGCGCAACCGCCCAGTTGAGCTTCGGGTTGCCCGAGCGGATCGGCTTCACGTCCCACGGACCGGTTATGATCATGGCGACCCGGTTGGCCGTGAACAGCTTTTGCGGACCCTCATAGTCAGCACCCGCCGCCGGCTTGGTCGCTGCTCTTTCCTTGTGGATCAGGTCGGCGAGGAACTGGATCGCTTCGATCGCCTCTGGACTGTCGAGATTGACCTTGTTTGTCTTGGGATCGTAGTAGGTCACGCCGTTCTGCAGCAGCCACGACGAGTAATATCCGATGCTCGGGTTGGGAGCGAAGCCGAAGCGGGCGCCGGTCGTCGTCGCCTTGGCAACCTTCAGGAACTCCTCCCAGGTCGCAGGCGGCGCGTCGAAGCCCGCCTGCTTCAGCATATCGACGTTGTAGACGAGGGTGGCGCAGGTGAGGTGGATCTGGATGCCATAGTACTGGCCGCCGAGTTTGTTGCGCTCCACGGAATAGGCTTGCCAGTCGTCGGGATAGCCGATCGCCTTGCCGTCTTGTTCGATGAAGTCGTTCAGCGGCCGCAGCAGATTCCGCTGGCCGAATTCCTGCACCCAGCCGCCGGGTTCGGCGACGAGATCGGGCGCGCTCTTCGCCGCAAAATCCGCCACCAGCTTGGTGCGCATATCCGGCCACTGGAATTTCTCCCACTGCACCGACCATCCGGGATGATCGGCCTCGAACTTTGCTATTGCATCGGCATAAGCTTGATAGGCGTGGCCGGCGTTCCAATAGAGCGTCAAGGTCTCGGCATGGGCCGCAGTCGCGGTCGTCAGGGCCACGCCCAAAACCATGCCGTGCAGGAATCCGACTGACTTGTAGCGGCTCATCTTGGTCTCCTCCCTGGTTTGCCACCCGCCTTCCTCACAATGGATGGCGTCATATTATTCGATTAATATACCCGCCATACCGCAGTTTTTGTCAAGCTCCGACTGTAATGCAGTGCATAGTTCTGGCCGAACTCGGGCGGAGCTATCTACAGCGCGCGATGGCGAAGTTGCTTCCGGTACCCGGTATGGACGATGGCGGCCTAACCTGGAAAGATCGTGAAACCGCCATCGACGCGGATTACCTGCCCGTTGATGAAGCGCGCGCGCGGACCGGCGAGGAAGGCCACCGCTTCGGCGATCTCTTCAGGCTCCGCGTACCGGTTCAGCGATTTCTTGCTCGAATCCATGCGCTGTGGATCGACCACGCGGCTCGCTTGGAACCGTGCCGTCTTGGTGGCGCCGGGGCTCACCGCATTGACGCGTACGCCATCGTCGATCAGTTCCTTGGCGAGGCAGCGCGTATAATGGACGACAGCCGCCTTGAGCGTCGAGTAGACCACCTCGGGCGAGCAGCCGATATGCGCTGCCGCCGAGGCGATGTTGATCACCGAGCCCGAGCCACGCTTGACCATCGGCGGAACGAACGCCTGGCAGACCAGCATCGTGCCGATGAGGTTGTTCTCGGTTAGAACCTTGATGTCTTCGTAGTCGATGTCCAGTGCGTTGTTGGGATTGGGCTTTACGCCCTTGGCGCCGATGTCGCCGCCGGCGCAGTTTACCAAGACGTGCACGTCGCCGAGCTCCGCCTCGATCTTCCTCTTCATTTCCGCGACAGCTTGCTTGTCGCCGATGTTGCCGGTGACCGCGGTGATGCGCGTCCCATGCTTCTCCAAGCCCCTGGCAGAGTCGCCGAGGTCCGCGAATTCGCCATATTGAGATGGCCGGGCCCAATCGAGGTCGTGGACCGCGACGTTTGCGCCAAGTTCGGCCAAGCGGTCGGCCATCACGCGGCCGAGGCCGCGTCCCGAGCCGGTGACGAAGGCGGTCAGGCCGCTGAGTTCTCGGGCAGTCATGCTGATTTCTCCATTGCAATGAAATCGAATTTCATCAGGTTGGCGGCGCTGCGCCGGATCATGTCGAGCTCGTACGAAACGAGCGCACCGTCATCATTGCGCTCCCATGGCGTGCGGTAGTCGGCGTCGTCCGCAAGGCGGTTCAGGCGCGCGGCACTCAGGCAGGCCGCGAATTCGCGGGCGGTCTTCGGCGCATATCCGTTCCACCAGTCGTCGGTGAGACAGCGAACGTGACGAGCCTCCAGCGCGCCGGGCTCAAGCACCGCCGTCAGCGTGTCGTGGTGCTCGCCAAGGATGGCTGCCAGTTCGGCGAAAGGCACCGCGCCGTCGCCGATCGCGCAGCGGACCAGGCGATAGCCCTCATCCGTGAACTGGACGCGATAGTCCTTGAGGTGAACGTGGCGGACATGGGGCGCGATCCGGCGCGTGAAGGCAAGCGGCGCCTCGCCGACAGGAAAGGTGTTGCCGGTGTCGTAGCTGATGCCGACACCCGGCCCGCCAAGTTCGCAGAACGCAGCCAGTTCGTCGCTGCCGAAGTCCTGATGGTTCTCGATGCCGAGCACGCGTCCCTCGGCCGCCGCACGCGGCCCCCATTCCGTCAAGGCAGCGCGAATCGTTGCGTTGAACTCGCTCCATTTCGGACCCCACGCATTGCGGTCGCCGCACAGGACAGGCGTCAGTGCGATGCGGATCGTCGTCGCCTCGAGCAGGCGCGCAGCCCGGAAGGCGGTGTCCAGCGGACCTGCCACCAGCAGTCCGCCGCTCACCACCGGGACGATGTCCAGCGCGGCAAGACGCCTGCGCAGCGCGACGATTTCGGCGTCAGTCAAGTCGGTCAACCAGGGTTCGTAGATCTCGAGCGTGCGTGCGCCCAGTTCCTGCCCCAGCGTGATGAAGCCTTCCAGCCCCGCGCCGTGCGGATTGTGCCGCGGCGTGCCGCGGCCCTGCAGTCCGAGATGATAGGTCAGTCCGTAGGGGTTGAGGCCGAGACGAAGCATCAGCTTGGCGGTTCCAATGGAGAGCGGAGAGGCGTCACTAGCGCAGACCGGCATCGACGGTAATGGACTGTTTGGTGATCATGCGGCTGTCGTCGGCTGCCAGGAAGAGCACCGTGCGTGCAATCTCCTCGCCCAGCAGGACGCGGCGGATCAATTGCCGCTGCACCGTCTGGTCGACTGCCTCCTGCGTCTTGAACCACAGCTCGCGCTGCCGCTCGGTCATGACGGCGCCGGGTTCGATCGCATTGACGCGGATGTTATCCGGTCCGAACGACCGCGCCAACGCACGCGTCAGCGCCACCACGGCCCCCTTGGCGGTGGCATAGGCCACCATCTGGTCCGCTCCGAACCGCCAGGCAATGGAGGAGAAGTTTATGATCGAGCCGAAGCCGAGTTCCTTCATATGCGGATGCACTGCCTGCGCGGCGAAGAAGTGATGCCTCAGATTGACATCGAAGCTGCGGTCCCAATAGTCGGCCGTTATCGCGTCGAGGGGATGGCGCTGATCATTGGCTGCGTTATTCACCAGGACGGCGACCGGACCAAGCCGCGCGCGTACGCGTGCTACCGACGCCTTTAGCGCATCGACGTCGGTCACATCGCAATGGAGATATAACGGAGCCTGCCCGGCGGCACCAGCGAGCTCGCGCACCAACGCCTCCGCTGGTTCGTCCTGCACATCGAGAAAGGCTATCCGGGCGCCGTTCGCCACGAAGGCGCGGACCATATCGGCGCCAATACCGGAGGCGCCGCCGGAGATCAGCACGACCCGATCGGTCAAGCTTGGATAAGTCGCGAATTGTACGGACATCAAACTACAGAAGCGCCTTGGTTGTTGGATCGAACAGACAGGCGCGCGACATGTCGATGCCGAGCGTTATCGTCTCGCCCATGACGGGAGCGTCATCCGGCTCGAAACGGCCGGTGATCTCCAGGTCACCCAGCCTGAGCACGGCAAGCGTCTCGGCCCCGGTAGGCTCGACCAATTCGACCGGCGCCTGCATGGACGCTACAGCAGGTTTGCGCGACTTCAGATCGGTCGTGAAACGGTAGATGTGTTCCGGCCGGATACCGAGCACGACGTCCTTTGGCGCGCCGGCGGGCATCGGCGCGGCAAGGGCGAGGCTGACGTCGCTGCCGTCAGCGGCGCGTACCGAGATGCTGGTCGAGCCCGTAAGCCGGGCGGGAATGAAATTCATCGCCGGCGATCCCATGAAACCGGCAACGAACATGTTGGTCGGCCGGTCGTAGATCCGTTTCGGCGTGTCGAACTGCTGTACCGAGCCCTGGTTCATCACCGCAATGCGGGATGCAAGCGTCATCGCCTCGACCTGATCATGGGTGACATACACCGTGGTCTTGCCGACGCGATGGTGAAGCTTCTTGATTTCGGTACGCATGTCGACGCGCAGCTTGGCGTCGAGGTTGGACAAGGGCTCGTCGAACAGAAACAGCTTCGGGTCGCGCACGAGGGCACGCCCCATCGCAACGCGCTGCCGCTGGCCTCCCGAGAGCTGGCCGGGCTTGCGTTTAAGCAGCTGTTCGATCTGCAGGAGTGCGGTAACCCGCTGGACAGCTTCCGCCTGCGCCGCTTTTGGCACGCCGCGGCTCTCCATGCCGAAGGTGATGTTCTGGCGCACCGTCATGGTGGGATAGAGAGCGTATGACTGGAACACCATCGCAATATCGCGGTCCTTGGGTTGCACCGAGTTCACCAGCCGGTCGCCGATCCATATCTCGCCCGACGTGACGGTTTCCAGTCCGGCGATCATGGCGAGCAAGGTTGACTTGCCGCAACCCGACGGGCCGACAAGGGCGACGAATTCTCCGGTCTTAGCCTCGAGATCGATGCCGGCAAGAATCTCGAGCGAGCCATAGCTCTTGTGAAGGTTGCGGATCATCAACGCGGACATGGGCGACGCCTCATTTTATGGCGCCCTGGGTGAGGCCGCGCACGAAGTATTTTCCACCAAACAGATAGATCAGCAGCGGAGGCAACGCGCCGATCAGCACGGCTGCGCTCATCACATCGTAAGCACGCGCGGTCGTGCCGCCGGCCGTGAGCGCGACCAGTGCCGCTGTGATCGGCTGCTGCTGGCCCGATGTGAAGACGACGCCGAACAGATACTCGTTCCAGATGCCGGTGAACTGCCAGATGACGGTGACGATCAGGATGGGCGGCGACAGGGGCAGGATGATCTTGCGGAAGATCCGCCAGAACCCGGCGCCGTCGATGCGTGCCGCCTTGATCAGGTCGTCCGGTATGCTGACGTAGAAATTGCGGCAGAACAGGGTGGTGAACGAGATGCCCTGGACGACGTGGATCAACACCAGCCCGTATGTGGAATTGGTCAGGCCGAGCTTGCCGAGCAGGAACGCCCACGGCATCAACGAAATCTGGCCGGGCATGAATACGCCGAGCAGCATCAGATTGAAGATCAGTTCGGAGCCCCTGAAGCGCCATTTGGAGAGGATGTAGCCGTTCATGGCGCCGAGAATGGTCGAGATGATGGTGGCGGGGATCGTCATGGCCAGGGAGTTGAAGAAATTGCGCTTCATTCCCTCGCAGGTACCGCTGACGCAGTAGGATCCCCAGGCCTGCGCCCACGCATCGAACCGGAAGCTGCGCGGTACGGAGATGAGGCCGTTGCGGGCAATCTCCGACTGCTCGCGCAATGAGTTGAAGATCACCACCAGCAGCGGCACGAGATAGACGACCGCGAAAAGCGTCAGCACGGCATAGACAAGGAAGCGGCTCCAGAAATGCCGGCGCGTGGCAGCGGCTTCTTCCGGATCAAAACGGGCATTAGGGCCAATTTCAGCCATTGCGGCCCTCCGCCCGCCGGCGCCAGACGATCCACAAGGAGTACGGCACCAGCACCACCGCGACCGCCGCGAGCATCATCATCGCCGCGGCGGCACCCTCACCGATTTGGCCGCGCTGGAACATCAGGTCGTAGACATAGATGGCTGGGAAGGTGGTGGACACACCTGGCCCGCCCCGCGTCAACGCCGCCACCAGGTCGAAGGTCTTGATGGCGAATTGTATCTGAATGACCGCCACCGCCAGGAATATCGGGGCGATGGTTGGCAGGATGACCCTCCGATAGGTCCGGAAAACCGACGCGCCGTCGATTTGCGCGGCCTTGACGAGATCCGGATCGACCGACCGCAGACCGGCCAGGAAAAGTGCCATTGCGAAGCCGGACGACTGCCAGATACCGGTTATGATCACCGCATAGATCGCAGTGTTGCGGTTGGCCGTCAGGGCGAAGCTGAAGTCGGTCCAGCCAAGCCCGCGAACGAAGGCCTGGATACCGTCGACAGGATTATAGAGCCAACTCCACACCGTACCGGTGACGATGAAGGACACCGCCAACGGATAGAGGAAGATGGTGCGCCAAACCGCCTCGCCGCGGACGCGCTGGTCGATCGCGATCGCGAGCAGCAGGCCAACGGCCATCGAGCCAACGATATAGAAGCCGCTGAACAGGAAGAGATTGGTATAGGCGATGTTCCAGCGCCGGTTTGCCCAGAGCGAAGCGTAATTGTCCAGGCCGACGAACCCATAGGTCGGCAACAGCGACGAATTGGACAGCGAGATGTAGAGCGTCCAGAGCGTGAAGACGAAAACATAGATGAAACTCGCCGCTATCGACGGCGCCAGCACCAGAATGGGCACCATCGTGCCCAGGCGCTCGCGCCACGGACGGGCCGCGGCAGCTGCGGCTGGTACAATCAGATCATGGGTGGACATCGGGCTGCTCCGGCGAGGTCTGGCCGGGAGCTTCGCCCCCGGCCATCATCGGCAGCGTCACTTCTGCGCTTCGGCCGCATCCGCCATCGCATTGGCCGCGTCCTGCGCACTCATATCCGGCGTTGCTACAAACTCCGTGATGCTATCCATTATTGCGCCGCGGACCTTTTGCGGAACCGTCATGTTGTGCGCCATCGAACGCACGAGCGTGCCGGCGGCGATCGAGGCTTGCAAATCCTTTTGCGAGAGTTGCTGGCAGGGATTGAAGCCGTTCGAAAGATCGACATCGAGGCGCGCCGGAATGGACCCTTTGGTCTGATTGAAAATGGTCTGGAATTCGGGCGACAGGATGATGCTGGCAAGCAGCTTCTGTCCCTCGATATAGTCCGGGTCCTTCTGCTTGAAGAACACGACCGAATCTGAATTCAGGATGAAGCCCGGCTTGCCCCAATCGGTCGGCGCCTGGGCGCAGACATAGTCGGTGCCCTCCTTGAAGCCGCCGGCCGTCAGCAGGCCGATCGTCCAGTCGCCCATGATGTGAAAGGCGGCCTCGCCGCGGCCGACCAGATGCGACATGGTATCCCAGTCACGCCCGTTCATGCCGGGGTCCATGTACTTCGAGGTCATGGTGCGGAACTGCTCGAAGGCCTTGACCATGCCGTCGCTGCGCATGGCGTCGACGTCGCCCTCGACGAAGGCTTTCTTGTAGAGATCGAGGTCCTGACCGTACACGACCACTTCGAAGACGGTCGAGTCGGTCCAGTCGGCGGTCGAGTGCGAAATGCAGATCTTGCCGCTGGCCACGATCTTGTCGCAGGCGGCATTGAATTCCGCCCATGTCTTCGGCATCTCGGTGACGCCCGCGTCCTTCATGACCTTCGGCGATGCCCACAGCCAGTTTATGCGGTGGATGTTCATCGGCGCGGCCACCCAATTCCCGGTCGGCTTCATCACCGGCAGCAATTCGGGAGCGACGACCTTCTCCCAATTTTCCGCTTTCGCCAGGTCGTCGAGATTGGCTGTCATGCCCGTCTCGTTCCATTCGGCGATCTCGGGGCCCTTTAGCTGCACAGCGGGAGGGGCGTTGCCGGCGATCACATCGGCACGCAGTTTGGCCAGGGTATTGGCCGTATGGCCCGCGATGGAGGTCTGCTGCCAGGTGCCACCCTTGGCGGTAAACATCTCGCCGAGCTTGGCGATAGCCTGGGCGTCCGATCCGGTGGCCCATTGATGCAAGAGGTTGGTCTTCGGCTCCGCGAGGGCTGTTCCGGTAATCAAGGTGAGGGCGGTAGCGGCCGCAAAGGCCGTCCTCAGGTATTTCATCGTTTCACTCCCATATATGATGCACGGTTCGTATCGACCGCTTGTGGCCCGCGATTTGAGGTCGTGGCCGGCGAGATGCAGTAATCTCCGTTCTTTCCAAGATGACATATCTGGGCTATCAGTCAACGTGCTTTGTGCCCATCATGAACAAACCTTCGCTTAGAAATTGGCTAATCGACAGGCCGTCCGCGTCGCCGGAGAGCCTGATCGTCCGATGCCTGCGCGAGCGCGGCGTGCTTTCTGCGTCGCAAATTACCCGCATTACCGGTTTGGCGCGGTCGACGGTTTCAACCGCGCTCAATGGCTTGAGAAAGTCGGGGATGGTAATCGAATCCCCGGCCCATCATGACGCGGCGAGGGGTATTGGCAGGCCTGCCACGACATTGACGCTCAATCCCGCTGCGGGCACCTGCGTCGGCATCCATCTGGGCCTCGACGAGATGCGGTGTGTCGTCGCTGACGTCTCGCATTCTTTCGTTGCCGAACAAACCATCCCCATGGGTCTGGACTACCAGCCGCAACAAGCGGCCCAGCTCGCCAAGTCAGTAATTGCCCGATGCTATGAAGAGAACGGTCTGCCGATGGCGGGGCTCCTGGGGGTTGGGGTCTCCGTCTCGGGCCCAGTCAGCCGCGAAGGAGTGGTGCTGCGCGCGAGTATCGTTCCGACCTGGGCCGGGGTCAACATCCGTGATGTGTTCGGGCCGGTCCTCGAACAGCCGATCTTCGCCGACAATGAGAGCAACTGCTCGGCCATTGCGGAGCTGATGTGGGGTGCGGCCGTCGGCCAGGACGACTTCGTGCTGTTCAAGGTCGATCTGGGCGTCGGCGGGGCCATTGTCCAGCACGGTCGGCTGGTGAGCGGCATCGCCGGCGGCGCCGGCGAATTCGGGCACATCAGCATCGATCCCGGCGGCGACCTTTGCCGGTGCGGTAATCGAGGATGCCTGGAGCTCTATGCCAGCTTTGCCCGACCGCTCGAGCAGATTTCGCGCATCGTGCGGCGGCCGGTCACGATGGACGACGTGATCATGATGGCCGAGCAGGGCGACGTGAGGGCGCTGCGGATGATCGAGGACACCGCCGAGTTCGCCGGCCGTGGCCTTGGCCTGATCGGTTCGGTTCTCAATCCGCCGCTCATCATCATCGGCGGCCGCATGGCCTTGGCGGGCGACATTCTCCTGGCGCCACTGATCGCATCATATGAACGCCACACGCTCATCAAGTCCCGCGATGTGGCGCCTGCGCTGCGCACGCGGATAATCGTTGGCAAGCACACGGAGAACGACGCATTGCTCGGCGCGGTCGGCCTCGTGCTGCGTCACAACAGCCGACTTCAGTGACCCGGCTTGCTTCGGGTGGCGCTCTGATTTTGCGAGCTGCTCGCCGAAGCAGCGGAACTGATGTTTGCCTACGCGACACGCACCGTGCGCTGTCTCGGCTTGATCGCGGTGGCGAGCAGCAGGCCGGCGATGATGAAGGCGGCGCCGGCGAGATCGTAGTCGTGCAAGCTTTCGCCAAGGACCAGATAAGCGAGAACGGCGACGAAGGCGGTCTGGAGATAGAGCAGCATGCTGGCGCGCCCCGCACCAAGCGTCTCGACGCTACGGTTGTAGAGATAGTACATCAGAGCACCGCCGGGGCCGGCAACATAGGCGAGAGCCAGAAGGCCGTTCGCATGCAGCGCCGAACGATCCCCGGAAAACAGTTCCCAGAGATAGAAGGGCAGTGCGGCCAGCGCGCCGGCTCCCAGCAGCAGGACCACCATCGGCAGAAGCTCGATAGCGAATTTGGCGCGACGCAGCAGCACGGTGTAGAGGCCCCAACAAAACGCGCTGCCGACGATCCACAACTCGCCGGAATTGAACTGCAGCTGCATCAGCGCGGCAAGGTCGCCGCGCGCCACGATCACCACCATCCCGGCCAGAGCGACCAGCGCTCCAAGCGCTTTCCAGACACCGAGGGGCTCGCCGAGCACGAAGCGGGCAAGCACCATGGTCATGATCGGCGACAGCGCCATGATGATGCCGGCGGTTGTCGCGTTGGTGTAGTTGAGGCCTGTGTAGATCATGCCCTGACACAAGGTTAGCCCGATAGTGCCGATGACCAGCACCTCGATCACCCGGGATTGGATCAGCACGAGCATTGCCCCGTGATGACGATGGACGATCGGCAGCAGGATCGCGCACGCGAGCGTCAGCCGCCAGAAGCAGAGCGCCCAAGGCGGCATCTCGGGGGCAACCCACTTGGCGGCGATATAGACGCCGGCCGACAGGAGCCAGCAGAGCGTCGCGAGGGAATAGGCGAGCGGAAGTGATGCGCCGGGTGTCGCCTTCGCTACACTTGGATGTGCTATCGGCAGCGATTGGATATCCGTCTCCTCCCACCGCAGACTTTAGCAGATTGGCAGCGTCTTGCTAAGCAGCAACAACAGCTGTTTCACCAGCTGGCGCAATCGGTGGGTCATTGTGGGTCCCGCCGTTCACGGTCTCCTTCCATTCGAACGCATGTTGGCCCATGAGCAACTCGATACCGAAAAGCGCAAGCCGTATCGATTTCGCGCGACACGAATGTGAGATTCATATCGCGCGACAGATATTCGCGCGGTTGCCACAATCTTCTCGCGCCATATTTCTACCGAGAGCAGATCTGTCGCGAATTCCTGGTTCCTAGGATCACGAGCGCCGCTGTTTCGAAGCAATTGGAAGAATAAGCCACTGACTTCCGTTTGCACAAAGAGCGCGACACAGATCCATGCGGAGGACGTCCGATGCATGCCGGCTTCCGAGGAAGCGTACTCGTAGCGGTGTTGGGCACCGTCATGGCAAGCTGCGCTGGCATTCCGGCGCAAAAAACCAGGGCAATAACCGGCTATGGCCCCAACCCCACTTTACCGAAACCAAGACCGACGCTGATCCCGACTGTTAACATCGCCGAGGCGAAAGGCTGGCAGAAAGAAGGTATGCCGACCCCGGCGAAGGGGCTGACGGTGAACGCCTTCGCTACAGGCCTCGACCATCCGCGCTGGCTACATGTGCTTCCGAACGGCGACGTGCTGGTTGCTGAAACCAATGCCCCTGCCAAGCATGATGAAGGCTTCAGTCTTAGAAAGGTCTTCATGGACCTGGCTATGAAGCGGGCTGGCGCCGCGACCAAAAGCGCCAACCGCATCACGCTCCTGCGCGACATCGATGGCGACGGCATTGCGGATGTGCGCACGACGTTCGCGGAAGGCCTCAATTCGCCCTTCGGCATGACGCTGTCCAAAGGCAAACTCTTTGTCGCGAATACCGACGCGCTCGTCGCTTTCCCCTACTCCAATGGCCAGACCCGAGTCAGCACGTCGCCGGAAAAGATCATCGACTTGCCGGCCGGGGACCTCAACCATCATTGGACCAAGGACGTGATCGCAACTCCGGATGGACGCAAGCTCTATGTCACCGTTGGGTCCAACAGCAACGTTGGAGAAAACGGCATAGCCGCGGAGAAGAACCGCGCCGCTGTCCTTGAAGTGGATCGGTCTACCCGCCGCACTCGGGTCTTCGCCTCGGGCCTGCGCAACCCGAACGGGCTCTCCTGGAATCCTGAGACTGGCCAGCTTTGGGTCGCTGTGAACGAGCGTGACGAGATCGGCGACGACCTTGTGCCGGATTATATGACCTCGGTTCGTGACGGCGCTTTCTACGGTTGGCCCTACAGCTACTACGGACAGAACGTCGACGAACGCGTCAAGCCGCAGCGCCCCGATCTCGTGGCGGCAGCGATCAAGCCCGATTACGCCCTGGGCTCTCATACGGCCTCGCTCGGACTGACCTTCTCCAAAGGCGCGCAACTCGGTCCGGCCTACGGCAACGGCGCCTTCGTCGGCCAGCACGGCTCGTGGAACAGGAGTGTGCGCAGCGGTTACAAGGTCATCTTCGTGCCGTTCCATGGTGGCAAACCGAGCGGTCCTCCGGAAGATGTGCTCACTGGCTTCATCGGGCGTAATGACGAGGCGATGGGCAGGCCGGTCGGCGTCGCTATCGATCAGACTGGCGCACTGCTCGTCGCCGACGACGTCGGTAATGTCATCTGGCGGGTCCGCCGGGCGAATGGCCGTTGAGCGCAGGTGGCCTTTCTGATTCCGATCTCACCAGCCTTCGGCTACATTCCCGGAGGCGGATATCCTAAACACTTAGCTAGCAGCACGCCCGAAGATAGTCGTGTCAAACATGCTTGCGCCCGCCTGCCTCGCGGAACCAGCTGTCAGGATAGGGATACCACCAGCCCTGAATCTCCGGTCTGTGGTCGATGATGACCATCTTCGAGCGGCGGAATGCATCCAGACCCTGGCGGCCGAGCTCGCGGCCGAGGCCCGAAGCCTTCCAGCCCCCGAACGGCAACGCGTCATTGTCTATCAGCGGATTGTTGACCCAGACCATGCCGGCCTCGAGCCGCTCCGCGGCCTCATGCGCTTCGGCTAGATCGGTGGTGAAGACCGAGGCGCCGAGACCGAAGGGGCTGTCGTTGGCAAGCTCTATCGCCTGGTTGAAATCCTTGACCCGGCAGATTGCGGCGACCGGCCCGAAACACTCTTCGCGCACGATTGCCATATCGGCGGTGATGCCGGTCAGGATGGTCGGCTCGTAGAACCAGCCTACATTATGTGCCGGCGGAATGCGTCCGCCGGTGACCGCTTTGGCACCGCTGCGGATCGCATCGTCGACCAGCCGGATGACCTTCGCACGCGCGGCCTCGCTGACCAGCGGTCCGATCTCGGTTTTGTCGAGGCCGTTGCCGATACGCAGCGCGCGCGTTTTCTCGGCAAACAGATCGACGAAGCGGTCGTGAACGGCATCAACCACGAAGAACCGTTCGGCCGAAGTGCAGACCTGGCCAGTGAGATGGAAGGCAGCCGTGACGCTGCCGGCAGCCGCCACGTCCAGTGGGGCGTGTTGGCTGATGATCAGGGGATCGCTGCCGCCGGCCTCGATAACGCAAGGCTTCATGCGCTCTGCACATGCGACGGCGACAGCCTTGCCGGCGGCGACCGAACCGGTGAAAGCAACCGCATGCGTGCGGTCCGAGGCGATCAGCGCCTGCGCCGTTGCTGCTCCGCCTGGCATGCAGGAAACCAGGCCCTCCGGCAGGGAGCGGAACACGGTCATGTAATCCAGCGTCGACAATGTTGTCGCTTCGGCGGGCTTGATCACGCAGGCATTGCCGGCGGCAAGCGAGGCGGCGACGGTCCAGCACATCAACAGGATCGGAAAATTGTAAGGCATGATGTGCACCGACGTGCCGTAGGGCTCGTAGCGGGCATACTGGAACGAACCGGCCTGCGTCGTGCCGGCGATCTTGCCGGCGTCGTCACGCGCCATTTCGGCGTAATAGCGGAAGATCGGCGCGCAATTGGCGATCTCGCCGATCGCCTCCGGATAGGGTTTGCCCATCTCGCGCACCATCAGCTCGGCGCAGTGCGTGAAGTCGGCCGCCTCGATGGCGTTGGCGACGGCGTGCAGATGCCGGGCACGGCTCTTGGCGTCGAGCTTTTTCCAGGCCGTTTGCGCCTTGGTCGCTGCGGTGAGCACGGCGTCGATCTCGCCGTCGCTGGCTGCGGTGATCGCGCCGACGGTTTCGAGCGTCGCCGGATCGATCACCGGTTTTGCCGCACCGGTCATTGGCCGATAATCCGGATTGACGAAGAAGGTCGGCCGGTCAGGTGAAAAGTCCATTCTGTCCTCCCGTGTGCACGGAACCTTTTTGAGAATTCACCCTGCCGAGACAGGCGGCGTGGTTTTCGAGAACCGAAGCGGAGCGGAGATTAAAGTCCATGAGCATCGGAAGCGGAGAAAACGGCGTCAGGTGTCCGGTAGGGTAGAATTATCGAGAAGGTTCAGCGGATCATGTAGACTTTCTTGATGGTCTCGTGGACGGTGCAGACGCCTTTCCAGTCCTGCGGAAAGAACGCTGCGGTGTCCGGTTCGATCTCGATCACCTCGCCGGATTCGTGGACATAGGTGCAGCGTCCCTCGAGGAAATGGCAGAACTCATCGCGGGTGACGTGGCAGTGCCATTTGCCCGGCGTGCAGACCCACAGTCCGCATTCGGAGCGGCCCTCCGGCCCCTTGTGCAGCAGCTTGCCGGAAGTGCGGGATTCGCCGTCGATCAGGGTGGGGATGACGCCCCAGTCGACCAGGTCGGTGAGGGCGAGCGGCGATTTCATGATCGGTGTCGGCATGTCGGGAGCTCCAGTGGCCGGCTTTAGGCCAGCATGTAAACGTTGCGGATGGTCTCGTGGACGGTGCATTCGCCGGTCCAACCGGCCGGGAACATGACAACCGTGGCGGCGGATACCTCGATCACCTCGCCGTCGACCGATCTGTAGGTCGCACGGCCGGCAACGAAATGGCACAATTCGTCGCGCGGAATCGCCAGCCGCCAGCGACCGGGCGTGCAGACCCAGATGCCGGATTCCGGCTGGTTGTTCGGCCCTTTGTGCACCAGCCTGCCGGTGGAGTGCGAAGCGCCTTCCAGCGCGTCGGGCTGGGTGCCCCAGTCGACGAGGTCGGTGCGGGTCGAGGCTTGGTGGAGGTGTGGGGCAGAGATCACAGCAATTTCTCCAGCAAAGCAGCCGCTTTCTCCGGGCCGTTCTGCGACTGCATCTGGGCCGACGTCTTGGCCAGCTTGGCCCTGATTGCCGGGTCGGTCAGGCAGGTTTCGATCCTGGCGATGAGCTCGGCGTCGCTCCAGTCGTAGCGCGGCATGCCGAAGCCGTGGCCGGTCTCCTCGACCCGCGTCGCATTGTCGTGGCCGTCCCAGACGTAGGGCATGATGATCGCCGGCTTGCCGAAATACAGGCACTCGGTGAACGAATTGTTGCCGCCATGATGGATCACCGCATCGACCTGCGGGATGACTGATGGCTGCGGGAACCAGCTCTCGACGATGACGTTTTCGGGCACTTGCGCGTACTGCTCCTTGTAGCCGCCGACATTGACCAGCGCCCGGTAGCGCGTCTTGCCCAACGTTGCGACGATGCGCTTCAGCAGATCGACATCGCCGGCGCCAAGGCTGCCGAAGGAAACATAGAGCAGCGGCCCGTCATTATTCTTCGCAAAAACCGGCACGATGTAGGGCTTCTCCTGCCGCACGCAGCCTTCCAGATATTGGAATTTTGCCGGGTCGAGCGGATAGCGGCGCTTGAACTTCGCCGCCTCGGGATAGAGCAGCAGATTGAGGTACGGCGAGGCCTCGAAGAACTGGCCGATCGGATACGGCGCTTCGTTGTTCGCTTTCAAAAACGCATTGAAGTCGTCATGGATCGGCTTGATGACGGCGTTGAAATGGTCGCGGTAACGCCGATGGCAGGCGTGGTCGTTCTCGCCGCAGCCGGACAGATGTGGCGGGATGTCCTCGTCCTCGATCTCGTTTTCCGAGCAGGAGATGACGCGCACCCAGGGCTTGCCATACTGCTTGATTGCCGGGAACAGGATGACGTTGTCGACGCAGATGACATCAGGCTTGATCGTCGCAAGCACGCCAGGCAGATCCTTCTCAGCCCATTTGGCGCTGTCGACGATCGCCGTCCAGCAATCCTTCACGTAATTGTCGACCTGGTCGTAGGGCGATTTGCGGAAGTTCGGGATGTGGCCGTTGATGAAGTCTTCCCAGAACTTGGCCATCTGTTCCGGCGGCGTCGGCTCGGACAGGTTCACCGGATGAGCCTCGAAGCCGTAGCCCTTGTAGACGTCGACGAAACCGGGGTCCGACAGGAACACCGCTCTGTGGCCGCGCGCCTCGATCGCCTGGGCTATGCCGACGGAATTGAGCGCGGGGCCATAGGCGGCCTCCGGAAAGAACGCGATCGTCTTCTGCGCCATGAGAGGTTCTCCTTCGATCAATCCGCGAAAATTCTGACGTCAGCCGCATCCCAGCCGAGCTCGACTGTATCGCCCGACGAGACCGGGCGGCGGTCGGCGGCGTCGGCGGTGACGCGCACCAGGAACGGCTTTGGCGACAGGGCGGTGCGGACGTGCAGCTGCAGATCGAGTCCCTGATAGGCCAGCGCCTCGACCGCGCCGAAGATACGGTTGGCCGTTTCTGCCGACGGGAACAGCCGGATGCGTTCGGGCCGCACTGAAGCTACCGCCGCAGCGCCGGGCGAAATTGTTGCGGGAACATCGCCGGCGATCCGCATGCCGTTGCTTGCCAGCACGCCATCGCCGGCGGCTTTGCCCGGTACGAAATTCATGACGCCGATGAAGTCGGCGACGAAACGGTCCCCCGGATGCTCGTAGACCGCATGGGGTGTATCGCATTGCAGCAGCTTGCCGTCCCTGAGCACTGCCATACGGTCGGCCATGACGAGCGATTCCTCCTGATCATGGGTGACGATGACGAAGGTGATGCCGACCTCGTGCTGCAGCCGCTTCAGCTCGAGTTGCATGGCCCCGCGCAATTTCTTGTCGAGCGCACCGAGAGGCTCGTCGAGCAGAAGCAGCCGTGGTCGCTTGGCCAGCGCTCGGGCAAGCGCGACGCGCTGCTTCTGGCCGCCGGACAATTGCTCCGGCTTGCGGTCGGCGAAGGCAACGAGTTCGGTCGTCGCCAAAATGGCGTCGACACGGGAGCGGATTTCCTTTGCAGGCAAGCGTTCCATTTCGAGGCCGTAGGAAACATTGGCCCTGACGCTCATATGCGGAAACAGCGCATAGGACTGGAACATCAGATTGACTGGCCGCTTATTGGGCGGGGTCCTGGCGATGTCGCGGCCGTCGAGCAGGATGCGCCCGTCATTGGGCGTCTCAAAGCCGGCCAGCATGCGCAGCAGCGTTGTCTTGCCGCAGCCCGAAGGTCCAAGCAAAGCGAAGAACTCGTTCTCGCGGATATCCAGCGAAATGCCGTCGACCGCCGTCACCCGGCCGAACTTCTTCGACACGTTGTCGATCGCCAGCAGCGTGCGGGGCTCGTTCATTGGCCGATCACCCCACGGTTGAGCCGCTGCGACAGGGTCAGCGCGGTGATTGAGACCGCCATGACGATAGTCGCCAAGGCATTGATCTCCGGCGTGATGCCGAAGCGAATCATCGAATAGATCTGCATCGGCAGCGTGGTCGAGGCGCGGCCGGCGCCGGCGGTGAAGAAGGCGATGATGAATTCGTCGACCGAAAGGGTGAAGGCGAGCAGCGCGCCGGCGACGACGGCAGGCAGGATCACCGGCAACATCACCCGCCGAAATGTCGTGAGCGCGGAAGCACCGAGATCGGCAGAGGCCTCGACGATCGACCAGTCGAAGCTTTTCAGCCGCGCGCGCACCACGGAGCAGACGAAGGCGAGATTGAAGACGACATGGGCGAGGATGATGGTGTGCAGGCCCAAGGTGAGATCAAGCATCGAGAAGAAGCTGAGCAGCGCGATCGCCAGCACGATGTCGGGAATGATCATCGGCGCAAAGATCAGCGCCTCGAGACCTTTGCCGTATTGCCGGCGTATTTCGACGCCGATCGCCAGCAGCGTGCCGAGCAGCGTGGCGATGGCGGTCGAGACAAGCGCCACGATCAATGTGTTGAGCGCGGCAGAAAGGATTGCGGCGTTTCCGATTAGCGAGACATACCATTTCAGCGAAAAGCCCGACCAGACGGTCGGCAGCCCGCCTTGGTTGAACGACAGCGCCACCAGCACGGCGATCGGGATGTAGAGGAAGGCCAGGACCAGTGAAAGCACGAGCCAGAGCGCGCGCCTCGTGGCGAGGGAGCGCTCAGCCATCGGCGCCTCCTCTCGCTTCGGCGGTACGGCCCGAGGCGCGATCAGCAGCCAGGGCCTGCGCCGTCAGCACCAGCAGCATGATGGCGATCAGCACCATTGCCAGTGCCGCACCGAAGGGCCAGTCATTGGCGGTCAGGAACTGCTCGTAGACGACATTGCCGATCATCTGGAAGCGCCCACCGCCGAGCAGAGCAGGGGTCACGAAATTGCCGATCGACAGCACGAAGACGAAAACAGCACCGGCGGCGATACCCGGCACGGTCACTGGCAGGATGACCCGGCGAAATGTGGTCACGGCCGACGCGCCGAGATCGCGCGAGGCCTCTGCGAGCTCCGGATTGAGCCGCGACAGCGGCGCGTAGCAGGCCAGGATGACGAAGGGCAGATAGTTGTAGACCAGACCGGCGATGACGGCGCCTTCGGTATAAAGCATCGACGGCGGCTCGCCGGTGTAGCCGAACCAGCGCAGCAGTTGTGTGATCAGCCCTTCGCGGTTGAGCAGCACGATCCAGGCATAGGTACGGATCAGGTAGTTGGACCAGAAGGGCAAGACGGCAAAGAACAGAAACACCGGCTGCCGTTGCCGGGGTGCTGCCGCGATCGCATAGGCGGCGGCATAACCGATCACCACCGCGACCAGGGTTGCCGTGCCGGCAATGCGCGCCGAATTGAGGAAGATGCCGGCATAGAGCGGGTCGAACACCAGCCCGAAATTCTCCAGCGTGAAAGTGTAATCGATGCCGCCATAGATGCCGCGCCGAAAGAAGGCGAGCGCCAGCACCAGCGCGCATGGCACGACCATCAAGGCGGTGAGCCAGGCCAGCGCCGGCGTCATCAGCAAGAATGAGCGAAGTCTTGTTTGGGACAAGATTGCGGTACCGCATTCAACGGTCGGCGGCGAAAACCCCGCCGTCGACCGGGATTTCTGATTTTGATGTCGGTTATTGCGCGGCCTTGATTTCGCTGACGATCTTCGAGTAGTCGCGTTGGGCATCGCCGACATCGCGCAACTGCTCGAACTTGACCAACGCTGCCACCGGCATGCTCATATTGGGAAATTTGGCGAGAAAATCCGCCGGCAGGCTTTCCATGGCCGGCTTGTTCGGTACCTTGTAGTCGATGTTCTGGGCCGCCCAGGCGTGGTTCTTGGCGTCCAGCATGAAGTTGATGAACTGGAAGGCGGCGTCCTTGTTGGCCGATGCCTTCATCACGACCATCGTATCGACCCAGAGATCCGAGCCTTCTTTCGGTATGGTGTATTTAATTTGTGGATTCTCGGCGATCCCGTAATTGCACCAGCCATCCCAGGCCTGAACCATCAGCGCCTCGCCCGAGACCAGCTTTGAATAAAAGGTCGTGTCGTCATAGGCCAGCAAGGTCTTCTTGGCCGAGATCAGCAAGTCCTTGACTTCGCCGAGCTTTGCCCGATCGGTCTCGTTCACCGAATAGCCCTTGGCGAGTTGGCCGGCGGCAAGCAGCCAGCGGTCGGTCGCCAGCATCGTCGTCTTGCCCTTGAGCGCATCGGACGGGGCGAGAAGGTCGTTCCAGCTCACCGGCTCCGCCTTCACCAGATCCGAACGGTAGCAAAGGCCGGTGGTGCCCCAAGTGTAGGGCACGGAAAAATTGTTGCCGGCGTCGTGTGGCAGCTTCGCCGCCTCGGGATAGAGATTGGCGAGGTTAGGGATCTTGGCATGGTCGATCGCCTCGATCAGGCCGAGCTTGTTCAGCACTTCGGCGAAGGGCGAGGAGACGAAGACCACGTCATAGCCCTTGCCGCCGGACGCGACGAGCTTGCCCATGATCTCCTCGTTAGTGGCGTGAACCACGACTTCACCGGAGACACCGGTCGCCGCCTTGAAAGCTTTCATGGCATCCGGCGCCATGTAGCCGTCCCAGTTGGAGATAACGAGGTCGGAGGCAGCCGCCGGCGCTGACAGCGCCAGGCCAAGGCCAAGTGCGATCAAGGATTTCCTTAACGGACGGTGCCGCAGGGTGGTGGTGGTCATGACAGACTCCCATTCTGGTTGATCATCGAACTTAGTCGTCGGACCAGCGCTTGCAGCCGTAGCCGCTTTGATCCTGTTCCCCGGTCTTTTATTGCCGATTGATCTCACAGTACTATTGCAGAAAAAAGTACGTCAATCCATAATTTGTCAAACTACGGTGAATCCCGGCCGATCGCATCCGCAAGGGCAATCGGCCAAACCTCCGCCGCCCGTCCTTCATGAGAATTGCCATGCAAGTTGCAGCCCGACGTCCCCGCACCAACCATCTCGACCTCGCACAGCGCATTCTCGATGTGGCCCGGAAACGCGGCTTTGAACCCGGCGCTCATCTCCCGGAGCAGCAGATCGCTTCGCTCTGCAATGTATCCCGAACTCCGGTGCGGGCCGCGCTGCGTCTGCTCACTGAAAAAGGCGTAGTTCAATGGGAGGCTGAGTCCGGCTATCGCTTGGCCGTAGACCTCACAAGCCAGGCGACCGTCGCCGCCGAGCTGCCGAGCGCCGAGGAGGATGAACTTGCCGACATGATCCTGCGAGACCGCGCGGCGCGCCGGCTGGACCAGACGGTCACCGTCGGCGCGCTGATGCGACGGTATAATGCCGAGCGCAGGACGGTACTAAAATCTCTGAAGAAACTGGCCGAGGAAAATCTTCTGGACCGCGCGCCGGGGCAGTCCTGGCTTTTCAGGAGAGCGCCGGACGATCTTGGCGCACAAGGGGAGAGCTATGAATTCCGGCTGTTGCTGGAACCCGCCGCCCTTCTGGCGCCTGGATTCCGGCTGGATGGGACGCGCGCGGCAGCCTTGCGACAGGGCATGGAAATGCTGCTGGCTCTGCCCGACGCGGCATTCGATTCCAGAGAGTTCCAACGGCTGGACATCGATTTTCACGGGATGATCGCCGGTGGCTCCGCCAACCGCTTCGTCGCCGAGGCGTTGGCCGATCATCTCAGGCTGCGCCGGCTGCCGGGAACGTATGCCGGCGTCAATGTCTTCCGGCTGAAGCAATCATTGCGCGAGCATCTGACCATACTCGACCATCTGGAGAGCCAGCAGTACGAGGTTGCAGCCGATCTGCTTCGGGTCCATCTGCGGCTTTCACGCAGCCAGCGACCGCAGGCGGCTAGTCGCGGGGCGCCCGCGCTGTTCGGCATGATCAGCCGGCCGGAATAACGAGGATCATGCGCAAAGGCAGCCCGACCATCGCACTGTTTCCGGAAGCGAGCTTCGGCGCTGCGCTGAATTGCGTTGGCATAGCGCAGGCCCTGCGCGCTCGTGGCGCCCGCCCGGTGTTCATCTGCCATGCCGGCTTTTCTGGCGTGTTCGCCGACTATGGGTTTCAGGAATACCAGTTGCCGACTGACGACCCGTTGACCGACAGCGAACGCCAGAGCTACTGGCAGGCCTTCGTGCGCCGTCATCTGCCGCATTTCAGGCTGAGCCCCATCGATCAGCTCGAAACCTACGTTGCCCCGACCTGGCAAGCAATTGTAGACACTGCGGTCAACGCCGAGGCGCCACTGCGCCAATTGCTGGCGCGGCTGAAGCCGGACGCCGTGGTGCTCGACAACGTCGTCATGTTCCCGGCATTGGCGACCGCCGGCTGCCCGTGGGTGCGCGTCGTCTCCTGCGCCGAAACTGAGCTTCCCGATGCCAATGTGCCACCCTATCTGTCCGGTCTCGCCGCCGACGACCCGAGCCGCGCGGCGTTCGAGGCGCGCTATCTGGCAGCGGTCGCTCCAGCCCATGACCGCTTCAATCGGCTTCGGACCGACGCCGGTCTTGCGCCCTTGCCGACGGGTCTTTTTCTGGAACCTTCGCCCGCCCTCAATCTGCTGCTGACCCCAACGATTGTGCGAAGGCAGCGCGCCGAGCCGCTCGACCCTGCCAGCTTCGTCTATCTCGAAGGCTGCGTTCGCTCGGAAGGGCCGTTCGACGTGCCGGTTTTTCCGCGCGATGGCGGACCGCTGGTTTATGTCAGTTTCGGTAGTCTTGGCGCCATGGATGTCGGCCTGATCCAGCGGATGCTCGCCGTTTTCGACAGGCTGCCGGCCCGCTTCATTGTCAATGCCGGAGGTCTGCGCGACAGCTATCGCGCCGTTCCGGACAATGTCTATCTCGATGCCTGGTTTCCACAGCCTTCGGTCGTGGCGAAATGCGACCTCTTCATTCATCATGGTGGCAACAACAGCTTTTGCGAAGCACTGCGTTTCGGTGTGCCGTCGCTGGTCATGCCCTATTGCTGGGACGGGCATGACAATGCGCAACGTGCCGAGGAAACCGGCGTCGGGCGCCACATCAGCCGCGATGGCTGGACGGAAGACGAATTGGCGCGAAGCGTTCTTGGCCTGATGGCCGATGCCGCAATGCGCGCACGCCTCCGGGAGAATGCAGTGCATATGGCGCTGACACCCGGAACGGACGTGGCTGCCGAAGCCATTCTCGCTCTCGCAAGGACCCGACCTGATGCTTGACACCACAACAACGGATGCCTCGACCATGAACGGCACCAACGACCCGAAAGACTGGTTGGCCGCTCACGCTGTCAGCGAGGTCGAGTGCCTGGTGCCCGACATGAACGGCGTGCTGCGCGGCAAGGCCCTGCCAGCGGCCAAGTTCCTCAAGGCGATCGAGGACCGAGCACTCTATCTGCCGAGCAGCGCGTTCCTGGTCAGCATCGACGGCCGCTATTCCGGTTCCGTCGACGAGGGGTTCGCCTACCAGGACCCCGACATGCGGATGGTGCCGGATGTCGCAACACTCTGTCTGGCGCCCGGTGGCGGGCCAGGCAAGGCCTATGTCTTCGCCGATGCGTTCCACATGGACGACCGGCCGTGGATGGCTTCGCCGCGGCACGTGTTGCGGGCCGTGCTCGATCTATATCGCCAGCGCGGCTGGCGGGCGGTGGTGGCGCCGGAGCTTGAATTTTATCTCACCGCGCCCAATCCCGATCCCGACAGGCCGGTGATGGCGCCGGTCGGGCGCAATGGCCGCTCCGAAAGCGTGCAGCATCCCTATGACATGGCGGCACTGGAGCAATTCGAGCCGGTGATCCGGCGCCTGTATGGCTATGCTGCGGCAGCCGGACTGCCGCTCGACACGCTCATCCATGAATCGGGCACGGCCCAACTGGAGATCAATTTCCTGCATGGCGACGCGCTGCCGCTGGCAGACAAGGTGTTGCTGTTCAAGCGAATGACGCGCCAGGCCGCGCAGGAAGGTGGCATGCAGGCGACCTTCATGGCCAAACCGATAGCCGCACAAGCCGGCAGCTCAATGCATCTCCATATGTCTGTCGTCGACGAGGCCGGCAACACGCTGTTTGCCGGGCGTGACGGCGCCGACACCGAGATGTTCGGGCATTTCATCGGCGGCCTGCAGAAATACATTCCCGAGGTGATGCCGCTGTTTGCGCCGAACGTGAATTCGTTCCGCCGCATCCGGCCGAACCACAGTGCACCCGCCAACATCGAGTGGTCGCACGACAACCGCTCCTGCGGTCTGCGTGTGCCGGCCGGCGGGCGCACCGCGCGGCGCGTGGAAAATCGGCTGCCCGGCGCCGATGCCAACCCCTATCTGGCGATAGCCGGCTCGCTGCTTTGCGGTTATCTCGGCGTCGAGGAGAAGATCGCTCGTTCGACGGAAGCGCCGGGCAATGCCTATCGCAGCAGGAGCACGCTGCCCAAAACCATGGAAGAGGCGCTCGACCGCTTCGCTGCGTGCGATCCGGTTCGGGCGGTGCTCGGCGAGGATTTCTTCCAGACCTATTTGCGCGTCAAGAGCGTTGAGCTCGACCTGTTCCAGAGCGTCGTCACCTCTTGGGAACGCGACCATCTGCTGCTCAAGGTGTGATGATGGGCTTCAATTCTGGGGGCTTCAACTCCGGCCTGGATATCGGCAAATCCTACTATGTCGCGACGGCCAATCCGGCTCCGGACCATCCGGCGCTGCAGGGCGACGTCGACGCCGATCTGGTGGTGGTCGGCGGCGGTTGTACCGGCCTCTCCGCAGCCTTTCATGCAGCCGAACGCGGCCTGAAGGTGGTGCTGCTCGAAGGCGGCAAGATCGGCTGGGGGGCGTCGGGGCGCAATGGCGGCCAGATGATCCCCGGCCTGCGCAAGGGCGCCAAGGGGCTGGTCAACCTATATGGGCCGGAACGGGGGAGGGCGCTGTTCGATCTCGCCTTCGAGGCGCGGGCCCTCGTGCTCGGTCTGATCGAGCGCCATGCCATCGATTGCGACCTCAGGCTCACCGGCCATCTGGCCGGTGCGGTCAACGGTTCCGACCTGCGCGACCTCGAAGAAGAGGCCGAGTGCCTTTCTACGGTGATGAACTTTCATGATGTCGAGATGCTGTCGGCAGCGCAGGCGCGCGGAATGGTGAACACACCTTATCACGGCGCGATGTACGAGAAGCTCGGTGGCCATATGCATCCGCTGAACTACACGCTCGGTCTTGCTCGCGCCGCGGCTGCGGCGGGCGTCACCATCCACGAGAATTCGGTGGCGCTGCGGCTGGAGCGGGAACCTTCCCCCCGGGTTTCGACGGCAAAAGGCTCGGTCCGGGCCAGGCATGTCGTACTGGCCGGCGATGCGCTGCTCCACGGGCTTGAGCCGCGCGTCAACAGCCGCATCATGCCGGTCGGCAACTACATCATCGCCACCGAGCCGCTGGGCGACACGACCGACGTCGTCCCAAGCAATGTGGCCGTCTCCGACACGCGCTTCGTCGTCAATTACTACCGGCTGTCGGCGGATGGACGCCTGCTGTTCGGCGGCGGCGAGCGCTATACGCCGTCGCCGCCCGCCGACATTGCCGGCTTCGTGCGGCCGCACATGGAAGAGACCTTTCCGCAATTGCGCGGCCGCCGCATCGATCACGCCTGGGGCGGGCTGGTCTCGGTGACGACATCGCGCCTGCCGCATGTCGGTCGCTATGGCGACGTCTATTTTGCGCATGGCTATTCGGGCAAGGGGGTGATCCTGTCGACGTTGTCGGGCAAGCTGCTCGCTGAGGCGATCACCGCGGATGCTTCGCGGCTCGATCTGTTTTCGACCCTAAGCCCGCTGCCGTTCCCCGGCGGTACGGCGCTGCGCGGCCCGCTCTATGTGCTCGGCATGCTTTGGTACGCAATGCGTGACCGCATCAAACATTGAGCGCAGGCATGCGCAATGAGGCCGAGCGCCGCCACCAAGCGATTAACGGCTGATTTCGCGGCGGCGTCCGACTTGATCGATGCTTGAATATGGTCCGCAGGCAATGGTCGCGAGTCGGTTCGTGCCCTGCTCCCGAAGCCTGAGCGCCGATAGACCTGCCTGCTATTTCCTCAGCTAATAGATCGATATGATTGCAGGATTAACTGTTTCATAGCCCAGGCGCGGCTCCGATTTGTCTTTCGAAATCGCGCTGGAGACAGTTCCGGTTGAACTGCAATCCAATTTTGTTTCCCTGTTTTTCTTGATCGTGCTGCCCGACAGGTCGGCGCCGGCCGACGTTACTTCTGTACTGACCACTCTCTTTTTCTCGTGCGCAACGGCGGCGGTGGATACGGCAATCACAATTGCCGCGCAAACAATCGTCAATCTCATTGTTTCCCCCTTAGAGCACCGCAAAAATGTGGTCGACTGCCTTAAGACGCCGGCGAAGGCGGTATTCGCGCCTGGCCGGCCCATGCAGCTTCCGACTGCACAAGATTGTAACTACATTAGCTGCAGCGCAAGTAACCATTTCGGACTAGGGAACGGGTTCCCCTTCGATCGAAAGCGCTGGGCTGCCGGCGAAAAAGCAGGCGTTTTAGACTAGCCGTTCTCGCCGCCGAGCGCCTTCCAATTTTGGGACAGAGGTTGGCTGATGCCCTTAAACTCACGGCTACGCATTGGTTGGATCTATGCAGCGACAAGGCCAACCTTGGCAAAGCCTCTACATAGTCACCTTCGGGCAGCACCAGTCTTGGAATTCACGCCCTCAAGCAAGGCGAGCAGGCCTTTCAGAATTTCGATTGGCGGCGGCGGACAACCTGGAATGTGCAGATCGACAGGCAAGGCCTCGGACACTCCGCGCACCACCGCATAGCTGCCGGCGAAACAGCCGCCATTGCCTGCGCAATCTCCCAGTGCGACCACCCATTTTGGGTTGGGTGTTGCGTCGTAGGTCCGCTTCAATGCCTCGCGCATGTTTTTTGTGACCGGCCCGGTGACGAGCAGTACATCGGCATGGCGCGGTGATGCGACGAACCGGATCCCAAAACGCTCGATGTCATAGAAGGCGTTGTTCAGCGCGTGCATCTCAAGTTCGCAGCCGTTGCAGGAACCGGCATCGACCGCCCGGATCGACAGGCTTCGCCCCAATCGTTTGTGAGCAGCCCCATCGAGCGCGCGTGCGAGTTCGTCGACTGCCGTGCTGCTTGCCAACGGCGGACGCTCGGTGAGAGGGGGGCGTATCAGGCTTTCAAAAAGAAGCTTGCGCATGACAGCGTGCCTTCAGAGATCATGGCCCGAATAAGAGCAGTTGAACGATTTGTTGCACAGCGGAAAGTCGGCAACGATGTTTCCTTCGATCGCCGCGTCAAGGAGCGGCCATTGAAACCATGACGGATCACGGAGGTGACAGCGCTCGACCAAGCCGCCCTTGCCAATGCGCAGCCAGGCCAGAATGTCGCCGCGGAAACCTTCGACGAGCGCCATGCCTTCATGCGATCGGTTTGTCTGCGCGAAATCGACGCGGATCGGCCCCTCTGGCAGTTGTCGCAGGACTTGTTCGATCAGGGACAGGCTCTGTTCGACCTCGTGGATACGAATCCATACACGGGCGTTCACATCGCCTTCCTGGAGGAGAGGTACATCGAAGGCGAGTTCGCCATAGGGTGGATAAGCGAGATTGCGTCGGGCATCGAAGTCCCGACCGGAGGCCCGGCCAACGTAGCCTCCGGCGCGATATTGACGAGCGAGTTCCACCTTCAGCCGGCCAGTTGCGACAGTCCGATCCTGCAGCGACGCCGTGTTGTCGTAGAGCTCGACCAGCGCGGGAAACCGCTGCCTGATCTCTGCGATCAGGGACCTGAGCGCTGTCGTGCCCTCATCGCTCAGGAAGCTTGCCACGCCTCCGGGCACGATGCAGTCGCGCATCAAACGATGACCGAAGGCAGCATCGCTTGCCCGCAATACGCGCTCACGCAGCACCCCACAGTGGGCATGCATGAGCGCGAAGGCGGCATCATTGCAGATAGCGCCGATGTCGCCCAGATGATTGGCCAGGCGCTCCAACTCGGCCATGAGCGCTCGCAGCCAGACCGCGCGTGGGGGAACCTGGACACCCAGGGCCGCCTCGACCGCGCGGGCAAAAGCGAGGGAGTATGCCACGGTACTGTCGCCAGAGGTTCTGCCCGCCAATTTGGCTGCACGGTCGATGTCGGACCCCGCCATCAGGCCTTCTATACCCTTGTGCGCGTATCCGAGGCGCTGCTCCAGCCGGACGACCGTTTCACCGCTCGCCGTGAACCGGAAATGGCCCGGCTCGATGATGCCGGCATGCACGGGCCCGACCGGGATCTGATGCAGGCTCTCCCCCTCGGCAGGCAGGAAACTGTACGGGAAGGCTGTCGCGGCAGACGTCCGGACGCGGGTACTCAACGGATAGCTGACACCCCAATGGCCATGATCAAGCCACCGTCTCGTATCAGGCGCGCCTTGTGGCAGGAGCCCGAACAGGTCAGCAGCCGCACGTTCGAGCCGCAATGCGGGCGGATGCAGCCGGCCGACCGATGGGTAGCGGCCACTGGGGCATTCCAGGCTGACGACGCCGATGTCCCCGGCGCTTTCATCGAGAAGTGCCATGTGGACGGCGCCTGGCTCACCCCATAGGCCGAGCAAGCTCCAGTGGCCCTCGGCCAGTTGCTCGACGGCAAAGCCCCATTTTTTCGGAGTCACCACGGCGCGTGACCACGGGAAATGATTTTCGACACGTTGGCCAGCAAGGATGAGGTCGATCAGCGCGGGCATGCTCTTTCTCTCCTCTGCTCACCCCAGGATACTTGCGACGTGCTGGAACCATGTGACCAGCGGTGGCGGCAGATAGATGCCGGCGGCAAACACCAACGCCAAGTGGGAATACATTGGAATGTAGGACGCCTCGGCGGGTGCAGTGCTGCCGCGCGGTTCGCCGAAAGCGACGCCGGTCAGTCGAAGCAGCAGGGCGCCGAAAGCGAGCAGAATCCCGAAAACCAAGGGCATCGCCAAAAGAGGGTGTCTTGCAAATGTCGAACTCACGACCAGGAATTCGCTCATGAAGATACCGAGCGGAGGGAGGCCGGCAATGGCAACGACGCCGATGACGAGCGCCCAGCCAAGGGCAGGATGTGTTTCCGTCAGTCCCCGGATTTCGGCGATGTTCTGTGTCCCCTTGACCTGGGCAATGTGGCCGACCGTGAAAAAGATCGCCGACTTGGTCAGGCTGTGCATGACCATGTGCAGCAGCCCGGCAAAATTGGCGAGCGGGCCTCCTATGCCGAAGGCGAACACGATGATGCCCATGTGCTCGATCGAGGAGTACGCGAACAGGCGTTTGATGTCGCGGCGGCGGTAGAGCATGAAGGCCGCGAAGACAAGCGACGTCAGTCCCATCGTGATCATCAATGGCCCAGGAGCGATCGCTTCCGGGCTTGCCGCGAGCAATAGCTTGAAGCGCAGCACGGCATAGAGTGCGACGTTTAACAGCAAGCCCGACAGCACTGCGGAAATCGGCGTTGGACCCTCAGCATGCGCGTCTGGCAGCCAGGCATGTAAGGGCGCAAGGCCGACCTTCGTCCCGTAGCCGAGCAGCAGAAAGATGAAGGCGACATTGAGCAGAGCCGGATCGAAGCGCGCGGCGTGAGCGATGAGCACCGTCCAGACCATCGCATTCGTCCCCTCGCCAACAACCGGCTGTGCAGCCATGTAGACGAGGATGGTACCGAACAGTGCGAGCGCGATGCCGACGCTGCCCAGAATGAAATATTTCCAGGCTGCCTCCAGCGCTTCGTGCGTGCGGTAGATGCCGACCATGAGCACGGTGGTCAGCGTGGCAAGCTCCACCGCCACCCACATCAAGCCAATATTGTTCGACACGAACGCCAGGTTCATGCCGAACATCATGACCTGGTACATTGCGTGATAAAACCGCAAGTTCGGGACTGTCAGCCGCCCGCTCTCCAGTTCGTGGGCAATGTAGGAAGCGCTGAAGACGCTGGTGGTGAAGCCGACGAATGTGTTGAGCACGATGAAGACGATATTGAGATCGTCGACGAGCAGATACTGCCCAGGCTGCGGGCGGTCGGTGACAAGAAGCGACAGTGCGGCGAGCAAGGTCAGCAAGCTCGCCGCGACATTGACGCCCGCCGATATCCGGTATTTCGGCAGCGCCGCCAGAAGTGCGGCCGCGAAGACCGGTATCAGCAAAATGGCGGCCACCGCATCGAGGGAAAACGCGGTCAACGGTGTTCTCCCCTGTAGTCGTCGAGCGCGCCGACATCCACCGAGTCGAACCTCTCGCGGATGCGGAACAGGAAGACTCCGATGACGATGAAGGCGATAAGGATCGAGAAGGCGACACTGATCTCGACGACCAGAGGCATGCCCTTGGCCCCCGTGGCGGCGAGGACCAGACCGTTCTCGAGCGACATGAATCCGACAACTTGGCTGACGGCGTTGCGGCGGGTGACCATCACCAGCAGCCCCAGCAAAATGATGGACAGCGCGAAAGCCAGGTCCTCGCGGGCGAGGGGATCAGCCTCGGGAGTGACGCGCAGCATCAGGACCATGGACAAGGTCACCAGGCCTATCCCCGCAAGCATCGTCGTACCGATGCCGACGGCGGTCTCGACGTCACGATGGATGCCGAGCCGCTGAATGATGCGATGAAGCCCGACAGGAATGACGATCGCCTTGAAGACGAGGGCGATCGCCGCCGTGACGTAGAGATGATGCGCGTCCTGAATGTATGCCTGCCAAGCTACGGACAGGGCCAGCACGATTGCATGAAGCGCAAAAACGTTGATCAGAGCAAAGAGGCGATCCTGATACAGCATCATGAAACTGACCAGCACCAGGCCGCCGGCGAGCAGGTGAGCGATGTCGAAGGTGAGGCCGTTCATCAGAGGCTCCGTGAGACGAACAGCAGGAGCGTGCCGAGCAGGGCCAGCATCAGCGCTGCCCCGAGGAAATCCGGGACGCGGAAGACGCGCATCTTGGCGATGGCAGTCTCAAACACGGCGAGGAGAACGCCACAGACGGCAAGCTTGCCGACATAGGCGACGACACCCGGAGCAAGGGATTCCAGTCCTGCCCCGGCGCTCGCCAGTCCCCAAGGTAGGAAGACGCAGGAAATCAGCGACACATAGAGCAGAAGCTTGAGGAAGGCGGCAAACTCGATCATCGCCAGATGGCGACCGGAATATTCCAGCACCATCGCCTCATGAACCATGGTGAGTTCCAGATGGGTCGATGGGTTGTCCACGGGTATGCGGGCGTTTTCGGCGATCGCCACCATCACGAGGGCGATGAGCGACATCCCGAGCGACACCCGCAAGCCAACCTCCGGTGACCCCATGAAGGCGGCGACCGTTGAGAGTTGCGTAGCACCCGCGACGAGCGCCAGGCTGAACACGATGAGCAGCATGGCGGGTTCGGCCAGCGAAGCGATCATCACCTCGCGGCTCGAGCCGATGCCGCCGAAGCTCGTGCCGACGTCCATGCCTGCCAGCGCCAGGAAGAACCGGGCGCTTCCCAGCAGTGCGACAATGGCTATGAGATCGGCGGTCCAACTGAATGTGAGGCCGGCGGCGAATGTCGGGATGAGCGCCGCGCCGACCCAGGTGGTGGCAAAGATCAGATAGGGCGTCACGCGAAACAGCCAGGATGCGTTGTCCGCCAGAACGACTTCCTTGCGCATCAGCCGCAAGAGATCGCGGTAAGGTTGGATCAGGGAAGGACCCTGGCGGCGCAAGAGCCGTGCCTTCACCTTGCGCACGAATCCGGTCAGGAGCGGCGCCAGCAAAAGCACCAGCGCCATCTGCGCGCCTTGAACGGCCAACTCGAGAATCACGGCCATAGTGCGAGCACCAGGAGCAGGACAATGAGAAAGAGAAAGACGAGGGTCAGGTAGCGCCTGATCGTCAGGAACTGCAGATGGTTGAGGTGGTCGGTCGCAAAGTCGAGGGCCCGGCCGATAGGCAGGTACAGCGTCTCCCAGATCACATCATGCATTTCGACATTCAGACGAGCCGGACCGGTCTCGCCAGGTGCCGGCATTTCGACGGTTTCCCTTGCACGGAATACGAACGTGCCGAAGACGCGGCGGATCGGCTGCGCGAAGCTGACGGCCGTGTACTGCGAGCTCGGGACCACATCCGGGAAGCCACAACCCCAGGCGGGACCCCGACGGAGTGCATGTGATGCAAAGCGATGGATCACATATGCCGCAGCGGATGCGGAAAAGGCGATGAACAGGAACACCAACAGGCCGTTGTAGGAACTGCGGCTCGCTGCAATCGGCACGATAGACAGCCAGGGCTGGGCCATCTGCACAGGCATCCGGCTGCCGATCAGTGGCAGTGTCACCGATGAGAGGCCGTCTATCACAAGACCGGGCAGAATGCCGGCCAGGAGACAAAGGGCAGCGAGAATGAACATTGCCGCCAGCGAGTAGCGGTCGACCTCATGCGCCAGTTCCACCGCGGCCGAGCGTGGCCGGCCGAGGAATGTAATCCCGAACGCCTTTACGAAGCAGGCCGCGGCCAGTGCCGCCGACAGCGCCAGCAGACCGCCAACGGCGGGCACCATGACCTTAAGTCCCCATTGTGGCAGATCGGGGCTCTGCAATATGGCCTGAAAGGCCAGCCATTCGGAGACGAAGCCGTTGAAGGGTGGAAGTGCCGAGATCGCGACGCAACCGACGAGAAAGGCAAAACTTGTAAAGGGCATGCGGTGGATGAGACCGCCCAGCTTCTCCATATCCCGCTCTCCGGTTGCCGTCAGCACGGCGCCCGCGCCGAAAAACAGCAGGCTCTTGAAAAAGGAATGGTTGAGGACGTGGAACAGCGCGGCGGTGAGCGCCAGCGCTGCAGCCGATGGCATGGCGTTCGCCTTGAAAGCGAGCGCGAGACCAAGGCTTACGAAGATGACGCCGATGTTTTCAATGGTGCTATAGGCAAGCAGTCGCTTCAGGTCCTTTTCCATCAGCGCGTAGAGGATGCCGAGAACCGCCGTCAGGCCGCCAAGGAAAAGCACGGCAACGCCCGACCACCATGCCGGCTCATCGAGCAGATCGAAAATAACGCGTATAAAGCCATAGACTGCGACCTTGGTCATCACGCCGCTCATGAGAGCCGAGACTTGGCTTGGCGCGGCCGGATGAGCGAGTGGCAGCCAAACGTGCAGCGGGACAAGTCCAGCCTTGGAGCCGGCGCCCAGCAGCATGAGAACCAGGACGAAAGCAGCGGCGAACGGGGTGGGGTCGGCGGCTCGCATCGCGTCGAATGTGTAGGTTCCATCGGATCCGGCGAGCAGGCCGAACGCAAGCAGCAGCGCGAGTGTGCCGAAGCTCGCCATCACGAGATAGATGTAGCCCGCCCGCGCATTGTCCTGCTCGCGATGGTGCGCCATGACGAGCGCCCAGGAGGCGAGCGACATGAATTCCCAGGAAAGCAGGAAAGTGAAGGCGTCGTCGGCCACCACGACAAGGTTCATTCCGGCTAGGAAAGCCGGGAAGAACGGCAGCACCCGATGCGGCGCAGACTCATGCCTGCCGTAGCCGAGGCCATAAAGGCTGGCCATGGAGCCGCCGAAGTTGACGACGATGAGGAAGAAAGTCGAGAGCGCATCCAAACGGAAATGAGCGCCAATCCATGGCAATCCAAGAGGCAACACCACAGTCGACGGGGTGACGGGATTGTCGGCGATGCGGCTCGCGACAACCATGAGCACGGCCGCCGATATACCTAGCGTCAAGCCGTAGATCAGGCGTGTTCCCGAGTCCGATCTGCGGCTTTCCGCAATCGCAAGCACCGCAGTCCCCAGGAGCGCAGCAACGCCCCACAGGAGGACCGCGGCCCCCGAAATCACGCCACGCTCCTCACGGGGAGTTTGGCATTCGTATCGACCCCGCCAAGAATTTTGGCGGGGTCGAAATCCGCTTTCAGTCGCACGCCGCGCCCGCCGATTTGGCTGGAGGCGCCTTCAGCGATCAATTCCACGCCGGCGAGGTCAAGTGCCCCGATCAGCTTCATGAGAGAATCGACGTTACCCCGAATAATCGACTCGCTGGCTTCCATGCGTTGAATTGTCGGCACGGAAAGACCGGACAATTCGGCAAGCCTGCGCTGGTCGATGCCAAGGAGCGCCCTCGCGGCACGCAACTGTGGAGCAGTTATCACGGTCGCATCCCCCTTTTTGATCAGCTTTGAGATATTATCTCTACGTCTTGCAGCATATATTAAAATGCGACGCATTCAATTAGTGATGCGTGACGCATCTGTCTTGAGGCTGTAGAAAACCGGGCGATACGCCCTGCGCCTCGAAACCAAAGCCATGCGGCCATTCCCGTCACGGCCAGTCTTGTCGCCAGCCATCTCGGATTGCGCGTGATGGCGCCGGCGATGGGCCTTATCTCGGCCGGCCACTCGATTGGAGCCGCCGCGGGCGCGTCGGCTATCTCTTCGACCTCACTCTACGCTATGAGTGGGTATGGCTGAGTTCGCTTGCTCTTGCCGTTGGGCCGATCTCATCGTGTTCGTGCTTCAGGATCGGCCAAAACAGATAGCTGCCGAAATCCAGGAACAGCGCCTTCGCGAATGTGCTGCCAAATCTTGCATGCGGCAAAGCTCTGCAGCGCTACTGCCAAAGCCGCCTCATGCGAACGGAGACGTCCTCCAGGACTGGCATGGAGGCCAGCACGAGGAGAATGGCCGCCAGAAACAACGTCGCCGCGAAGCCGACATGCTTGAAACCCACAGCGCCGACGACGCCGCCGAGAAAGAACAATGCTGGTCGTCACGCTCTCGCTTTATGCCATCCAGAACGCGCTGCTCAGCCGCAGCGGCGCCGGTCTGCGCTAGGAGGCCCGGATGTCCTCCCCGCGGTCAACCACCACCAGCCGGCTTGGCCGCTTCGGCCTCGGGCTGACGGCCATGATGGTGCTGGCTTTCCTCATGGCGCCGCTGATCATCATCGTGCTGTTCTCGTTCAAGAGCAGCGGCGATTTCACCTTTCCCATCACCGGCTGGTCGCTGAAATGGTACCGCGAGTTCTTCTCGATGCAGACCTGGATGGATGCCCTGCGCAACAGCCTGGTTCTGGCTGTCTCGACGACACTTTTGGCGACGCCGCTAGGCACCATGGCCGCGCTCGGCCTCGCGGCGCCTAATCTGCCAGGTCGGCGCACGATCTCCGCCTTGCTGCTGGTGCCGATGATCGCGCCGGTGGTCATCGTCGGCGTCGGCCTGTATTTCGTCTTCTCGATGGCCGGCCTGACCGCGACCCTTCCCGGCCTCATCCTCGGCATACCTCGCTCGCCGTTCCCTTCGTCGTGGTGACCGTCTCGGCCGTTCTCACCGGTCTCGACAGGCGGCTGCTCTGGGCGGCCGCCAGCATGGGGGCGCCACCCTTCCTCACCTTCCGCAAAGTCACGCTTCCGGTCATTCTGCCGGGCATCGCGTCGGGCGCGCTGTTTGCCTTCGCCACCTCGCTCGACGAAGTCGTGGTGACGATGTTCCTCGCCGGTCCCGGACAACGCACCTTGCCGCGCGAGATGTTCACCATCGCGCGCGACACGCTGACGCCGACCATCGCGGCTGCTGCCACAGTGCTGATCGCCGCCTCGATCGTTTTGCTGATTGCGTCCACAGCGCTCGGCCGCTCGAATCGATAGCGCCGGCCGTCCCGACAAGGAACCCCTCGGCTTCTGGCCACGGGTTTGTCGATCAAACGCATGTTGCCCAAAACTGCACAGCGGCTCGGGACAGCGGCTCGGATTGAAACAGGAGCGCAAAAGCGCGTCAGCGGATCGTGGTCTATCGCGTAATAAAGCCTTTCAGGAACGCGGCCAGCGATGGAAGTCGAGTTAATCCTGATCGTCCAGCAAAGCGATGGCATCGAACGGTTGTTCGCGCGGCACCCGGATTTCGGCGCCGATACTTTGAAGGCTGGCAAGGAGTGCCGACACCCTTTCGGGCTCTTCCGGGTTCTGTTTCAGCACGCCGCCGGCAAGTCGGGTCAGCGGGCTATGGAGGAATTGCCGCTAGCGGGCAAAGGTGATGCGGATCGCTCCATAGGGTCCGAAATCGGCAGCGATAGTGTCACTGTGGCGACACTCCACGGGCCGGATGAACGAGCCCGACAGCACGACCTGTCCGGCGGATATCTGCATGCCGTACTGATGCAGCCGGTTGGCCAGCCAGGCGATGCCCTTCGCCGGATGATCGAGCACCCCGGCGCCGAGCCCGGTCTCTTCGACCTCGCCATTGCGCGACAGGATGGCGCCGATCCAGCGCAGGTCGGCCTCGCGCGGTCCGGCACGACGGCCGCCGACGACGACGCCGGCATTGGCGGCATTGTCGGAGATGGTGTCGAAGAAGGTCCGTATCCTGCCGCTCTCCTTGTTGACGCGCTCGATACGGGTGTCGAGGATCTCCAGCGCCGGCGTGATGTAGTCGGTGGCGTCGAGCACGTCGTCGATCGACACGTCCGGACCGGCCAGCGACGCCTTCATGACGAAGGCGATCTCGGCCTCGATGCGCGGCTGGATGAAGCGGCCGGCTGGAACGGTGCCGCCGTCATCGAAGAACATGTCGTCGAACAGCACACCGGAATCCGGAATGTCGATGGCGAGCGCCGACTGCATCGCCTTGGAGGTCAGGCCGATCTTCCAGCCTTTGATCGTCAGGCCCGAGGCCACTTTTCGTTTCACCAGCGCCGCCTGGACGAGATAGGCGTCATCCATCGTCGCCCCGGGGAAATCGAGGCTGAGCAGCCTGATCTGGCGGCGGTCGCGCTCGGCCTCGAACAGCCTCGCGGCCGCGTCGTCGACCTGTTCCGGCGTCATCATCGACCGGTCCCTTCGTCGACGACGCCGTTGCTGAGCAAGCCAATGCCGTCGGCCTCGACCTCGATCACATCGCCCGGCTTCAGCCAGATTGGCGGGTCGAACCGGGCGCCGGCGCCGGTCGGCGTGCCGGTGACGATGATGTCGCCCGGCGCCAGCGTGGTGAAGGTCGAGATGTAGTTGATGATCTTGCGGAAGGAAAAGATCATGCGGCCGGTGCGGTCCTGCTGGCGAACCTCGCCATTGACGCGCGTGGTCAGCGCGATGTCGGCGATCTGTGCCTCGTCGGTGAACGGCACCAGCCAGGGGCCGATAGAGCCGGTCAGGTCGAAGTTCTTGCCCTGGGTGACATTGAACTTGGCGTGGCGCACCCAGTCGCGGATGGTGCCCTCGTTGCAGAGCGAAAGTGCTGCGATATGGCCCAGCGCATCCGCCTCGGCGATCCTGCGGCCGCCCTTGCCGATGACGATGACGATCTCGCCCTCATAATCGAGCTGCGGCGATTCCGACGGCCGCACGAGGGGCCTGCCATGGCCGACGAAGGAGCGCGGGAAGCGGATGAACAGCGACGGGTTCGAGGGTGCGGCCTGTCCGTCCTTGTACTCCTCGTTGCGGTCCGGATAGTTGACGCCGACGCAGATGATCTTTTCGGGCGAGGGGACGGGTATCTCGTAGGCGATGGCGTCGAGCGGGAAATCGGCGGCGAAAGCGTCCGCCTCTTCCGCCAGCCGTCGCAGTGCGCCGGCCTCTATCACCTCGCGCAAACTCGGCCACTGTGCGTGTCGCGCCGACAGGTCGACGCCGCCCTTGTCGGTGATTGCGCCGTAGCGCGTTTTGCCGCCAACGGTGAAGGTGGCGAGACGTGCCGCGCTCATTTGTTTCCCCTGCAGTTAGCCGACGTCACGGCGCGACGATCGGCGAGGCCGCCAGATCGGACTTGCGCGGCTCGACGCCGGCAAAGGTGCTGCCTTCCTCGAACCAGCTCTTCGGCGCCGGTGCGCCCCACAGCGTCTGGCGCTGCGGGTCCTTGAGGTCCCATTTGATCGGCTCTAGGTCGGGATCTACCGTCTGGTAGTCCGAGCAATAGATCTCGATGCGGTGATTGTCGGGATCACGGATATAGAGGAAGAAGGCGTTGGAGATGCCGTGCCGGCCGGGGCCGCGCTCGATGTTCGGCAGCCAGCCGGTGGTGGCCATCAGGTCGAGCAGATCGATGATGTTGAGCGGTGTCGGCACCCAGAAGGCGACGTGGTGCAGGCGTGGGCCAATGCCGTTGGTGAAGGCGATGTCGTGGACACCGCCCTTGCGGTGCGTCCATGCCGCCCAAAGTCTTCCGGTCGCGGCATCCTCCGTGTACTCGGTCACGCGGAAGCCGAGCTCGTTGTAGAACGCCACCGATTCATCGACATTGGGCGAGAAGCAGTTGAAGTGGTCGATGCGCAGCGGCTTGACGCCTTTGTACAGCGCATACTTCTGATGGATCGGCGGCAGCCGCTCCATTCTGGAATAGAATTCGAGCGGAATGCCGTGCGGGTCGCGGGTGCGGAAGGTACGCGACTGGTAGGGCCGCTCGACCCATTTCACAGGCAGACCCCTGGCTTTGAAGAAGTGCTCGGCCTTGTCGAGATCGTCGTCGGAAAACAGCTTGAAGCCGAGGTCGCGGGCTTCCGGCGCGGCACCTTTCCTGAGCACGATGCAATGGTGGCCGCGCTCTTCCATGGCGCGCAGATAGATGGCGTCCTTGGTCTCGTCGGTCACCTGCAGGCCGAGCGTGTCGACATAGAACGCGCGCGACTTACCGAGGTCCGTAACAGCCAGCTCGACGTGGCTGAGCCGCACGATGTTGAATGCCGGGTAGAGATTGGGTGTGGGCAAGGGCATCGTTGGGGTCTCCGGTCAGCCGCCGAGCTTCTGGATGGAATGCGGCGCCGTGGCGAACGCGATGTTCTTGGTTTCCATGTAGAAATCGAACGACCAGTCGCCGCCGTCGCGGCCGATGCCTGAGTTCTTGGCGCCGCCGAACGGCGTCGGCAGGTGGCGCATATTCTCCGAATTGACCCAGATCATGCCGGCGTCGAGCGCGTCGGTGAAGCGGAAGGCGCGGGTGACGTCCGAGGTCCAGAGATAGCCGGTCAGGCCGTATTGCGTGTCGTTGGCCAGCGCCAGCGCCTCGGCCTCGTCCTTGAACGAGATGGCGGTCAGCACGGGTCCGAATATCTCTTCCTGGGCGATGCGCATCTTGTTGGTGGCGCCGACGAACAGCGTCGGGCTGACATAGCAGCCGCCGCCCGGACCGGCGAACTTGCCGCCGCCGGCGGCGACGACAGCGCCTTCCGACTTGCCGATCTCGATATAGGACAGCACCTTTTCCTCATGCGCCGGATGGATCAGTGGGCCAACCACGGTTTCGGGGTCGAGCGGATGGCCTATCCTGATGCGCTTGGCCTTCTCCGCCACCAGCGCGGTGAACTTGTCGTAGATGCTTTCCTCGACCAGCAGGCGTGAGGACGAGGTGCAGCGCTCGCCGTTCAGCGAATAGATCATGAAGACGGCAGCGTCGGCGGCCCGCTCCAGGTCGGCATCGGCAAAGACGATGATCGGGTTCTTGCCGCCGAGCTCGAAATGCACGCGCTTCAGCGTGTCGGCACCCTGCTTCATGATCATCGAGCCGGTGCGGCTTTCGCCGACGAAGCCGATCGCCTTGATGTCGGGGTGTTCGGTCAGCGCTCTGCCGGCGTCCTCGCCAAAGCCGTTGACGAGGTTCCACACGCCCTTCGGCAGGCCGGCCTCCTCGGCGATCTCGACCAATAGCCGTGCCGTCAGCGGCGAGAACTCGGCTGGCTTGTGGACGATCGTACAGCCGGCGGCGAGCGCCGGCGCGATCTTCCAGGTCGACAGCATGAAAGGTGTGTTCCACGGCGTGATCACGCCGACCGGGCCGACCGGCACGCGCGTCGTCATGTTGACCTGGTTCGGTGCGCGGATCGCGTGGCCGTCGCGGGCCTCCGGCGCGCGGTCGGCGTAGAAGCGGAAGTTCTCCGCGCCGCGCAGCGCTGCCTTGGCCATGAACTTCAATGACTGGCCGGTGTCCATGCATTCGACGAAAGCGATTTCCTCGGCCCGCGCGACGATGGCGTCGGCTATTTTGTGCAACTGCTTCTTGCGGGCGTCGCCTGATATCGCCGCCCAGTCGCGGAAGGCAGCCTTCGCCGCTTTGGCGGCGCGGTCGATGTCGGCGGCCTTGCCGCGTGCCACCTTGGCGATCGGCTTCAGGTCGATTGGCGACAGCGTCTCGTATGTCGAGCCGTCGGCGGCCGGCACGGCTTCGCCGCCGATCTGGTTGAGCACGCCAGCGCTTCTGAAGCGCTCGAGATAGGCCTCGGCCTTTCTCAGATTGTCGTCCAATGCCGCCATGATATGGGTTCCTGTCACTTGCCGCCCAGGCGCGGGTGGATGGCATTCTTCTTCCAGCTTAGTTCGGCATCGATCTCGCGGATCTCCAGCGACAGCGCGAAATGCGGCGTCGTGAACAGAGATGCGAGATGATCCGAAACAGTAGTGAAGATCGCCTCGCCGGTGCGTTTCTTTTCCTCGGCGCTGCGGCCCTTGCCGATGCGGAAGTTCATGTCGATGAACCCGTTCTCCGGGAGGCGATCGGCGATCGCGTATGCCTCGGCGCAGAAAGCGCGTACCCTCACCGCGCCATGTTCGAACAGGCCGGTTTCGAGGATGGTGCGAGCGACCAGCGTGCAAAGCGCGCTGATGTCGACCTTGGCGTCGAGATTCGCCGAATATTCGATCACCATATGTGGCAAGGTTTCCTCCACCTTGTAATTAACATGTGAATTACATCTTGACGGCGGAATGTCAAGTGTCGTTCTCTATGCAGATACAGCTCCCGATGGTGGGATTGCCGCCCCCGGCGAAATCGCGGATATAGCTGCGATCCGAGCCTCATTGTGTGGTGCGAGTCGTACCGGAATTGGAATTTTTTGGAGACCTGACCTTGCTACCGCCCAGCACCCGCCGCTCCCTGCCCATGGCTCTGCTTCGCGCCCGCGAAGTGATCATGGCGCATTTCCGGCCGATGCTTGCCCGACACGACATCACTGAGCAGCAGTGGCGCGTGCTGCGTGTGCTTGCCGAAGCCGGGCCGCTCGAGGCAACCGAACTTGCCAATCGCGCCTCGATCCTTCCGCCCAGCCTGACCCGCATCATCAAGGCGATGGAGGAACGGCAGTTCATCACCCGCAACAAGGTCAAGGATGACGGTCGCCGGGCGCTGCTCGCAATCAGCCCGGCCGGGCTGGCGCTGATCGAGGATTTGTCGCCCGAGCGCATCGCCATCTACGATGCGATCGAGCAGCGCTACGGCGCCGAACAGCATGAGCACCTGCTCGACCTGCTCGAAAGCCTGATTCAGTCGGAATCATCCGAAAACCAGACCTGACAGCCTCTACCCGCCAAAACTGCCGAGTGCGCTCGGCTGCATGTAGTTGCGGCCGACATAGAGCAGCGCCGCCTCGTCGCTGCCGTGGCGGATGTCGACGACGCGGCCGAACATCACATTGTGCGTGCCAACCTTGTTCACGTCGCCGATCTCGCAATCGAAGCTGACGATGGCGTCGAGCAGCGCCGGCATGCCGGACGGCATGGTCTGCCATCTTGCCGCATTGTAGCGCTCGCTCATGTCGCGGATCGTGCCGGCGAACTTTGCCGCCAGATGGGTGTGTAACTGCGTCAGCACGTTGACGCAGAAACGCTGGTTGGCGAGGAACAGGCCGGTCTGCGCCGAGCGCTCGTTCATGCACACAAGCAGCGTCGGCGGATCGTCGGAAACGCTGCACATGGCGGTCGCAGTGAAGCCGCCGCGGCCGGCCGGACCATCAGTCGTGACGATGTTGACCGGCGCACAGACCCGCGCCATCGCCTCACGGAACTCCAGCCTTGCAACTTGTGGCTCCATGGCCGGGACCTCAGCTTGCGCCAGCCGGCAGCGGCGGCAGCCAGGTGTCGCCGGTCCAGCCCATTTCGTCGTAGTCGGCCATGCAGGTGTCGACCAGTTCCTCCATCGCCCTCAGGCGCCCGCCGCGCTCAGCGCCCTTCAGCACCTGCAGCCGCACCTCTTCCGGCGCACCGGCATAGTTGAGCTCATAGAGCGCGTGGCGGCCGCCGAACTCGGTGCCGGTCGCATCCCACAGCAGCTTCATGATCTTGATGCGTTCGACATGGCCCATGTCGTTGGAGCCGCGCACGTACTGGGCAAGGTACTTGTCGATCTCCGGATTGTCGAAATCCTTTGCCGAGGACGGCAGGTAGATCAGCCCCGAAGCGATGACTCGGCGCACCGTATCGATAACGCGCGGATAGGCCTCCGACATGAAAGTGCGATAGGCGAGCGCCGCCTCGAGATTGGGCAGCACGGCGCCGTTCGCCCATGGGATCGGTTTGTGCGCCATGGCGTTGGAAAAGCTCCAGAACATGTGGCGCAGCGCAATTACTTCGCCGAGCGCCGCCTGGTTGCCGCGGAAGGCATCCCCGCCCGTCGCGCGCAGCGCCTTCGCCAGCAGGCCTGCGAGGAAGTCGAGCTTGACGGCGAAGCGCGTGCAGCCCTGAAAACAATAGCCGTGCATGAAGCCCGACGCCGGGTGGAAGGAGAGGATCTTCTGCGCATCGCGCAGCACCAGCACGTCCTCCCAGGGGATGAAGACATTGTCCAGCACCAGGATCGCATCGTTCTCGTCGAAACGAGACGACAGCGGATAGTCGAAGGGATGGCCGACCGTGTTCGCCGTCTGCTCGTAAGAGACGCGGCAGAACATCTTTATCCCCGGCGCGTTCATAGGCACGATGAACATCACCGACAATGACGGGTCCTCGGTGACCGTCGCCGAGCTCTGCGCCAGGAAATTGTAATGGGTGAGCGCTGACGACGTCGCCACCACCTTGGCGCCGGACACCCAGATGCCGGCGTCGTTCTCCTTCGTGATGTGCACGAACACGTCCTTCACCTGCTCGGCCGGCTTGTGGCGGTCGATCGGCGGGTTGACGATGGCATGGTTCATGAACAGGGCCGCTTCCTGGGCGCGTTTGTGCCAGGCGAGTGCATTGTCCCTGAACGGGCCGTACCACTCGGCATTGGCGCCGAGCGTGTTCATAAGTGCTGCCTTGTAATCGGGCGTGCGCCCCATCCAGCCGTAGGACATGCGCGACCAGTCGGCGATGGCGGTCTGCTGTGCGGCGAGATCCGCGGCGGAATGGGCGACGCGGAAATATTTGTGCGTGTAGCCGCCAGAACCGGTGTCGGTCGGCGAGGTCAGCACCGCCTGCCGCGCCGGATCGTGCAAGGCATTGTAGAGGCGGGCCAGCGAGCGCGCCGAGTTGCGCATCGCCGGATGGGTGGTGACGTCGGCAATCCGCTCGCCATTGATATAGACCTCGCGCCCGTCGCGCAGGCTCTGCAAATATTCGGCACCGGTAAACGGCCGTTTCGTGTCGGCCCGGAAATCTTCCGATCGCATCATGATCCTCCTTTAACGCGTCAACTGTAGCGATCGTCGTGACAAAGGTTTATGGACGAAAGTATAGAACCACTTGGATTTTTTCGCCGTGATGAGCCAGACTGCCATTCCCGAATTCTTCGTCTACGGCGAACCGGCGCGTGCGCTCGACGTCGGATTCCTGCATGTCGAGACTGTTCTTGCGCGTGCCTCCGTGCATCGCGGCCAGGTTCTCGCGCACAAGCACCCGCAAATGGCGCAGATCACCTTCTGGACCGGCGGCAGCGGCATTTATCGGATCGAAGACGAGACCTGGAGTTTTTCGGCGCCGACGGTGAGCTTCATGCCGAGCGGCGTGGTCCACGGATTCAGCATCGAGACGGGCGCCGACGCCATCGTTGTCTCGGTCGCCGATGCTGCCCTTGCGGCGATCGCTGAGCAGTCCGCGCTGCCGCTCGACCAGCCGGTCTTCGTCACCGGACGCGGTGAAACGGCCCTCTGGGAAAGGTTGGGTGATACGGTTACGATGATCCAAGCGGAATATGCCGACAGGTTGCCCGGGATGGAGAAAATCCTGCCGCCGCTGATCGCCGTGGCATTGTCGGGCATCGCCCGCCTCGATGCGCAGTCGCATGCTGTCGCGGTGCCGGCGACGGTGGCGCTGGGCGGCCGGCTGCGGCGTCTGATCGACCGACACTTTCGCGACGACTGGCCGGTCGAGCGCTATGCCGCCGCGCTCGGCACCACGCGCCATCTGCTCGACAAGGCAGCGCGGCAGGTGCTCGGCGCGAGCGTACGCCAGGCGGTTGGTGAGCGGCGGCTGGTCGAGGCCAAGCGCCTGCTGCTGTTCACCGTGCGCCCGGTCGAGGACATCGCCTATGAGACCGGGTTCAACGACCCGGCTTATTTCTCGCGCTTCTTCCGCGCCGCCGTCGGCCTCTCGCCGGCGGCGTGGCGACGCCTGCGGCTCGGTCAGGACTGAGCGTCACCGTCGCTCAGGCGGCTGCCGTCAGTCCGGCGTCGAGAGCCTCGGCGATCTTTGCCACATCGGCGGACGAGATCACCAGCGGCGGCGACAGGATGATGGTGTTGCCGGAGACGCGCAGCATGACGCCGGCCTTGTAGGCGGCCTCTGCGGCGGCATTCATCGTCTTCTTGTCGGCCGGCTTCTTGGCGGCACGGTCGGAAACCAGTTCGAGCGCCGCCATCAGCCCTTGGTAGCGCACATCGCCAACCAAAGCGTGCTTCGCCTTCAGCGCCTCCAGCGCCTTGCCGAGCTCGACACCGCGCGCCGCCGCATTCTCGTTGACGGCAAGCCGCTTGGTCTCGGCGAGTGTGGCCAGCCCCGCCGCGCAGCCGACCGGATGGCCGGAATAGGTGTAGCCGTGCCCGATCGAGCCGAAGCTGGTCTTGTCGGCCTCGAAGACGTCGGCAACCTTGGCGCTGATCAGCGTGGCGCCGAGCGGGAAGTAGCCTGAGGTGATCGCCTTGGCGATGGTCATGAAATCCGGCTTCACTCCGGAGAGCCGCGAGCCCGACCAGGCGCCGGTGCGACCGAAGCCGGTCACCACCTCGTCGGCGATGAGCAGGATGTCGTGACGGTCGCAGATCGCCCGCACCATCGGCATGAAGCTCTCATGCGGAACGATCACACCGCCGGCGCCGAGCACTGGCTCCATGATGAAGGCGGCGATCGTGTCGGCGCCCTGGAAGGCGATCTCGTCTTCGATCGCCCGCGCGCAGAGTTTCGCCAGCTTCGCCGGATCGGTCTCGTCGAACGGATTGCGGTAGGTCCATGGTGCCGGTGTGTGGAAGACGCCGGGCAAAAGCGGCTCGTAGTTGCGCCGGAAATTGGCATTGCCGTTGACCGAGGCGCCGCCGAAATGCGTTCCGTGATAGCCCTTCTTCAGCGCCAGGAACTTCGTCCGGTCGCCCTGGCCCCTGATCTTCCAGTATTGCCGCGACAGCCGCAGTGCCGTCTCGACCGAGTCCGAGCCGCCGGAGGTGAAGAAGGTCCGTACCATGCCCTCGGGAGCGAACCAGTCGCACAGCTCATAGGCAAGCTCGATCGACGGTCCGGTCGAGGTGCCGCGAAAGCCGGAATAATAGGGCAGGGCGTCGAGTTGTGCTGCGATCGCCTTCTTGATCGGATCGCAGCTGTAGCCGAGGTTGACGTTCCACAGGCCCCCGACTGCATCGAGGACGGTGCGGCCTTCGGCATCGGTGACCGAGACGCCTTCGCCCTTCATGATGATCTTTGGCGGCGTCGCGCGCATCTCGGCCGGATGCGCCATCGGATGCCAGATCGGCTTGGCGTTGTTCTCGGTGAGGAAGTTGATGTCGCGCATCGGTGGGAACTCCGTTTCTTGAATTCTTAGGCCGCAACGCCGAAATGGCCGAGCGCCGCTGCATAGCCTTGCCCCGGTTGGGCGACGTCGAAATGCACGGCCAGCATGCCGGCGGCGACCGCGCCGTCGACGTTACGCTTCTGGTCGTCGACGAAGACGCAAGCCGCGGGCGGCAAGTGCAGTGCTTCGCTCACCATCGCATAAGCGCGCGGATCGGGTTTCAGGATGTGCGTGTAGGTGGCGTCGATGATGGTCTCGAACAGCGACAGCAGCGGCAGGCGCTCGCGAAAGCTGTTGCCGTAGAACAAGTCGAGCTCGTTGGAGAGGATGGCGAGCCGGATGCCAGCTTCATGCGCCGCACGGATCGCTCGTTCCGCCTCTGGCCGCACCACCGCTTGCGGGTCGGCGCCGCGCGCCCGCTGCACGAAAGTCGACATGTCGTCCCAGTCCTCGCCGACGAGACGGCCGACTTCACGCGTGCGCGTCTTCCAGTAGTCGCGCTCGCTGATCTCGTCGGCTTGCATGGAACGCCACAGCGGGTCGGATGCCGGATCGAACGGCCCGCGCCAGCCGAGCATGCCGGGCGTCAAGTCCAATGCGCGTTCGGTCAACGCGTGCGTTTCGAACAGCGTGCGGGTGACGACGCCGCCGAAATCAAGCACCAGCGCCTTTGGCGATGGCCCGCTCATGCAGCTTGAGTTCCTTCCGGCGCGCCCAGCGGCACAATGCCTTCGGCGACCCAGCGGTCGAAGATCTCCAGTGCCTTGGCGCTGAAGGCGGCGTCGTTGATGTGCCCTGATATCTCGTGCAACTCGGCATTGCCGGGCACGCTCGAGCGCATCTCCTCGACAAAGGCCGACAGCGCCTCCGGTTCGTGCAGCGGCTCGCCCTCCTGGTCCCATTGCTGGATGCCGCCTGCCGGCAGGATGAAGGCGGTCGGCCCGGTTGCGGCGGCGAGCTTCTCGCCGATGGCGCGCGCGATCTCCTTGCGGGTTTCGCCGTCTGATGTCACCGAGGCGAGCAGGCGGTTGTGCGCATGGTACGGCCGTTCGAAGAAACGGGCAGGCACTGCTTGCCAGGTCGGAAAATCCACCATGTCGACGGCGCCAGGTGCCACGATCTGAGGGATGCCTTGCCGACCAGCATTTTCCAGCCGGTCGGAGCCCGAATTCACCACCGAGCCGGTCAGCTGGTTGGCGAGTTCCTGAAGGCTGAAATCCATCACCGCGACGAAGCCGCGTTGCGCGGCGATCGCCTCAAGCGCCCGGCCGCCCATGCCGGTGGTGTGGAAGACGATGACTTCATAGCCGCGCTTCTCCAGCTCCGGCTTCAGCGTCACCATATAGTGCAGGCAGCTTTTTCCCAGCGAACTCATGCCTATCCTGGGCCGCGTCGCGTCCGGCTTAACGACGGCGCGCGCGGCACCCACCACCGCTCCGCAGGCCTGCGACAGCACCGCCTTGCAGGCACTGTTGAGGCCATAGAGACCGCCCGCCCACAGGATCATCATCAGGTCTGTGGCGATCCGTTCTGGTGGCAGCAGATGTGAATAGGCAATGGTCGAGATGACGAATTTCGGCACGCCGAGCGGCAGCGCCAGCGCGACGTCAAGCGCAAGGTCGGTGCCCATCGAGCCACCGAGCGCGATGAAACCGTGGATTTCGCCCTTGTCGCAGAGTGCGCGGGCAAGCCGCGAGGCGCCGAGCGCCATCAGCGTCATCGCCGAATTCTCGTCGCCGCTGGCGATGATCGCCTCGATGGTCGTGTCGGCAGCTTGAGCCACCGCATGCTTGTCATGCGCCGGCTGGTGGGGCGGATCGCCGAGCACGCTCACATCCATCATCACGGCGACACCGCCGACCGCCTCGATGCGCTCGCGCATGAAGAGCAATTCGTCGGCCTTGGTGTCACCGGTGCCTATAACCAGGATTCGGCGTGTCTCCTCCACAGTCAATCTCCTTGCAGGGGTATTTGTTGTCATGCTCGCTTGAGGCCCGGCTGGCCCTGCCGTCCGAAAAGCCGCTCGCTGATAACGCGCGCAGCCGCCGCCACACTGGCGCCATAGCGCTCGATCTCGCCCTTCTGGACCCGCACCTTAGGCGCCGCGACGGCGATGATGCCAATGGCAAAACCGTCGGCGCCGAGGATCGGCGCCGCGACGCTGAGCACGCCCTCCTCGAAGCCTTGCGAGCCGGTCGAGTGCCCGCGCGCGCGGGCGGCGGCGACATGCTCGGCAAGTGTTTTCGCGTCGCCTATTGTGTGGGGCGTGAAGGCCGGCAGCGGTCCGGCCAGAACAGCGTCTCGGATACGCTCTTCCGTGAACGCCAGGAACGCAATGCCAGAAGCCGTCGCATGCATCGGCAGCACCTCGCCGAGTTGCACGCTGACGCGATTGGCCCTGGTCGATTCGACGACATGGACTGTGATCAGGCCGCGCTTCGAATATTCCGACAGGTGCACCGTCTCATTGGTTTCCGCCGCCAGCGCCTCGACCACCGGCACCGCCATGCGCAGGAAGGGGAACTGGGCTTCGCGCATCAGCGCCAGCCGCGCGACACCGGCGCCCAGCCGGTAAAGACGCGTGGCTTCATCCTGCTCGACCAGCCCATGCGCTATCAGGGAGACCAGCAGCCGGCGCGTTGTTGCCTTGTCATGGCCGGCGCGCCGGGCGAGGTCAGCCAACGCCGTCTCGGGCTCGCCGCGACCGAGCATTTCCAGCAGCGTGATGGCCTTGCTCACCGTACCCATGCGTATCTGATCCTCCATCTGATACTTAACGTGCGAATTAACTTGACAGGAAGCCGGTTCCTTTGCAAGTCTATATTCGAAATGTCGTTGCAAATAATGAAACGACAAGGCGGCCCGAAACAGGGCCTCGACATTTCAGGGACACTTGGCTTCCGCAGCGCGGAATTGGAGGGAAAGATGACGACAATTGAAGCCGGCGAAGCGAACCGGCTGAGGAAGAACAGCCTTGGCGTTGGCGCCATCACCTTCATGGTGATCTCGGCAACGGCGCCTCTGACGGCTGTGGCTGGCGGCACGCCGCTCGGCATGCTGATGGGCAATGGCGCGGGCTTTGCCGGCACCTATCTGATCGTGACGCTGCTGCTGCTGTTGTTCGCGGTCGGCTATGTCGCCATGTCGCGCCATGTCGGCAATGCAGGCGCCTTCTATGCGTATGCGGCGCGCGGGCTCGGCGGTCTCGCCGGCGGCGCCACGGCGCTGATCGCAATCCTGTCCTACAATGCCATGCAGATCGGCGTCATGGGCCTTCTCGGTGCCGCGACCGCCGGGCTGTTCGCCGGCTGGGGCATCAACTTGCCCTGGTGGGCGTGGAGTTTCGTCGCCATCGCCATCGTCGCCGTGCTCGGCTACAGGCAGGTCGACCTGTCGGCCAAGATCCTGACCGTTCTGGTGCTTGCCGAATACGTCGTGGTGCTGATCCTCGACATGGCGATCGTCAAGACCGGAGGCGATAGTGGACTGTCAGCGGCGCCGTTCAGTTGGAGCCAGATCACCAGCGGCGCGCCGGCGATCGCCATCCTGTTCTGCTTTGCCGCGTTCATCGGCTTCGAGGCAACGACGATCTATGCCGAGGAGGCGCGCGACCCCAAGGTCACCATTCCGCGGGCGACATATTTCTCCGTCATCCTGATCGGCGTCTTCTACATGGTCACCGCATGGCTGATGGCGGTCGGTGCCGGCGTTGACAAGCTGCTGCCGGCGCTGCAGGGGCTTCAGGATCCGACCACGTTCCTGTTTGGCCTGTCCGACCGCTACGCCGGAACGATGCTCTCGCACGCCATGAGCATCCTGTTCGTGTCGAGCCTGTTTGCCGGCGTACTGGCGTTCCACAATGCGGTCGCCCGCTACATCTATGTTTCCGGCCGCGAGAAGCTCCTGCCGCGGACCATCGGCGTGACCCATTCGACGCACCAGAGCCCGCATGTCGCCTCGGTCATCCAGAGCGTGCTTGCCGCTGTCGTCGTCGGGCTCTTCGCCGTGCTTGGCCTTGACCCGGTGCTGGCGCTGTTTTCGTGGCTGACCAACGTTGCCACTCTCGGCGTCATCGTGATGATGGCGGTGGCCTCGCTCGCCGTCGTGATGTTCTTCCGTGCCAACCCGTCCAGTCAGGAGAACGCGGTGAAGACCACAATCCTGCCGGGGCTGACCTTCATCGCCTTCGTCATCATCATCTACCTGATCGTCATCAATTTCGGCGGCCTGTCCGGTGCTGGCGGGTTCCTCGGCGTGTTCCTGCCGGCGCTGGTGCTGATCGCGGCCGTGGTTGGCCTTGTGCTGGCGAGCGCGTTGAAGAGCCGGGATCCGGTGGCCTTCGCCGAGCTTGGACAGCCTTTGAAGGACTGAGATCAAGAGGGGCGGCGCATGACGCCGCCCCCTTCTTCACCCTAGGGGAGTAGCGGCGTTGAGCTTTGCCGAGAGCATCACCGTTGAGGCGCTGGAAGCCGATCCGTATCCGATCTATGCTGAACTGAGGCGCAACGCGCCGGTCGCTTTCGTGCCGGCGGTCAACCTCTGGTTCGTCACCCGCTGGAAGGATGTCGAAACGGTCGCGAAGTCGCCCGACATCTTCTCCGCGGTTGTCGGGACATCCCCGGTCGAACGCTCCTTCGGCAAGCCGACCATCCTGACCACCGACGGAGACGTCCACAAGGATCTGCGCCAGGGCGTCGACCCGAAATACCGGCCGCGCACCGTCGCTTCCTATGCCGGGGATCTCGTGCGCTCGATCGCCGGACCCTATCTCGACCGGATCGCCGAGCAGGGTGCGGCGGAACTGATGGCCGAGTATTTCGAGCCGGTGTCGACGCTCAGCCTGGCGCGCTCGCTCGGGCTGGCCGACATCGACATGCCGACCTTGCGGCGCTGGTTCTATGGCCTTGCCCAGGGCGCCATCAATTTCGAGAACGATCCGAAGCGCCAGGAAATCGCCGATGCGATCAGCGCCGAGGTTGGCGCCGCCATCCTGCCGACGCTGGAGAGGCTTGTCCACGCGCCTGACGACTCCGCCCTGTCGCACATACTGCACGACGGCATGCCGCAGGGTGCGACCCGCGCCATCGACTTCGTGATGCCGAGCATCAAGGTCATCCTGCTCGGTGGCATGCAGGAGCCCGGCCATGGCGCCGGCTCCATACTTGCCGGCCTGCTTTCGCATCCCGAGCAGATGCGGCAGGTGCTGGACGATCTGGAAACCTTGGTGCCGAAGGCGGTCGACGAGGGTCTGCGATGGGTCGCGCCGATCGGCACGCAGACGCGCCAGACGACGCGCGCGGTCGAGCTCGGCGGCGTGACGATCCCGGCGGGCGCGCCAGTCGCCGCGCTCGTCTCCTCGGCCAGCCGCGACGAAATCCGGTTCTCCGATCCCGACCGTTTCGACATCCTTCGTGATGAAGGCAACCACGCTGCCTTCGGCTTTGGCCATCACTTCTGTTCGGGTCGGTTTTTTGCGCGCGAGCAGATGTGCCTCGCGGTAAGGCTTCTGCTGGAACGGTTTCCGGATCTGCGGCTGGTGCCAGGCAAGGAACCGGTGTTCCGGGGCTGGGAATTTCGCGCGCCAACCACCCTGCATGTCGCCTTCGGAGCCGGTACCCAATGATCAACCAGAACACCATCGATATGCTGCGCAAGGCCGAGGTCGGCGTGCGAAACCTCTTCATCGATGGTGCGCAGACCGCAGGTGCAAGTGGCGCCACGCTGCCCGTGATCTCGCCGATCGATGGCCGCCCGTTCGCCAGCATCGCCGACGGCAACGCCGTCGATGTCGATCGCGCCGTGGCGTCGGCGCGCAAGGCGTTTGAGAAGGGCTCGTGGTCGCGCGCCGCCCCCGCCTTCCGCAAGAAGATTCTGACGAAGTTAGCCGAGCTGGTCGAAAAGCATGTCGATGAACTGGCGGTGCTTGGCGTCCGCGACAACGGCACCGAGATCGGCATGGCCTACAAGGCCGAGCCGTTATCGGCCGCGGGCACCATCCGCTACTACGCGGAGGCTATCGACAAGGTCTATGGCGAGATCGCGCCGACGGCCGAGAATGTGCTCGGGCTGATCCACAAGGAGCCGCTCGGCGTTGTCGGCGTCATCGTACCCTGGAATTTCCCATTGATGATCGGCGCCTGGAAGATCGCGCCGGCGCTGGCTGCCGGCAATTCCATCGTCGTCAAGCCGCCCGAGGTCGCTTCGCGGACGCTTCTGCGGCTGGCTGAGCTCGCTGCCGAAGCCGGGCTTCCCGCCGGTGTGTTTAACGTCGTTACCGGCCGTGGCGCGGTTGCCGGCGAGGCGCTCGGTCTGCACATGGATGTCGACGCCATAGCCTTCACCGGCTCGGGGCCGGTCGGCCGGCATCTGCTTGAGTATGCGGCGCGTTCCAATCTGAAGCGCGTCTTCCTCGAACTCGGCGGCAAGTCGCCCAACATCGTCTTTGCCGACGCCCCGGACCTGAAACAGGCCGCAATCGTCTCGGCCAACGGCATTTTTCGCAATTCCGGCCAGGTCTGCGTTGCCGGCTCGCGCCTGCTCGTCCAGGCGTCGGTCTACGACCGCTTCATGGACGAGCTCCTCGCAGCGACCACGCGGCTGAAGGTCGGCGATCCGCTCAATCTGACGAGCGACGTCGGTGCGGTATCAAGCGCCGAGCAGCTGGACAAGAATCTCGGCTTCGTCGAACGGGCGACAGCTGAAGGCGCCCGTCTGGTCACCGGCGGCGGACGGATCCTGGCCGAAACCGGCGGCAGCTACATGGCGCCGACGATCTTCGAGAACGTGACGCAAGAGATGCAACTCGCCCGCGAGGAGGTGTTTGGGCCGGTGCTCGGCGTGATGCGCTTCGAGACCGAGGAAGAGGCGGTGCGGCTTGCCAATTCGACGGTCTATGGCCTTGCCTCGGCGGTGTGGACCGCCAACCTCTCCACGGCGCATCGTATGGTGCGCAACATCAATGCCGGCGTCGTCCACGTCAACACCTATGGCGGCGCCGACATCACCGTGCCGCTCGGCGGCGTCAAGCAGTCCGGCTTCGGTCGCGACAAGTCGATGCATGCGCTGGACAAATACACCGATCTCAAAACGGCCTGGATTTCTCTCGGCTGACCGTTTCTCGCTAAGCGCTGCCGAGGATGAAATCGGCACAGCGGTCGGCGATCATGATCACCGGCGCGTTGGTGTTGCCACTGATGAGCCTGGGCATGACCGAGGCATCGCAGATCCGCAGGCGCGGCACGCCGCGGACGCGCAACCGCGGATCGGCCACGGCACTGTCGTCATTGCCCATCCGGCAGGTTCCCGATGGGTGGTAGACCGTCTTGGCGTGTTCGAGGATGTGGCCGACGATCGCCTGGTCAGGAAGATCCGCGGCCGCGCCCGGCGAAAGCTCCTCCGCCACCATGGCCTGCAGCGCCGGCTGGCGCAGGATGGTGCGGGCGATCTTCATGCCGGCCAGCAGCAAGGCGAGATCGTCCGGATCGGACAGGAAGCCGGTGGTGAAGCGGATCGGATCGGCCGCATCGCGCGAGCGCAGCCTGACCGTGCCGCGCGACTTCGGCCTGAGCACACAAGGATTGATCTCCATGCCGTGCCGCTCGATCGAGCCGTGTTCGGCGCTCTCGATCATCACCGGCAGGACGTGGAACTGGATATCGGGACGGCCATCGCCATCGGCGTCGAAGAAGCCGCCGCTCTCGACCACATTCGAGGTGAGCAGGCCGGTGCGGAACATGAGGTACTGCAGGCCGTGGCGCAGCGCCCGCAGGCCACGGTCCTCACCAAGCAGCGAGATCGGCTGGCGCGTCAGCGCATAGACGGGAGCCGCGACGTGATCCTGCAGGTCGCGGCCGACCGCGGGCATGTCGCGGATGACGGGAATGCCCAGCGCGGTCAGATGTTCGGCTGGCCCCAGTCCCGACAGCATCATCAGCTTCGGCGTCGCCAGCGCGCCTGATGTGAGGATCACTTCGGCTTCCGCCGTCGCTGTATGGGTCTGTCCGTCCGATGTGGTGTAGGCGAGGCCGCTTGCCGCACCGTTTTCCAATGTCACGCCGGTGACAAGCGCATCGGTGACGACGGTGAGGTTGGCATTGCCTGCCAACGGCTTCAGGAACACCTTTGCCGCCGATTGTCTTTCGCCATTCGCGGTCGTCGTCTGGTAAAAGCCGACGCCTTCCTGCCTGTCCCCGTTGAAGTCGTCATTGAAGGGATAGCCGGCCTGTTGCGCGGCCCTGACATAGGCCAGAGACAGCGGATGGCGATGGCGGGGATCGGAGACGGGCAGCGGTCCGGTGGTGCCGTGGCGATCGCCGGCCAGCCGCTCGTTGCGCTCCAGCCGCCTGAACACCGGCAGCACCTCGTCCCAGCCCCAGCCGGGACAGCCAAGGTCGCGCCAGTCATCATAGTCCTGCGGCTGGCCCCTGACATAGAGCATGGCATTGATCGACGACCCGCCGCCCAGCGTGCGGCCCTGCGGCACCGGTAGCCGGCGGCCGCCGACGCTGGGTTCGGGATCGGATTCGTAGATCCAGCTGCGCGCCGTGCCGATCACCTTGGCGAAGGTGGCGGGCATGTCGATGAAGCGCGAATTGTCGGCCGGCCCGGCTTCGACGATCAACACGCGCTTGCCGGTATTGACCAAGCGGTTGGCCAGCGTGCAGCCGGCCGAGCCGGCGCCGGCGATGATGTAGTCGTACGCAGCGTTCATGGCGTCAGGCGTAGCGCATGATGACGGTCTTGGTCTCGAGATAGCCGTCGATCGCCGCGCGGCCGTGTTCGCGGCCGATGCCGGACTGCTTGAAGCCGCCGAAGGGTGCCGCAGGGTCCAGCGTGTTATGCGAATTGACCCACACCGTGCCGGCCTTGAGGCCGTGGACGGCGGTCATCGCCTTGCCCATGTCGCGGGTCCAGATCGAGGCCGACAGGCCATAGCGCGTGTCGTTGGCGATATGGATCGCCTCGTCGAGATCGGCGACAGGCATCGCCGCCACCACCGGACCGAACACCTCCTCACGCGCGATCTCCATGTCGGGCCTGATATTGTGCAGGATGGTCGGCGCGACATAGTGGCCCCTGGCCGGCACCGGCCGCGCACCGCTGACACGTTCGCCGCCGGCCGCCAGGCCGCGCTCGACAAAGCCCTCGACGCTCCTTCGATGCTTGGCCGAGACCAGTGGGTTGATCTGGGCTTCGGCATCGCGGCCGGCGCCCAGTGTCATGCCATCGGCGATCTCGGCCAGCCGCGCCAGCGTGCGTTCGTAGATAGACTTTTCGATCAGCAGCCGCGAGGCCGAGGTGCAGACCTGGCCCTGGTTGAAAAACATGCCGAGCCCGGCGACCAGGGGCTCAATGCCCTCTTCCATGTCGGCAAGCAGGATCATCGGCGATTTCGACCCGAGCTCCAGCGTGAAGCGGGCGACATGGTCGACGGCCGCGTGGCCGACGCGTTTTCCCACTTCCGTCGAACCGGTGAAGGTCAATTTGTCGATGCCGGGATGACGGATCAGCGCCTCGCCGGTGACGCTGCCGCTGCCGGTCACGATGTTGATGACGCCGGGCGGGAAGCCTGACGCCTTGATCAGTTCTGCGAGCCTGAGCAGGCCGAGCGGCGTCTCCTGCGGCGGCTTCAACACCACGGTGCAGCCGCAGGCGAGCGCCGGCGCGATCTTCCACATGCCGATCAGCAACGGGAAATTCCACGGCACGATGGCGCCGACGACGCCGACCGGTTCCATTATGGTCATCGCTTGATGCCTGGCGCCAGGCGGCACCGGAATGGACACCTGGAAGGTCGAGCCCTCGATCTTGGTCGCCCACCCGGCATAATAGCGCAGCCAGTCGACGCTGCCGCCGGCGCTAAGCATGCGGGCGACACCTAGCGACTTGCCGTTCTCGATGCTTTCGATCTCGGCCAAGAGATCGGCATCGGCCTCGATGGCGTCGGCGAGCTTCAGCATCAGGTTCTGGCGGTCGACCGGCCGCATTGAGGCCCACGGGCCTTCAAGGGCTGCACGCGCAGCACGCACCGCCTGGTCGACCAGTTCGGGACCGCTCTCGGGCACATGCGCGACGATCTCGCCGGAGGCGGAATCATCGACAGCGAGGCCATTTCCCGCCAAGCCGTCAACAAAGCGTCCATTGATGAAGGGCCGGTGCGGACGCGCCAGGAAAGCGGCGGCAGCAGTGCTGATCGGCGGCACGGTTCTCTCGTTCACGCCATCCTCCTCGATTGCTGGTGAACACGTTGCATCAGGGTTATGGAGCGTGTCGGCTGGCTTCAAGCGGCTGATGGTGCCAGTGCACGCTCAGTCAAAACAAAGTTCCCGCTTGGACAAGACGCCCCGCAGTCGACTGGCCTAGATCAAAGTCGCATCGAGCAGCGTGTTTTGCGCAGGCTTCCCGGTTGTCAAAGAGGTGTCGACGATTGAGTGCGTTGCTGGGCAATCCGATGGTCACCACTGCTGCGCTGCCACTCGCGCTCGGCACGGTGATGGCGCTGTTGGCAAGGGTCGCACTGCCGGGATCAGTGCTTTCTCTGCTGTGGGCCGCTTTGATTTTGTTCTTCTATTGGGACACGCTCGGGCCGCCTGTGGTGCCGCCGGTCGCCGCCAGCCAGAAGCTGATCTATCTCGCCTCTGGCGGCATCGTCGTGGGCCTGTTGCCCGAACGCCTGTTGGGCGCTGCCGTTGCGGGCAAGCTTGTCGCCGCCGCGCTTGCGGTAGCCTTGCTGTGGCTTGGCTGGCGCCGCCTGGCCGGCGGTTCACTCGACCTGCAGATGGTCGCCGCCCTCATCGCCGGCCTGTTGGCGATCGTCGGCGCCGCGATGCTGCTGTCGGCGCGGTCCTCGCCATCGTCGTCCGCCGAAGCGCCGTTCCTGGTGCCGGCGGCGATGCTCGCTTTTTGCCTGGCCGGCGCCATCATCTCGGTGCTTGGCGCCTCGATCGTCACCGGGCAATTGCTGGGATCGCTTGCCGCGCTCGCCGGCGGCTGGTGTCTTGTCCAGTACATCACAGTGCTGCGCGGAGGCTCCGCCGTTGCCTGGAGCAAGGGCACTGAACTGCTGCTTATCTACGCCGCAGCCACCGTGCAGATCCAGGTCGCGCTGCTGGCGCCGAAGGCTAATCCGGTCGCGCTGGTGCTTTCATCCTTGCCGCTGATCGTGGCCATGCTGATGCCCGGTCCGCTGCGGGGCCTTGTTCCCGGCGTCCGGCCGTTGCGGCCGCCGATTGCCGGTCTGCTGATCGCCACACCGGCGATATTGGCCATCCTGACGGCGATCCTATGGGCGCCGCATGGAGCCGCCCTCGGCTTTTCCTGAGCCAAAGAACGACAACCAACAATGGGGAGAGTTACGTGACGATGAGAAAACTGACGGCCGCGTTGGCCTTTGCCTCGGTGTGCGCATTCGCATCGGCAGCACATGCCGACACTTACGAGATCGACGGCCAGCACGCCTGGATCACCTTCACCATAAAGCACGGCATCTACGGCATCGCGCATGGCCAGTTCGATGCGGTGAAGGGCGCCATCGTGATGGACAAGGCCGATCCATCGAAAAGCAGCGTCAAGGCCGAGATCGATGTCGGCTCGGTGCACACCGCCTATGACCAGCGCGACAGCGATTTGAAAGGCCCCGACTTCTTCAACGCCGCCGAATTCCCGGCGATCTCCTTCGAAAGCACCAAGGTAGAGAAGGTCAGCGACAAGACCGGCAAGGTCACCGGCAATCTCACCATCAGCGGTGTGTCCAAAGAGATCACCCTCGACGTGACGCTGATCAACGAGGCGCCGGCGCCGTGGGATGCGACGCTGACCAAGGCGGCGTTCAGCGCCACAGGCAAGGTCAGTACGGCCGACTTCCCGATGGCCAAGGCCGCGGCCGGCTTCGGCCTTGGACCGGATGTCGACATCGTCATGGATTTGGAAGCGGTGAAAAAGTAATCCGGCGAGCGAGTGCCGCGCGCAAGGTCGCGCGGCACTTCATCGGACAGGGCGCAAAGTGCGCACTCAGTCAAAACAAAGTTCTCGCTCGGACAAGACGCAGATTGGCCGGTGCCGCATTATTCCCAGCGAAGATCGGCACATAGCCGGCGCGCTTACCAATCGGGATGGAACAATGCGATTTTCGGGAAAGACGGCTTTCATTACCGGCGGCGGCACCGGGATCGGCGCGGCGGTGGCCAGGCGCATGGCGGCCGACGGCGCCAAGGTGGTCCTGATGGGCCGGCGGCGCGAGCCGCTGGAAGCTGTGACCAAGGATATTGGCGGTCTGGTGGTGCAGGGCGATGCCGCCGATCCGAAGGCGGTGCGTGCGGCGCTTGCCGAAGTGCATGAAAAAATCGGACCGGTCGACATCCTCGTCGCCAATGCCGGCGGCCATGGTGTCGGCCCGACGATTTCGATGAGCGACGAAACCTGGAGCCTGGCGACGCGCACCAATCTCGACACCGCTTTCGTCTGCGCCCGCGAATGCCTGCCGGACCTGATCGCGCGGAAGGGCAACATCGTCGTCGTTGCCTCGATCGCCGGCCTGTTTGCCGGCCCGGACGCCGCCGGCTACGTCACCATGAAGCATGCCTGCATCGGCTTCGGCAAATCGCTGGCGCGCGACTATGGCCGCAAGGGCGTGCGCACCAACATCATCTGCCCGGGTTGGGTCTCGACCGACATGGCCGACGAACAGATGGCGGTGATCGTCGAGAAGCACGGACTTGGCTCGATCGACGATGCCTACCGGCTGGTGACCAGGGACGTCCCGCTCGGCCGGCCGGCGACACCGGAAGAGGTTTCCAACGTCGTCTGCTTCGTCGCTTCGAGCGAGGCGGCCATGATGAACGGTTCGATCCTGACCGTCGATGGCGGCGCCACCGTCGTCGACCTGCCGACATTAGCTTTTGTCGATTGATTGGGAGAGTGCGATGAACGACCAGAACAGGCCGGCGGACTGGAAGCATTTCGACGATTTCGCCGCCGGCATCGCCACCAACCGGCTGGCGACGACATCAGCGTTGCGCGGCCAGACCTTCAAGATCACGCTCGACACGGGGCGCACAATCGACCTTGCCTTCACGTCGCCCGACACGGTCGCGTGGAGCGAGGGCAGCGAGGCCGGCGCGGACTGGTACGAGGCGCTCGAAGTCGCCGCCAACGTGTTCTTCATCAACATGACTTTCGCCGCCCGGCCGACCGAGGATGAGGCCTACATCGTCAACACAAGCACGCGCCGGGTGCTGTCGGTGCGCGAACGGGTGCGTGAAGCAGGCGAAGCGCCCGGCGAGCCGCGCGTCGCGCAGACCTGGTCGGCCGGCGTGCTCGGGGATCCCAGCAACGCGCCGACCGGTATCAAGCCGGCGCCGACCCGGGACCTGATCGGGCTCACCGCGCACTACACATACAGCCCCAACCACGTCTACGAGCACATTTATCTGAGCTCCGAGCGCTATGCCTGGCAGAACCTCGTCGGCATCCAGCGTGGCCATGGCGACGTCGACCTGGCGACCACCTGGAAGTTTGCCGACAACCAATATGTGTTCGGCTTCCGCGAGTTCATCATCCCGGTCGCCTCGCTGTTCTTCTACAATTGGGACGTCATGCGCTCGACCGGGAAATTCCTCGGCGTGACTAGCCTGGGCAAGGTCGAGAACAAGCCGGCCGGCGCTCACATCGAGAAGAAATCCAGAACCGTCTACGACGAAGGCAAGGCGCCGGTCTGACCGCGCGGGAGAACGCGATGAACAAGAACTACGAAGCGATCAAGGCCCATTACGCCGGTTCCGATGCCAAGGACCTATCTGCGATGATGGCGCCAATCACCAGCCGCACCGCTTGGACCGAAATGGCGGGCTTCCCCTATGCCGGCACCTATGTCGGCCCCGACGCCATCATAGCGGGGGTCTTCAAGCGCATCGGCGAGGAGTGGGACGGCTACACGCTGAAGCTCGAAAGACTGGTCGACGGCGGCGCCACCATCGTCGGCATCGGCACCTATTCGGGCACCTACAGGACGACCGGCAAGCAAATGTCGGCGCGCGTCGTCCATGTCTGGGAGATGGACGACGGTAAAGCCGTGAGTTTCGAGCAGTTCACCGATACCAGGCTGGTCGCGGCAGCGACGGTCTGAGGCATGCGGGCGGGCGCCGATGCGTCCGGCCGATGAAACAACCTGGGAGGATGCAATGGGAAACAATCTGAAGGCAATGCTGGCGGGCCTGGTGCTGTCGACCACACTTGCGGCCGGCGGCACAGGAGTCGCGAATGCCGCCGGCGACGAGATCGTCATCGGCGCTCCGATCTCCTTGACCGGGCCGCTGGCCGGCGACGGCAAGGAGCAGAAATGGGCCTATGAGCAAGCGGTGGCCGACATCAACAAGGCCGGCGGCATCATGCTCAAGTCGGCCGGCAAGAAGCTGCCGGTGCGCCTCGTCGTCGCCGACGACGAAAGCTCGGAAGGCAAGGTCGCCTCGGCGCTGGAAAACCTCATCAAGGTGCAGAAGGTCGACGCGCTGCTATCGACCCATTCCGGGCCGATGAACATCGCCGGTGCCATCGTCGCCGAGAAATACAAGAAGTTCTACATGATCACGACGGCGTTCCCGTTCGAGTGGCAGCCGTTGAAGCTCAAATACTCGGCCCTCTTCTTCTTCCACCCGGGGCCGGGCGCCGAGGTGCCATTCGAGATCTGGAACAAGCTGCCGGCCAATGAGAAGCCGAAGAACCCGGCACTTGTCACCGAGGATTCGCCCGACGGCAAGGGCTTTGGCGGCGCCTTCGAGGCGGCGGCCAAGAAATATGGCTACACTTTCGCGGTCGACGATCCCTGGGCGATCGGGGCCACCGACTATTCGGCGCTGATCACCAAGCTCAAGGCCGCCAATGTCGACGCCATGCTGGTGTTCGGCTCGCCGGCCGACACGGTGACGCTGCTGCGCCAGATGAAGGAGCTCGGCTTCTCCGTGCCTTATCTGCATGGCTGGAAGGGCACCTGGACGGGCGAGTTCCACGAAGCGCTCGGAGCGGATTCGGACTACATCATGACCGACGGTTTCTGGTCGTCGAGCTATCCCTATCGCGGCGCCAAGGAACTCGGCGATCGCTACGAGGCCGAATTCAAGAAGGACTCCGTCACAGTCGGCGCCTTCTACGCTAATGCGCAGGTGCTGGCGCAGGCGATCGAAAAGGCGGGAACCACCGATGCCGCCGCGCTGCATGACGCGGTCTTCAACCAGGAATTCAAGGACACCGTCGTCGGCGATCTCAAATTCGACCAGACCGGCTTTGCGCTGATCCCCAGCGTTGCCACGCAATGGTGGCAAGGCAAGCACCAGCTGATCTTCCCGAATGGCAACTGGACCTACAAGCCGGCGCCGGCCTGGGACAAGCGCTGAGCGGCGAGGGCACGGGCTCCGACGTTGCCGCCTGCCCTTCTCCCCGTCCTACTCGGGGAGAAGGCCGGCAGGGCGATGAGGGCGGCGCTGACCTCGATAGATTGCGCGGATAGCTTCCCCTCGAGAAACGGAAACACACGATGCAGCCTGACGAAACCTTGCTTCGCCTCGAGGCGATCCAGAAGCGGTTCGGCGGGCTTGTCGTGCTCAACAACATCGACATCGCCGTCGGAGCCAATGAGCTGATCGGGCTGATCGGTCCCAACGGCGCCGGCAAGTCGACACTGTTCAACGTAATTACCGCGCTCTACACCCCAACCCAGGGCCGTATCCGCTTCCGTGGCGAGGACATCACCGGCACGGCCCCGCATCGCATCTGCCGGCTCGGCATTGCGCGCACCTTCCAGCTGGTGCGCACGTTCCTGACCATGACGGCCTTCGAGAACATCATGGTAGGTGCCGTCTATGGCTCGGGCGGCCGCGTCAAGCATGCGACGGCAGCCGCCGAGGAGGCACTTGAACTGGTCGGGTTGACCGCCAAGCGCGATGTCCGCACCGCGCATATGACGTTGTCCGACCGGCGGCTGCTGGAGATCGCGCGAGCCGTTGCCTCCAGCCCGGGGCTGCTGTTGCTGGACGAACCGATGGCGGGGCTGAACCCGACCGAGATCCAGCGCACGGTCGATGTCATCCGCCGCGTGCGCACAGACAAGGGGGTCTCGATCCTGTGGGTAGAGCACAAGGTCGATGCCATCATGAAGGTATGCAGCCGGGTGATCGTGCTGGACCATGGCGAGAAGATCGCCGACGGCACGCCGCGCGAGATCGTCGCCAACCGCAAAGTGATAGAGGCCTATCTTGGCGAACCGGCTGCTTGACGTCACCAATCTGGAAGTCGCCTATGGCGACGTCGGAGCGCTGTGGGGCGTGTCGATCCACGTCGACGCCGGCAGCATCGTCGCCATTGTCGGCGCCAACGGCGCGGGCAAGACGACGCTGCTGAAGACCATCTCCGGTCTGCTGAAGCCGAAGCGCGGCGAGATCTTCCTCTCCGGCGCGCCGCTGGCCGGCAAGGCGCCGGAGGAGATCGCGGCGATGGGCATCGCGCATGTACCGGAAGGGCGCGGCCTGTTCCGGCAGATGACCGTGCTGGAAAACCTCGAGCTCGGCGCCTTCCAACCCAAGGTGCGGAAGCGCTTCAAGCAGTCGCTGGAGAAAGCCTACACGCTGTTTCCGCGGCTAAAGGAGCGGGCAGGGCAGAAGGCCCGTTCGCTCTCCGGCGGCGAGCAGCAGATGCTGGCGATCGCGCGCGCCACCATGTCGGACCCGTCGCTGCTCATCCTCGATGAGCCGTCGCTGGGGCTCAGCCCGATCGTGGTGCAGCAGATGTTCGCGCTGATCGAGACCTTGCACAAGCAGGGCGTCACCATCCTCCTGGTCGAGCAGAACATCCATCAGGCACTGAAGGTCGCCGACTATGCCTTCGTGCTGAAAACCGGCGAGCTTGCCATGCAAGGCACTGGTGCCGAGCTCATCGCCGATCCCGAAATCCAGAAGGCCTATATGGGCGTCTTGGAGGTGCAATGATGCAGAACATTCCGCCTCCCGAAATCCTGCTGCAGCTGTCGCTCAACGGCGCGCTGGGCGGCGCCATGTACGGCGTTGCGGCGGTGGGCCTCAGCCTCATCTTCGGCACCATGCGGCTGATCTTTCTGGCGCAGGGCGCGATGATCATCCTGTCCGCCTATTTCGTACGGGCGCTGTTCTACGGCGTCGGCATCGACCCTTTCGCGTCGCTGCTGATCGTCGTGCCCGTCGGGCTCGTCGTCGGCTGGCTGGTCTACCAAGGCCTGTTTCGCCGCGCGGCGGCAGCGGAGGACCGCAACATCTCACTCTTGATCGCGGTCGGTCTGATGTTCCTGATCCAGAACCTGATGACGGTTATCTGGGGCGGCAACACCGCGGCCATCGTCACCTCCTACACGGCGAGCGGCATCGAGATTTTGGGCGTGCGCACCTCCTTCACCCGCTCGATGGGCTTCGTGATTGCGCTCGCCGGTACCGGCCTGGTGGTGCTATTCCTGCGCAAGACATTGGTTGGTAAGGCGGTGCGCGCGGCCTCCGAGGACATGGAGGCGGCGACGCTGATGGGCATCAGCCCGCACCGCGTCAACGCCGTCGCCTTCGCGATCGGCATCGGACTCGCCGGAGCGGCCGGCGTCGCGGTGGCGACGACTTTCCCGTTCAACCCGTTCGCCGGCTTCATCTTCAGCCTCAAGGCGCTGGTGGCGCTGGCGCTGGGCGGGATCGGCAATGTCGCGGGCGCACTTGCCGGCGGCATCATCCTCGGCCTGATCGAAGCCTATGTGCAGTATTTCATCTCGGGCGGCTGGACCAACGCTATCGCCTACGGCGTGTTCCTGGCGGTGCTGATGTTCAAGCCGGAAGGCCTGTTCAGCCGGCCCTACAAGAAGGCTTGAGCGTCATGATGATGAAAGCCTTGCCGGAACAATTCTGGATTGGGATCGCAATTGCCGTGGTCGCTGCCCTCGCGCTGGTGCCGCTCCTGCCCGGCGCGATCGATTCTTACGCCTTCTCGTTCCTGTTCTTCGTTTTCATCTACGCCACTATGGCGCAAGGCTGGAACCTCGTTGCCGGCTTCGGCGGCCAGATCAGCCTCGGCAACCATGCCTTCTTCGGGCTCGGCGCCTACACCACCGCCATTCTGTGGAGCGGCAATTATCTCTGGGGCACGTTCTATGACGCCTATCCGCGGATCTACTATTTCGACCCGGTGACGATGATGCTGGGCGGGCTGGTCGCGGCCGTCGCCGCCATCATCATCGGCCTGCCGCTGCTGTCAAAGCTGCGCGGCGACTATTTCGCGCTCGGCACGCTCGGCTTCGGCGAGATCATCAAGGTGATGTTCATCAATGGCGGTGATTTCACCGGCGGCGCCTTCGGCGTCGTGGCGCCCGCCGGCACCTTCGATACGCTCTTGCCGCACTATCTGGTCGGGCTCGGCCTGATGGTGGGCACGGCGCTTGCCATCCGCTTGCTGATGCGCTCGCGCTACGGCCTGGCGCTGATCGCCGTGCGCGACGACGAGATGGCGGCTTCGGCCAACGGCATCGACACGCTGAGGGTCAAGGTCGCCGCCTTTGCTGGCAGCGCCTTCATCGCCGGCGTCGCCGGCAGCCTCTACACCTACTACATCTTCCATGTCGGCCCTGACTCCGTCTTCGACCTCGACTGGATGCTTTTGCCGCTGATGATGACGGTGGTCGGCGGCACCGGCACCCTGCTCGGCCCGATCCTCGGCGCCTTCGTCATGTACGCGGTGTTCGACCTGGCGCGCATCGTGGTGCCGGATTACCACCCGGTGATTTCGGGGCTGACCATCATCTTGGCGATGCTGTTCTTGCCGAAGGGGCTGATGCGGAGTTTGCGGGCAGGGCGGACGGCTTGAGGTCTGGGTACAGCCCTGTTGAAGCGTCAGCGCTGCAAGTCGGGAGTGAGAGCCCTCGAAAAATTATGGAAGGTGAGGATACAATGTGCCTCATATGGGCGCAAAACAATTTGCTGTATCTGATAAAGGTACGGCTAACAGCACCTTCCTAATGCACCACCATACGCACTCGCTCCCGCAAATCTCTCGGCGCCACGTCATACTTGCTTCTGAACGCCCGCGAAAAATGTGCGCTCGAATTGAACCCGCAGGCAAACGCGATTTCCGAGATGGAGGCTGAGGCGCGGGCGGGCGACAGCAGCTCCTCCTTGCTGCGCTCCAGCCGCCTATCCCACACGAACCGCTCCAGTGTGGTGCCTTCGCCTTCGAAGGCGCGGTGCAGATAGCGGCGGGAGCAGCCCATGTGGCGGGCTATGTCCTCGGCCGACAGGTTTGAGCGCGCCAGGTTGGCGTCGATATAGGCGACGATGCGTTCGCGCAGCGCTTCCAGCGGCGAGCGGCGGAAGTCCGGCGCCGTCGGCTTTGCCTGGATCAGTCCGTTGACGAGTTGTATCAAGCTTTCTCCGACACGGCGGCAGCCGGCCTCGTCGAGCTTGTGAGCGGTGCCGATCGCCATCTGCATCAGACCGGAAACGATATGGGTGAGGCTGTCGTCGTTGCCGGGCAACGGCACCGGCGCCGAGAGCCGCGCCAGCGTCCCGTCGCCGAAGGTCGAGCGCGGCACCTGCAGGATGAGCTGGTCAACATCCGACAGGTTTTGCAGCGAATAGCTGCGCATTGGATCATAGATGATCGCAGCGCGTGGGCCGAGATCGACCGCGACCTCCTGCTGCTCGAAGCGGCTGTGACCGCTGAGCTGCATCAGGATCTTGATCGCGTCGGGATCGAAGCTGCGCCAGAAGGTACGGTCGCTGACGACCAGATGCGACTTGGCCTTGATCTCGGAGAGCCGGCAGGAGCCGAGATGCACGGAAACGAGCTTCGGCAGCGACGGCGCCTCGCCGCGTGAGAAACGCTGGGTGATCGGGCCGAACAGCATCCGCGACGCAGATAGGAAAGCCTCGCCGTCGGCGACGCTCACGTGGTGGGCGATCATAGTCTCCTCCACATTCTCGTTGTTCCCGTCTTGTCGCGGGATTGTGACGCAGCGGCAGCGCCACGTCATCCTTAACATGATAAGCATCTTTGCCGCAACGACGGAGGTGCTTCACGCCGCGCCGGCCGAAGTCGGCCGGCATCCTGGTGTCCGCGTTACTGAAGGGCCCCATGCCGCTGCCGGAAAGGCCCGATCTTGCGGTCGAGCCGTTTCAAAGGCCGGTACCCGGTCGCCGTCGGCGTGATAGCCGTGCACGCCAGCGCGGTAGCCGGTCCATTCGGCGGCCAAGCGCTGGAAGACGTCTTTCATAGGCGTTCCGCCTCGGTCTATTCGACTTCGGACGCGCGAGCACGGCGAGCAGATCGCCGCCGTTCTCCTCGGAGGACCTTCATAGGTCCTCCGGATCAGATCGAATTGGCGCTCATCTCAGCCCCACTTCATCTCGCCCTTCGCGACCTTCGAGCCGATGTCGAGGGCGACGCCCATGCCGAGGCCTGGGAAGCGGGCCTCCATCGCGCTCTTCAGCGCCGCGGCGTCCGCGGCCTTGGCGAGTTCCTGCTCGAAGGCCAGAAGATAGGTCTTGGTGTATTCGACAGCGGAGATGTCGACCGGCGACTCAGGCGTCATGTGCCCCGGCACGACGACGGTCGGCTTGCGCGCTGCGATCTTGTCGAGATTGGCAATCCAGGCCGCGCGTGATTCCCTGGTCGGGGTGTCGGCGGTCCAAACATGAACGCCGGCGAAGACCAGGACGCCGCCAAACACCGCGTTCAGCGAGGGCGCCCAGAGATAGCGGCGATTAGCGAGGCCCTCGGCGGCGACGAACTCCACCGTCTCACCATCCACAGTCAGTGACGGACCGTCAAACGCATCGGGCAGGACGATGTCGGCCAGCGTCTGCGGACCGTTCTCCTTCAGTTGGGGTCCCCATACATCGAGCTTCTTCTTGACCGACGCCTTGATTGCGGCAACCGTGTCCGAGGCGGCGACGACCTTGGCCTCGGGGAATGCCTCACGCACCGGCTTCAGGCCGAAATAGTAGTCCGGGTCCGACTGGCTGACATAGATCGTGGTCAGTTTCTTGCCGCTGGCCTTGATCTCTCCGGCCAGCGCGCGGCCGTCCGGATAGGTGAAGCCGCCGTCGATCAGCAGCGCCTCGGTGGCACCGGAAAGCAGGACGGGGGCGCGGAAAAAACCGTTTGGGCCGGCCGGGAAATGCTTCCAGGCAAGTCCGGTTCCAGCCGCACGGCCGATATCGTCAGGGGCGAAGACGGCAGCGGCGCTGATGGCAAATGTGGTTTTCATGACTTGTCTCCTCGTAAGCATGTGGGTGTCCTCTCGGATTGGATGGCGCTGAAGAAATCGGGCTGCGCGCGATATTGAGATCGAGTCGGCCGGGTCCAGCCGCCGGATAAATTCAGGAAGCTCAGATAGGGCCGAGTGATCGTGGTGTGGACGATACCGTTCTCGCAGTCCCCGACATGGACCCACGGTCGTACCGGCAACCTCGGTCCAGACCATGAACATCCCTGGCCGAACTTCCAGCGCCCGGTCGCGGACGGCCTTTACCTTGGCGAATTTGACCGCCTCCGCGGGGGCAAGCGCATGAAGGCACCTCGGTATCGAACTGCAGATGGAAGGCGAGGTCGCCGAAGCGAGCCTCGTAGACGTGGCCCATTGCGGGAAAAGCCTCGATCGTCACTCTGCTTTTCCTCCTGCGCGGACCCGGTTGCCCGACGCACAGAAGGATGGACCGTTTCGATTGGACGATAAATATCGATGAATTGGATTCAATGTGAGGTATAAGCGCACAATCGGAGCAGGCGAGCATGGAAGCAATCAACCTCAACAGACTGGCGTACTTCGCGGCCGTGGTGGACATGGGCTCGTTCACTCGCGCGGCCGATCGGCTAGGCGTCAACAAGACAGTCGTCAGTCAACAGGTTGCGCGGCTTGAAGCGGAATTGAAGACAAGCCTGCTGCTGCGCACGACGCGCAGGGTCGAGCCGACCGAGGCAGGCCGGCAGCTTCACGCGCGATGCGTGATGATCCTGAGCGAGGCAGAAGAGGCCTTCGCCGAACTTGCCCAGACCAATGCTCAGCCGTTGGGCGTACTGCGGATCACCGCGTCCAACGATTACGGCGCGATCACCGTCGCGCCACTGGCAGCCGAGTTCTGTCGAATCTATCCGGCATGCCGGGTCGATCTCATCCTCTCGGACGCCAGGATGGATCTGGTCGCCAACCAGATCGACCTTTCGATTCGCGTAGGTTGGCTTACCGACTCCAGCCTGCAGGCGCGCCGGATCAGCTCATTCCGGCAATTTCTGGTCGCCGCGCCCGACATAGCCGGAGACTTGTCCCCGAGCCAGCCCGAGGAACTGTCCGGCCTCCCCTTTGTCGCGAATGTCGCGCTGAAGGAGCCGCTGGTGTGGCGGTTTACCCGGGGGGATCATGAACTGCGGACAGTCCGCATGAAGCCCGGCATGACGATCAACAGCACCCCGGCCGTGCTGGAGGCAACCCTAGCGGGCGCCGGTATGTCGATCCTTCCCGATTTTCTTGTCGGCGATCATGTGGCGGCTGGCCGGCTGGTGCCGATTCTACCTGCCTGGACGCTGCCTACCGGCGGCATCCACGCCGTGTATCCGGCCGGCCGGTTCCGCCCGCCCAAGGTTGCACGGTTCGTCGAGATGCTTTCTCAGAACGGCAGGCAGCGGCCTCGAAACCTCTTCCGCAACGGCTGATGTCTGCTCGCGGGCGTCGTCTCGCCACCGTGTACAGCGAAGTCGCCCCGAGTTCCTCTTTCGAGAAAGTCCGTCCAACGCCCTGAGCGTGTTCCGACCAGCCGGTCGAACCGATCGGAAACTGATCTTTGGGCAGCAGAAATCTGACCGCCGGCTATATGAGCCGCTCGCGGCATTGCGCGAGCGTCTTCGCTCTGCGGATATCCGGGCGGAGGGCAGCCGCTCGTTCCGCCCGATTTTGCGAGATTATGGCGCAAGGGCATGCCCGATGCATCCGTCGCGGAGATGCAAGGCTAAGGTTCGCCGGTGAGACGCGCCGTGATCAACCGTGCTGCCTTGATTGCTGCCCTGCCCTGTGTGGCTGCGGTCGCGTCGTCGACGCGTGAGACGGGCGAAGCCACCGCCAAGGTGCCGATCGGCTGGCCGTCAGCGCCGAGGATCGCCGCGGCGATGCTGTGCACGCCTTCCTCATAGCCCTGTGCGCTGCGAGAGTAACCGCGCGTGGCGGCAAGCCGTATCGCCTCCACAACCTTGTCCGGCCGCGTCACCGTATGCCGGGTGAACACCTGCAGCGGCTTTTTGAAATAGGCGCCGACCACATCCGGGCTTGAAGCGGCCAGGAAGGCGACGCCGGACGCTGTGCCGTGCAGCGGCAGCACCTGGCCAACATCGACATTGACGCGGTTGGCCTTGGTGGAAAGCTCAACATGGACGGTCAGCAGCGCCCCGGCGCTGAATTCCGACAGATGCACGGTCTCGCCGGTTTCGAGCGAAAGCTCTCGCGCCACAGGCGCCGCGACGCGGACGAAAGGGAAATGTGCGTCGCGAATGCGGGCCAGCCGCGACAGGCCGGCGCCCAGCCGGTAGCGGCGACTCTTCGGCTCCTGCTCGATCAGCCGGTGGTTGGAAAGCGCTAGCAGCAGGCGCCTTGCGGTGGCTTTGTCGAGACCGGCCTTGCGGGCGAGGTCGGAGAGGCCGATCTCCGGTTCACCCACCGTGAACAGCTCCAGCAGCGAAACCGCCTTGCCGACTGTGCTCATTATCGATTCTCCGAGATACTTCGCGTGTGAATTAACTTGACAGCAGCCGACCCGCCTTGCAGTCTATAACATACAAAATGCTGGTTCAAATAGTGAACCAGATTGGAACGCGCGCGCCCCAAAATAATCGCGCGGCAGGGAGAGTTAAGCGCTGTGATGGCTGCCAGCAGAAGCGATTCGCATTCAACGACCATTGGTGAGCTGCTCGACCGCGAGCAGGCGCGCTTCAGTGACACGCATCCGCGCTCAGCGGCGGCCTGGGAAGAGGGCAAGCAGCGTTTCCTCTATGGCGGACCCTCGCACTGGATGCGGCGCTGGGCCGGCGGCTTCCCGGTTTATGCCGCGTCGGCCAGCGGCGCCCATATAAGAGACATCGACGGTCACGACTATGTCGACTTCGCCCTTGGCGACACTGGCGGCATGTGCGGCCACGCGCCGGAGGCGGTGACTTGCGCCGCACTGCGCCAGTTGCAGAACGGCACAACGATGATGCTGCCCACGGAGGACAGCCTGTGGGTTGGCACTGAGCTGCATCGTCGCTTCGGACTGCCCTACTGGACGCTGACCACCTCGGCCACCGACGCCAATCGCGGCGCCATCCGCATCGCCCGCATGATCACCGGCCGCGACAAGGTGCTGGTTTTTTCCGGCTGCTATCACGGCAGCGTCGAGGAAGCGCATGTCGAGATCCGCGACGGCCGTGTCGGCCTGCGCAACATGATCCATCCCAACGGTGTCGACCATTCGGCCGTATCGAGGGTGGTCGAGTTCAACGATGTCGCTGCGCTCGAAACGGCACTCTCGGCTGGCGACGTCGCCTGCGTGCTGACCGAGCCGCTGATGACCAATTTCGGCATGATCCCGGTCGCCGACGGCTTTCATGACGCCCTGCGCGAGATCACCCGCCGCACCGGCACGGTCTTGATCATTGACGAGACGCATACGATCTCCAGCGGACCCGGCGGTTATTCGTCCGAGCATGGGCTGGAGCCGGACATTCTGGTCGCCGGGAAGGCCATCGCCGGCGGCATTCCGGCCGGCATCTTCGGCGTCTCGCAGGCGATCGCCGAGCGGTTGTGGGCCATCGTGCCGATGGTCAATCCGCGCGTGCGCCAGTCGGCGCATCTCGGCATCGGCGGCACGCTGGCCGGCAACGCACTCACCGTAGCCACGATGCGCGCTGTGCTGGAAGAGGTGCTCACGCCCGCCAACTTCGAAATCATGATCGGCAGAGCCTCGCGGCTGGCGGAGATGGCACGTGGCATCATAAACGCCAATAAGTTGCCGTGGCATGTGACGCAGATCGGCGCCCGCGCCGAGATCATGTTCATGCCCGATCCGCCGCGGAACGGCGCCGACGTCATCGCCGGCCGGCGCGGAGATCTCGAGACGCTGCTGCACGCCTTCTACATGAACGAGGGCATATTGGTGACGCCCTTCCACACCATGTTCCTGATGTGTCCGGCGACGACCGAGGCCGATGTCGACCGCCACGCCGAGGTCTTCACCCGTTTCATAGATCTTGTGCGTGGCGCCGGAGTCGTCTGAGCGATGGCGAAACCATTCGATCTCAGCGGCAAGGTGGCGCTGGTGACCGGCGGCGGACGCGGCATCGGTGCTGCGATCGTCACCCGCTTCGCCGAGGCCGGTGCTAGTGTCGTCATCGCCAATCGAACGTTCGATATGGCAAAAGCGCTGGCCGCCGAATTGTCCGCCCGCAAGCTTGATGTGCGTGCGGTTCCGCTTGCTGTGCTCGACCGCGCCAGGCTGCACGCACTGGTCGGCGACATCGTACGTCAGGCGAGCCGGCTCGACATCGTCGTCCACAATGCCGGCGGCTGTCCCTGGGCCTCGATTGAGGATCTTGACGAGGACAAGCTCGATGAAGCGCTGGCGCTTAACCTCAAGCCTTGCTTCTGGCTGGCGCAGGCAGCAGTGCCGGTGATGCGCAAGAACGGCTTCGGCCGCATCCTTGTCACCTCTTCAGTGTCGGCGCGCTTGGCGATGGCCGGCGGCGCGCATTACTCGGCCGCCAAGGCCGGCGTCAACGCCTTCATTCGGGGTGCCGCCTTCGAATTCGCGCGCGACGGCATTACCGTCAACGGTGTCGAGCCGGGCTTCATAGCCAAGCCGGGCAGGGGCACGATGAGCGCGCCGGAAGTTGCCGGGCGCCTCGGCCAACACATCCCCGTTGGCCATCTCGGCGAGGCGGACGACATTGCCTATGCCATGCTCTACCTCGCCTCGGAGCAGGCCAAATACACTACCGGCCAGACGATCGTCGTCGACGGCGGCTCAACGCTGCCGGAAACCGGCTTCGCCGTCGAGCGCCATTGGGGGCTGACATGAGCCGATGCCTCGAAGGCCGCAAGGCGCTGATCACCGGTGCTGCCACCGGAATGGGCCGCGCCACTGCCGAATTGTTCGGCCGGCACGGCGCCGAAGTCATCGCCTTCGGCCTCGGCGGTGAGGGACTGGACGGCGCCGTCAAGGCGAGCGGCGGTGCCGCCGTGCTCGGCGACATCACCAGCGCAGACGATGTCGCACGTGCTATCGACGCCTGCGGCGGGTGTCTTGATATCGTCGTAAACGCCGCCGGAGTGATGATCCTCGACGAGCCGGAGAGCCTGAGCGATGAGACCTGGGCGCGCAGCTTTGCGGTCAATGTGACGGGCGCCATGATGGTCTGCCGCGCCGCACTGCCGCTCATGAAAAAGCGCGGCGGCGCGATCGTCAACATCGCCTCCGTCGGCGCCTTCAACGCCAGCGGCCAAAATGCCGCCTATTCGGCCAGCAAGGCAGCACTCGTCTCCTACACCCGCTCGCTCGCCTTTGCACATGGCCCCGACGGCATCCGCGCCAACGCGTTGGCGCCTGGCTGGGTGCGGACGCCGATGAGCGTCTACGAAATGGAAGTGGCGGCAGCGGCCAACGGCTCGACGCCCGACGAGGAGTTCACCGCGCTCACCGGCCGTATTGCGCTCAGGCGTGTCGCCGAACCGTCTGAGATCGCCAACTGCTGTCTGTTCCTGGCTTCCGATGCCGCCTCCTTCGTCACCGGTGCTGTGCTCGTCGCCGACGGCGGCGGCCGTGCACCAACGCAAAACAGGGCAGTGTGATGCGACCTGACCAGTGAGGCTTGTCGCAGGCGAATGGCCAGGATACCGGCGCTCTGATAAGCGGCGCCACTTGTCTCACGCTGCTGCCTCTACCGACATTCAGATAGGGAAGACCGCGTTGATTTGCCCCGCCGCGCTTTTGGCTGCAATTCAGGCAGCCACGATGGCGCCAACGGTCGAACAGGCCAGGACTTGCTTTACACCCGCGTTCATAAACACCCAGAACGCGCGGCGATGGCAGGAATGGTCGATATGGTCGCGCGGATTGCCGTGCGAATACATGCACAACGCGCGTTTCGCTTTGCCTTCCGCGGTAATCGAGGCATCTGAACAGAAAGCATATCCGACAATATTGCCGCGGACTGCCTTCCGGACGCCCACATAGGTGAACAAGTACGCTCCCGTGGTGAACCCGACCCAAAGCGCTTCTCCCACTGGCGAAGAGACTGCACCATCAAGGTCCGGTGTCAAACACCCAGTTTCGAACCGGCTCTCAGACCGCCTGCTGCTGGAGCCGCATGTTCTCGCGGTACAGGCTGATGTGGTCCTTGAAAATACCGCCGACACAATCCTGGAAGGTCGGCAGCGTCGCGATGTCGATGGCGGCGCCCTTGGCAAACCAGGCGATGATCTCGTCGGATTCCGTCATATACTGTCCCGGCGTTAGCTCGACAGTTGGAAAGCCGACCTTGGGCAGGTGCGCGGCGAGCTTCTCTGTGATCTGGCACTTCTCTTTGCTGCCCTGTTCGACCAGCCGGATGTCGACCTGGTCGAGCAGTCTCGCCTCAAGCAGGAACACGCGAACCTTCATGCAGAACGGGCAGCCATGGAGCAGGTAGACGATGGGCTTGAACACGGTATTGGTCATGGCAAATGCCTTTTGCCGGATGCACTGCGGGTTGGCCGTGGGGCGGCTATGCGCGCTCGAATATGCCGCCGCATGACCCCGTTCGGCCGCCGGCGTTGCAAGCGCACCGGCAGGCCGATATTCAGACATGCGGAATGATCAAGCCAAAACAGCGATTTCCGCTGCGAAGTCGCGATAGGAGCGCAGCGGGCGACCCAGCATGCCGGTCAATCGATCAACATCCCCTGCCTCAGGGACCATGCCAACCACAAGGAAGCGCTCGGCCATGAGACGCATGTCGAGCGCCATCCAGCTCGGTGCGTAATTTCGGAGGTTTTGCTCGAACCCAGCGGTATCGTCGCCGCCATAGTGGATCGTCCGCCCAAGAACATTCGACCAGATGGCGGCGACATCGGCACCGGTCAGCGTGTCGGGACCAACGACATTGATCCGCTTGAGAGGAAGCGGCTCGCTTGCCTGCTCACGGCGAACCAGCTCGATGGCTGCGATCTCACCGAGATCGCGCGCGTCGACCATCGCGATGCCTTTGTCACCGATCGGCATCGGATAGACACCGTGACCGAGCACCACGTCCTTCACCGAATAGTCGTTGTTGATGAAGTATGCAGGCCGCAGGATGGTGGCGTTGAAGCCCAGCTGCTCCAGCATGCGTTCGACACTGAACTTACCGGCGAAATGCGGCACGTTCACGTAGATGTCGCTGTGAAGCACGGACAGATAGACGATCCGCTTGATCCCGGCCTCATGGGCCAGATTGAGGGCGATCAGCGCCTGGGTAAACTCGTCGGGCACCACGGCGTTGAGCAAGAACAGGGTGGACACGCCCGACAAGGCCGTGCGCAGCGCATCGACGTCAAGCAGATCGCCTTCGGCGAGGGCAACGGCGGCTGGTAAATTGGCCTTCGAGGGATCGCGGACGAGCGCGCGCACATTAGCGCCGCGCTTGATGAGCTGATCGACGACATTGCGGCCGACGGTTCCGGTTGCACCGGTGACGAGGATAGTCATGTGGTCACTCCTGCTTTTATCAGATCGTTAGCGCTATTTAGGAGTCCACAAACGCACCGGAAGCTGCCATTTGTAGACACCCTGTCTCACTGGTGGAACACATGGACCTGCTCGCCCTAGCCGACTTCAATCTGGTTGCACGTCATGGTGGATTCGGGCGAGCCGCGCGCGCCACAGGGCGCCCCAAGGCGACGCTCTCGCGGCGCGCCGCAGAACTGGAGAATAGCTTGGGCCTACGCTTGTTCGAGCGCGGGGCGCGTGCCCTGAAGCTCACGCAGGAGGGAAAGGACCTGCATGAGCGAACCAGTCGCTTGCTGACGGAAGTGGAGGAGACGGCCGCAGCGATTGCGTCGGGAGACCGGGAACCGCGTGGAAATTTGCGGATCAGTGCACCGTTGCTCTTCTCTCAACTTGCGATGGGTAAGCTGGCGGCAGGCTTCTCGCTCAAATATCCCGACGTTATCCTTGAAGTCACGACCGAAGACCGTGCAGTCGACATGGTCGAAGAAGGGTATGACCTGGCCATTCGCGTCAATCCGCGTTCCGATGAAAGCCTGGTGGGACGGGTCTTCATGCGTGATCGGCTTGTGATCGTGGCGAGCCCGCAAGTGGCGAGACCGCGAGACGGAGACGCCGCTCCCGCTGTCGTGCGGAGCTCGGACAGAGGACTCTCGTTGTGGAATATCAAACCGGACACGGGGCCGACGACGATCGCGTTCACCCCGGTGCTCAGCCTGTCGTCGCTCATCATGGTTCGCGATGCGGTCGTCATGGGCGTGGGTGCGGCACGGTTGCCGGTATCGCTCGTGAGTCATGATCTGGCCGCCGGCACGTTGGTGCATTGGGGGGACGTGGATGGTCCGGATACGGCCCTGTGGACGCTCTACCCGTCGCGGCGCCTGTTGAATGCCCGCGTTTCCGCCTTTCTCGACCATCTGAGAGGAGCGTTCCCAAAAGGAACTCCCGACGAATTGGCAGCGTTCATTCGGATTTGAAGCCGCCACGGTTACCTTCTGTCGGCCAACGCCATCACCCACGTCGCGGGCCAGCTTGATCCAATAACGCAAGCGACGACCGCCAGAAGGTGGCTGCTGCAGTCCGATGAACTACAGCAGCCGACGCATCAGCCCGCAAGCCGCGGATAGTCCGTGTAGCCGGCCGCGCCACCGCCATAGAAGGTGGATGGATCGGGCTCGTTGACGGGCGCGCCCAACCGTAGACGCTCGACGAAGTCGGGATTGGCCAAAGCCCAACGGCCGATCGAGGTCATGTCTGCCTGGCCCGAGACGATGTCCTGGTCCAGGGCTTCGCGTGTGCGGCCAAGCCGCAGCACCATCAGGGTCGTGGGCCACGCACGGCGGATGTCGGCGAGGAACTCGTCGCCCCCGCCATACATCAGATGGAGATAGGCCAGCTTCAGTGGTGCCAGCGCGGCGACCAGTTCGCGATAGAGCGCAGGACTCTCCGGACCTTCATCAAGCCCGCCCAAAGGCAGGCCTGGCGAAAGGCGGATAGCGGTGCGATCGGCGCCGATCTCATCGGCGACAGCCTGCGCCACTTCGACGGCGAACCGAATGCGGTTAGCGATCGGCCCGCCATAGGCGTCGGTCCGGTGATTGGCGTTCGGCGCAAAGAACTGATGGACGATATAGCCGTTGGCGCCGTGAATCTCGACGCCGTCGGCGCCGGCATCGATAGCCAGCCGCGCGGCCCGCCGGAAGTCCTGCACCGTGGCGGCGACTTCCTCGGTCGTCAGCGCGCGCGGCTCGGGGATGGGCTGCATGCCGCTCGCAGTGAACATCTGCTCACCGGGCGCGACGGCCGATGGGGCGACGGGCTGACGGTGATGCGGCGTGTTGTCCGGGTGCGACATGCGGCCGACATGCATGAGCTGCAGGAAGATCTTCGCGCCTTTTGCATGAACCGCATCGGTGACCTTGCGCCAGCCAGTGACATGTTCGGGCGCGTGGATCCCCGGCGTCGCGAAATAGCCCTGGCCATCGGCCAAGGGTTGCACACCCTCGGTTATCAGCAGGCCAAGGGAGGCGCGCTGGGCGTAGTATTCAGCGGCGTGCTCGCCCGGTACGCCGTTGAACTCGGCACGGCTGCGAGTCATCGGGGCCAAGGCCAGGCGGTGGGGCAGGTCCATTTGGCCCACGCGGACCGGACTCCAGATAGTCGTCATGATAAACTCCTTGAAAGTTGAAAACTTGGTGATCAGCGGGTGAAATCAGCGACGATCTTGCCGGGTGCGCGGCCGGTGCGATTGCGCTCGATTGCGGAAGCCAAATCATCGAAGCCCACCACGTCGGCGATCGTCGATCGCAGGGCGCCGACGGCGACCTGCTGGGCGATCGCGGTCAGGCGCGCGGTATCAGGTTTGTTCGATAAAAAGACGCCGCGGCGGCCTGGCGGCGTACGTGATGCGAGGTCCGTGGCGGCGATGCTTACGAGAAGGCCATCGGGCGACAGGACTGCCCAGGAGCGGTTCACGACCTCACCACCGACGAGGTCGACGATGAAATCGATGTCGCGCGCAAGCATCTCGAAGTTCTGCTGCCGATAGTCGATCACCTCGTCCGCGCCGAGCGCCCGGACATGTCGCAGGCTATTGGTCGAGGCCGTGGCAAAGACCGTCGCTCCGGCTGCCTTGGCGAACTGGACGGCAAAGCCGCCCACGCCGCCGGCTGCGCCATGGATCAGCACCCGCCGTCCGGAGAGGTCGAAATCCGCCGCCTGAATGACATGCCAGGCTGTCATCGCCGCGACCGGAATGGCCGCCGCCTCCACGTCGGACAGTGATGCCGGCGTCAGGACGAGCTTCTCGGCGTTGATGACCAGATGGTCGGCGTAGGCTCCGACGCCACCGATGGCGGCCATAACCCGATCCCCGGGCTTCACGCCTGTGACGCCGGGGCCGGTCCGAAGCACGACGCCGGCCATTTCGATGCCAAGCGTCGCGGGCAGGGTCAGCTTGAAGCGCTCGCGGAGGTAGCCTTCACGGATTTTCCAGTCGATACCGTTTACCGCGGCGGCCTTGACCGACACCAAGACCTCGCCCGGACCCGGCTCGGGCGCGGATACGCTATCGACTGTCAGCGATTCGGGGCCGCCATAGGCTTGAAGACGTAAGGCTCGGCCGGGGGCAAGCGGTTCGGATGTGGAGGCCCCGCGCTTGAGATCAGCGGATTGGATCATGTAGGTTCTCCTTCTTGGCAGAAGGTATGCGTTCGAAATCCGCGCCATAAGTCATCGAAATAAGACAGTCTGTCTCGCTGGAGAGACACCTAATGGCCTTCCGGCGTCTCCAATTTCGTATTTGTGGCCTGATCCGTACGGTGCTTTTCGGCCAGGCGGAAAAGCGGTCGACCGACGGCGACCTTGTAGCGGCGCGTGATCGGGCTCGTCGATCATCAGCGCCAGGATCAGATGGGCCATGAGCCACCTTCGGGCGAGCCGCTCATCGCGTGCTGGAAGCTTATGGGTGCCCATGCCGCTCTTGAGCCGCTTGAAGGCGAGTTCTGCCAGTGTCTCGATCGAATACTAACCATAGCCTTCGCGCCGGGTCCGCAGAGTGCACAGCCGCCGGTCTCCATGGGCCGTCGAGCGCCCGTCCTCAGCCGGCGTGATATTCGAGCATGATGTCGATCAGCGCTCTGACTTTGCGTGGCGGAAAGTCGCCGGGTGGACGCACCACATAAAGCCCTGCCGCGACCACCGTGTGGTCGGCAAGCAGGGGGATGAGCGCACCGGAGGCGATGTGGGGCTCGATCAGGAAATCCGGCAGGGCCGCCACGCCGAGTCCGGCCAGCGCCGCCGAAAGGAGCGCTTCGCCGTTATCCGCCTTGAAACGACCGTGAGGATGGACCGCGATCGTTTTGCCTCCCTCGACGAACCGCCATGCTTCGGTCCCCTGCAACAGGCACTCGTGATCCGCCAGTTGGCCAAGCGTTTGCGGTGCCCCATGCCCGGCGATATAGGCGGGGCTGGCGACAAGCATCCCGGATATGGGCCGAATGCGTCTGGCGATCAGGCTCGAGTCAGGCAGAAATCCCGCCCTGATTCCCGCGTCGAAGCCCTCGGAAATCAGATCCACGAAACGATCGCTGTAGGCTGCATGAACATGCAGCAAGGGATGGCGTCGAGCGAGTTCGGCAAGAACCGGGGCGACAAGCCTCGGCCCGCCAGACAGGGGCGCGGCGATACGCAGAAGCCCGCGCACCGCGCCATCGGGTGCCAGCGCATCCTGTGCCGCCTCGAACTCGCCGAGGATGCGAGTGGCGTGGTCGCGGAACGTCGCCCCGGCCTCCGTCAAGGCGGCGCCGCGAGTCGTGCGAGAGAGCAACTGGCTTCCGAGCGTTTCCTCCAGCCGAGCCAGTCGGCGGCTGACGACGGATTTTGCGACGCCCAGCCGCCGCGCGGCAGGCGATATGCCTCGCCCCTCCGCGATCTCCACGAAAGTCCTGACGTCCTCAATCTCCATAGCGTTCCGCTTTCAGCAACAATCAATCGCAAAACCGGAGGCTATCTTAAGCCGACAAGGAACGCCATCCTTTGTGGGTCAGTTCATCCGGCATAGCCGCGCCGGAGCAACCCCATGGAGAAATAGATGAGCTTGCAAGACGTGTGGAAATACGAAGAATCTGCGCTGGTGCTGATCGACTACCAGCCGGAAATGTTCAGCCAGATCCGATCCGAAACGCCGGCCAACCTGGTCGAGCTCAACGTGCGGCTACTGATCAGGGCTGCACGGGCTTTCGACATGCCCATTATTCTCTCGACGGTCGGTGCGAACATGGGTGTCAACGGCCCCACGGTTCCGGCGATCCTCGCCGAACTGCCCGGCATCGAGGTGATCGATCGCTCGACAATGAACTCGTGGGAAGATCCGGCCTTTCGCGCCGCGGTCGAGAAGACCGGCCGCAAACGGCTGATCATCGGCGCCCTCTGGACCGAGATCTGCCTTGCCTTCCCGGTCATCGATGCGCTCAAGGACGGCCATGACGTGGCTTTCCCGGTCGACGCCGTCGGCGGTCGGTCGCAGCTTGCCCACAGCACGGCGATCCAGCGGCTCACTCATGCCGGGGCGGTCCCCAGTACGGCCTTGGCCGTCGTTACCGAACTCTTCCGTGACTGGGCGGGGCCGGTGGCCGACAAAGCCCGCACGCTGGTGTACTGGTATTACGAGGAGCTTGCGAAGCTGCAGGGTCCGGCCGCAAAGGCCGCCTGAAGCGCCAGGCCGAGCACGGTTGGAGCGGCGGGGAAGCCTCTGACAGGGCCGATTTTTCCCGCCCGTTCTACCGGCAGCACCGGCGAGCCCCGCATAGTCGGCTCTCCCGCCGCCAATTTCCCTATTTTCGAAAAGGACGATCAAAATGAACACTCAAACCGGCGCCGTTCGCGGCCCCATCAATCGTTGGAGCCTGGCGCTGTGGATCGCACAGGCGCTCCTGGCTCTCCTCTATCTGGCAGCCGGTGGCGCGAAACTGATACAGCCCATCGACGCGCTCGCCGCGAGCATGAGCTTCGTCACCCATGTACCGGAAGCCGTCACACGGCTGATAGGCACTCTCGAAGTGCTGGGCGCTGTCGGTCTCATCCTGCCGGCCGCGACGCGGATCAAGCCTTGGCTGACGCCGCTGGCGGCTGTCGGGCTTTCACTCATACAGGTGGGGGCGATCATCACGCATGCGCTGCTCGGCGAGACGGCCAAGATGCTGCCCATCAACCTGACGCTGCTCGCCTTGTCCTTGTTCATTGCTTGGGCCCGGCTGCGGAAAGCCAAGATCCCGGCTCGCTGAGCATGGCGAGTCACGAAGAGGGTAGGCCGGCCCGCCACTCGCGGATCACGACCCGTTGACGCAGACATCTACCGACATCGAGCCCCTGGAGCTTCAAAATGCAGTTCGGAATCTTCTCTGTCAGCGACGTAACGCGCAACCCGATCACAGGCGTCACGCCGAGCGAGGCGCAGCGGATCGATGCGATCGTCAAGATCGCGAAGCGGGCGGACGAGGTCGGGCTCGATGTCTTCGCCATCGGCGAGCACCACAACCCACCCTTTTTCTCGTCCTCGCCGACGACTCTGCTCGCCCATATCGCCGCGCAGACGCAGCGCATCATCCTCAGCACCGCCGTGACGCTCATCACGACCAATGACCCGGTGAAGATCGCGGAAGACTACGCGATGCTGCAGCATCTCTCGAAGGGGCGGATGGACCTGATGCTCGGCCGCGGGAATACAGTGCCGGTCTATCCCTGGTTTGGGCAGGACATGCGTGACGGCGTCGCACTGGCGCTCGAGAACTACAATCTGCTCCACAAGCTGTGGCGCGAGGACGTTGTCGATTGGCAAGGCAAATTCCGGACCCCGCTGCAAGGCTTCACGTCGATCCCGCGTCCGCTCGACGACGTTCCTCCCTTTGTCTGGCACGGCTCGATCCGCACTCCGGAGATCGCCGAGCAGGCGGCTTTTTACGGGAACGGCTATTTCGCCAACAACATCCTTGCGCCCAACCTGCACTTCCTGCCGCTGGTGAACTTCTACCGCGAGCGGTTCGAGCATTACGGACACGGCACCAAGGAGCAGGCCGTCGTCGGGCTTGGTGGCTATGCCTTCATCGCCAAGCGCTCGCAGGACGCATACGGCCGATTCCGGCCCTATTTCGAAGGCAGCCCCATCTACGGAAAGACCTATCGGCTGGAAGAATATTCGCGCGATACGCCGCTCAGTGTTGGCAGCCCGCAGGAGGTCATCGACAGGACGCTGAGCTTCCGGGAAGCCTTCGGCGACTACCAGCGGCAACTCTGGGTTCTCGACGCCATGGGATTGCCGCTGGAGATGGCTCTCGAGCAGGTCGAGCTGCTGGGCACTGAGGTGGTGCCCGTGCTCCGCAAGGAGATGGCGGCGCGACGCTCGCCGGGCGCCGCCATAGCCCCGACGCACCGGAGCCTGGTGGAAGTCAAGTATGGAGACCAGCCGCCGCGCCAGCCGCGTCCGAATGCCAATCGCGGAGACAACCTGACGGATGTCCGGCCGTATCACGATACTGATGAAAACGTTACAGCGCGCGCCCCGCTGGTCGTGGGGCAGGCCGCCCGGTCCGGCAATGTCGCAAAGCGGTAGGCCCCCGGTGGTGTCTTCAGGGAAAGGATTAGAGAGATGACGAAGACCATCGAGAACAGGGGGAAGCCCATACGGCTCGTCGTGGTGAACGCAGGCGTAAATGATCCCTCCACAACGCGGATGCTGGCCGACCGCATCGCACAGAAGAGCATCGAACGTATCACTGGTACGGGAAAGACCGCCGTCCTTAGCGTCATCGACCTGGCTCCGCTTGCAGTCGATATTGCGCGTGCCGTGGTGGCCGGATTTCCCGAGGCCAAGGTGCAGTCCGTAATCGAAACGCTTGCCGGCGCGGATGCCGTCGTTGCCGCCACGCCAGTCTACAAGGCCGGTGTCAGCGGGCTGTTCAAGTCGTTCATCGATATCCTCGACAACGACTTGCTCATTGCCAAACCGGTGATCCTCGCCGCGACGGCCGGCACCGCTCGCCATGCGATGGTCGCGGACGCGCAGATGCGCCCGCTTTTCGCGTTTCTGCGCACTTTTCCCGTGCCGACGTCGATCTTTGCTGCCCCGGAAGATTGGGGGTCGCCGGAGCTCGGCGGTCGCATCGATCGAGCTGCTACCGAGCTCACCCAGTTCCTGTTGAGTGGCACCAGCCGATCCATCGCGGACGCGGCATGGAAAGGCTATCAACACCAGTTCGCAGGCAATGCGGCGCGCGCGGAGCGCAGCGCTGCCGATGTCAATTTCGACACCGATCTGATGAAGCTGGCCGCAGGAGGGACGGCTGTAGAGCGGATGATCGTCAGAGGCTGAGGGAGCTGAATTTCCTTGCCCAATCCTTTGGCCTAGTTACCGCTTGCGGCCGCATCTGCATGCACAGGAAGAAGATCAACGTCTCGACCGTGCTCGCCGGTCAGAGGCTGGGAATCAAGGAGGTCGACGACGGCATTTGGCTCGTCAGCTTCATGCATTACGATCTCGGTTATATCGACTTGGAACAGAGGACCTTGCAGACCATCGACAACCCGTTCGGCACGAGGTTGTCACCCATGTCTTAGGTACAATCTGTTACCTATGTCTCCGGGTTGGACAAAGGTAGTTATGGTAGCGGGAGAGCGCTACCGCCTTTCCCCACACTCATCGAACTGCCAATTCCGGCTTCGCTGCTGTGGCTGAGCGATTTGAGCCCTGCCTCGCGACACGTTTGAAATCTACCGCGACAGCGCCGACCCGGTGCGGGTGATATGCGACCACATCTCGGGCATGACTGACGCGTTCCTGCTCAAGACGTACGACAGGCTATTCAGTCCCCGGATGGGCTCCGTCTTCGATAAGCACTAGAACTGGCCACTTTCGGTATCGTTGGCCCCGTGATTGGAAATGTTTTCAATCCATTGTGCAACGCGGGTGCTGGCCGGACCACGATGGAACTCCTGCATCGAACGAAGGTGACTGTTCGTCGATCGAGCAGACCTGCCACATCACAGCCAGCGAGTGGGAAGAGATGGTCCTGGCCATCTCTCCCCAGTGTCCGTCACTGCTCTGAAGGTGAAAATATCGGGCACCCGACCGACCGCGTAACACCTCGCGGATGCCGGGAAGCGGCCGAGGCGCTGCGTTCGCTCGTCGGTGAGGTGGTTCTTTCGCCCGGTAGCAAGCGAGGCGAGGTCATCGCCGAGCGGTGAATTGATCGGCATCCCTTGACTTTGCCAATCCTCGGCAAACCATCGGATTGGAGAAGTTAGACTAGGACAAAGGTCGAAGCCTGTCCCCGCAACCATTTCTGTCATAGTACGCTAACCGTCCCGGTCAGACCGGGGCGGTTTTTGCGTTAAAAGGTCGGGAATTGGCCGATTGCGCCAGAAAGGTGCCAGTAGGCGCGACGGGAAATGACGGCATTGGGCCGTGAACGGAATTGCCGCTTGTCGACGGCATCACCTCGGAAGCCTGGTGTCGGCTCTCGACTCTTTGTGCTCATCTATCGAAAGCGATAACGGCATTAAGCCCAGGCACAGAGACGCTGGGCGGTGGTCGCATCGGACCGATACCCGAGGCGGGTCCAACGCAAATAACAGAGCAAGTTCCCGAGCCATTGTGCAGTCACTGGTTTATTTTGCCTCGCCACTTGTCGGAGGTTGGGCATCGATCGGCGCTCTCCGCGACAGGACAGCAGATATCACCGCCCCTAAGACCGTACAAAGAGCTACGCAGATCACAACTAATATACCCGCGCCACCGGCTGTCGTGGGCTCAACCCAAGCCACAAGCAGGAAACCCAACAGTAGGCCTGCACATCCGCCTGCCCCAAGTTTAAACACGTGCTCCAGCATAGACTTTTATCCCCCGAGGGTTGACAGGAAGCCTGGACCAAATTTGTCAGCCCAATCGCGAATCGCCACTCGGAGTTGCTCCAAGTTCCAGCCCCCCTTCCATAGTTTTGGATCACTTTCGATGTCATCCGACCACTTTCTGAAATATTCTTCGGCCTGCGGGTACGAAGTTACGTTAGATAGATCAGCTACCAGAACTAGTGCATCGTGCTTACCTTTGGAGGAGGATGGAGACCAAGCCAATAGATATGGCCCTAGCCCGTTCAGTTGAGCACCGGTCGCCTTAGCATCGCCGATGGCCTCTTTGCCCATGACAATCGAGTATTTGTCGACTGCGGACTCACATGCATTTCTTGGTCTTGACCTCTTGTTTAAGACAACGGCATCAGCATTCGACTCCATCGGCCATATAGTTACCATCTGTTCCGCTTTTGGCACATCTACGGCAGACGTGTGAGGAAGCGCGGCCATGTAGGCCTCACAAATCAACAAATGTCGGTCTCGTGTAGTGGGTGCTGCGTGAGACGGAAACGCCACGATTCCGTAAGCCGCGAAGTCGTCTGGAGGGTACTGCGTAGGGCCGGCGAAAAGCCTCGTGGCTGAAATTTCTTGAGGCCGCGGCATACAAGCAATCACCATTAGAGAGGCAATTGTCCAGAACGCGAATAGCCGCAGAGTAGCTGGAGTGATCATGGCGAATAACATGCTCGATCTTGGCGCAACACTAAAAACATAGTAGCAGCAATTTGCTGCAGCTGTTAATCCCGAGGCTCGGTGCCCAGGTCACAAAATGGACCCAGGGAAGCCTTGATGACCCTCACACCCGATGGAAGGGTTATGAATGCACGTACAGTTGCGGTCGTACGGCCTTCTCTATGTCGCAGGCCTTTGTGTTTCTTGGATACTAATTCGAGCAGCGGCCAAAAAATACAATGTCATGACAGCAAATGACGTGGATAACCTGATGTTCTGGATGAGCGTCGGTTGCGTCCTCGGTGGTCGTATTGGCTATGTTCTCTTTTATGGCATCGCCTTGGGAACCTCTCCGATTGAAGACTTGTTCCGGTTTAATCGAGGTGGAATGTCGTTCTTTGGTGGGTTAATTGCAGTAACACTCACTATGTACATTTTTGCATGGAAAACAAAAAAGAATCTTCTTTCTCTAACTGATTTAGTGGCCGGCTCCGCTCCAGCAGGTCTTTTTCTTGGACGGATTGGTAATTACTTTAATAGAGAAATTTTTGGGCCGCCGACTTCGTTACCATGGGCGATCACCGATCCATCCGATGGAATCGCTCGGCACCCAACCCAGCTCTACGAGGCGCTTCTTGAGGGAATTGTCCTGCTCGTGATCCTCTATCCGATACTCTGGCTTCGTCCGCCTGCTGCAAAACCAGGGTTGGTATCGGGTCTTTTCCTTGTTCTGTACTCTTTCTTTAGAGCGCTAATGGAACTCCTGAGAGATGACAGTTGGATCACTGGGGTGCCTTTCAGTATTTCACAAGTTCTATGTATCCCCGTCGCCGTTGTTGGACTCTATCTAATTTTTCGTACGACTAGACTTATTGATTGACCTAACATGCCGCAGCATTTGGTCTCATTCCGTGAATGATCCGTGCCTGCTGCTTAAATCGGCGCCATGGATTGGTGGAACGTAGGTTTAGCTTCGGCAAAGGCTCCGATCGCGCTTCTTCGGGATGGCGAGTGGTCACAATTAGATGTTGTCCGAGTTCCGGCTGCATAGGTGTCGCTATCGCTTTCGTCGGCGTGTTCGGCCCCTCAAAGCAACAGAGCTGGCGAACGACCACGATCGGCCACGCGCATCACCAACGCCATCGGTCATCGACCGCGACTGACCACACCAGGTTGCGCTGCCAGATGATTTCTGCACGGACCGGAACTTCACCATGATCGCAAAGTTCTGCCAGGAACGAGGGCTTAAGCACCAGACGCGGCATGTGCAGGCGATATGGCCGAACGGCAAATATGAGACCTATCGGCTCCATTGCTTCAGCGATGCCGCATCTGCAGAGGCCTTTCTGGATCACTTTGAGGGGCTGAGGTTCGATCCGAGGCAGGATCGGGAGAATGGAAAGGTGCGAGGCGTCTGGCGCCGCACCGGCGAATACACGCCAGTTCTCGATCTCGGTCCGCTCAGCGTACCAGAGATCTTGCGCAGCTAAGCCACGAGCTTTCGGGGCGAACTGTCTTCACCGAGAGCGATCCAGCGGGAAGCGGACGCAGCAGCTCAGCCTCAGGCTTTGTCAAATTGATCCAGGCCGCCCAATCCTCGTCTGTCGCGCCGGCACTGACAAGTGTCTTTGCCGTGCTTTGAAGCGTGCGACCTAGCTTTGAAGGGAGTATAACAACTTTAGCAGCGGTAGCTTCCACCGTTCAACCGCAATAGTAGTCTGCCGGCGCAGGGGTGTTCACCAAACTGGAAGCGACACAAACTTTGTCGCGGGGTGCCCCCCTGCCGCTCATCTGAGCTGACAACTTGCGTAGCGTCTGGCAGTCGTGGCTTTCTTCACCTGGAAGACGGAGGTGGGCGAGTATGGCGTACATCCAAGATAACGCATGGCCTCTTTTCTGGTGGACCGCCGCTGCTTTGCTGTTTGTTGTCTGGCCGATATACACTTTGGTAGGCTACCAGCTAATCTAACGACGACTGAGGATCGCGCTTGGGGATGGCTACTCCAAAGCAGCGGCATACGCCGAAGCAACTAAGGGCGTTGCGGTCGATCCGTCAGGTGCCCAATTTGCATATGCCCTGCGATGGCGGGTTTGCCTTTGCCCGGCGGCCGACATTTTGCGGGCTGACATGGTAGATCAAAAGCAAATCGTCCTGACGGCAACAATCGAGACCCAAAATCCCTACGTGGCTCGGATTGTGCTCCAATCTACTTTTCGCCAGAGGCTGCTTGGCTCTGTGGTAGCTCGCCTGAAGGGAATGATCTCCAATCAGCCCACCGATGAAAAAGCAGTAAATTCCTCCGAAGATGACCTTTCTGCGTCTATTCAACAGCTTTCAGAAGCTGTTCGGGAGCTTACTGCCGTAGTTCGACACCTACCTACCACTCAGGCAAAAAGCAAAGGTAAAGGCAAGTAGCCTCACCTGTTCCAAGGATGGTTCTGATCAACGGCCGCCCTTTGATGCCTTGATGTACGAGCCGATCATATAGGCTCGGTCTTGCAGCGACATGGTCGGTCTTGCAGACACTCTCAAGATTATCGCGGTCCAAGAACTGTGCTGGGTCGAGGTTAGGTGGGCGCCTACCGGGTGACCTTGCCCCTCTGATCTAATTCGGTTTGAAGTTCGTTCTGGCCGACGAGAGGACCAGGACATGAAACGTAGCCGCTTCTCTGAAGAGCAGATCATCGGAATTTTGAAGGAACATGAGGCCGGGGTATCGGTTGCCGATCTGTGCCGCA